>CALBFA010000020.1 GCA_937888365.1 uncultured Fidelibacterota bacterium | reverse complement strand
ATCACACAACTCATTACGGCCCTTTCAGACCCAGTTATTTTGACACTCCCCAAAAATTTATTCAAGCCACATCTTGATTTTATAATCTACAGACTTTATTTACAGCCAAGTTAGAGTGATTTTGGACCTTTTTCAGCAGCGACTACTTAGATTAAACTTAACGAGTAATATATTATTTCAGACAAAATCAGTCCATTGATTACTAGACGACTGATTAAGGTTCGCTTTGCGCCTATCTAACACTCGTGAATAGTAATTTAAAAAGAGGTGATGCGATTATAATGCTGCAAAAATGACAGATATCGACTCCCTTAAAATATGAGAAGTTATATCCTCTGAGAACACACAAAAAAAGCACTGTAGCCGTCACTCTATACCAAAAACCCCTAGTAGATTCCATGAAGAATATTACTAAGGGTTCTCGTTTTTATACCATATGGCTCCGGAGGAGAGACTTGAACTCCCGACCTGGTGATTAACAGTCACTCGCTCTACCAACTGAGCTACTCCGGAATCAAAAAGCGGGCAAAGATAGTCGGCGTCTATTGGGCTGTCAATATTATTTTAGTCGTTTTTCAAACAAAGGTTTAAGTAAATTATATGTTTCTTGTAAGCCTTGAACGAGGACTTTTGTATGCCCCGTTATGGGCATAAAATTCGTATCACCTGTCCACCGGGGAACAATATGGAAATGGACATGTTCAGCGATTCCTGCCCCTGCAACCGCTCCTTGATTCAAGCCAATGTTAAAGCCGTCAGGAACCATCGCAATTCTAAGAATTTTCATGGATGCCTGAATGAGAACATTCATTTCATTCATCGTCTCAAGTGATATAGACTCAAGCTGATCTGTATGCATATAGGGAATGACTAATAAATGCCCATTATTATACGGATAAAGATTCATCAGGACATAGCAATATTCACCTCGAAAGAGCAATAAATCTTCAAAATCAAGTTCGCGAGCAGGTTTTGTGCAAAAAATGCATCCCTCCTCAGATTTATCTGATAAAATGTAATCCATACGCCAAGGTGCCCACAATTTTTTATCCATAAAACCTCCCTTAAAAAAAATGTCATCCAACGTTATTCTCAGGATGACATTTAGCGATAGATTATTCTTATTTATTCTTCTTCTTTTGCTTTCAATGCGGCTTCTATAATCTTGCCTTCTTCTTCTTTCGGTACTTCTTGATAATGGTCGAATCGTTGCTTATGAACGGCCTTACCTTGCGTGATAGAACGAAGCGTTGATGCATATTTATAGAGGTTCGCCAATGGAACTTTCACTTTTAGGATTTGATAATGTCCCTCGGTTACCATGCCTTCTATTCGACCTCTTCGAGACGTTAAGTCGCCCATAACATCGCCCATAAACTCTTCTGGTACCTTCACTTCAACATAATATACGGGTTCGAGTAAACAAGGTTTTGCATTGCGGAAAGCATCTTTAAATGCACCCTTACCTGCGATTTGAAAAGCAATATCTTTCGAATCTACGGGATGCATTTTGCCATCATAAAAAATGGCTTTTACATCTACAATTGGGAAGCCAGCGAGAACGCCTTCAGCCGTAGCTGACATAACTCCTTTTTCAACGGAAGGGACGAAGCCTCGGTCAACATTTTGACCGACAAGTGTTTGTTCAAACGATATGCCTTCACCGCGATTAACAGGTTCAATTCGTAGCCAAACTTCACCGAATTGTCCCGCACCACCCGATTGTTTTTTATGCCGATACTTACCTTCAGCGCGACCCTTTATCGTTTCACGATAGGGTATTTTAGGCTCAACCATATCAACTTGGACTTTAAATCGTCGCTTTAATTTATCAAATGCGATAAATAGTTGGAGCTCACCTTGTCCCGAAATAATAGTTTGGTGCAAATCAGGATCAACTTCATAAAAGAAAGTTGGATCTTCTTCGTGGATTAATGATAAACCTGCTGCGACCTTGTCTTCTTCACCTTTTACATTTGATACAATGGCTGCTTGAATATTTGGGTGTGGAAATTCGACGGGTTTCAAAATATTACCGTCTTTAACGTTTGAAAGCGTATCACCCGTGTGCGTATTTTTTAATTTTACGGTTGCACCCATGTCACCTGCAAAGACAGTTTCGACATCAGTTCTATCATGTCCACAAATCGAATAAATATGACCGATTCTTTCGGAACTTGAGCGAGTTTTGTTTGTCATATCCATCCCTGATGAAAACTGTCCAGAATAAACACGGAAATAACTTAATTCGCCCACATGTGCTTCACTTGTAGTTTTGTAAACAAATGCTATGGATGGACCCTTTTCGTCAGCTGAATATTTTTCACCTTCAACAGATTCGGTTTCTGGCATATCTGCAGGCGAAGGGAAGTATTTTTCCATAATTTGCACAAGGCGCGTAACGCCGACATTTTCAGTCGCCGCGGCGCAAAAAACAGGAAAGATTTGTTTTTGGATAATGGCGTTACGAAATCCAGCGCGTAAGTCATCTTCAGAAAGTTCACCTTGCTCGAAATATTGTTCCATAAGCTCATCATCAGATTCAGCAACTTTTTCAACCATTTCAACATAAAGTTCTTCAATCGAATCGACCTTATCCGCTGGAATATCCTCCATCGTAAAATTTCCACTACCGTCTTTAAAGACCAGCACTTTTTTACGAATAATATCAATGATTTTATGAAAACCGATACCTTCTTCTAATGGTACTTGGAGGGCAATGATACCATTCCCAAAAGAGGATTTTAATCGATCAAATATTTGTTGAAATTGAGTGTTCTCTTTATTCAACATCGTAATGACAAATGCTCGGGAAATGTCGTATTTTTGACAAAAGTCCCACATAATTTCCGTACCCATTTCAACACCCGCAGTACCGCTTACGGTAATGAGTCCGACATCCGCTACACGAACGGCGCTTAAAGCATCACCCACAAAATCAGAATATCCAGGTGCGTCAAGTATGTTTATTTTTGTGCTATCATATTCAAGTTGCATTAAGCTTGTAGAGATTGAATGGTTGCGAGTAATCTCATCCTTCCTGTAATCTGAATGTGTATTCCCTTCAGCAATAGTACCCATACGGCTTGATGTGCCTGTATTAAAGAGTAGTGCCTCAGCAAGGCTCGTTTTGCCTGTTGAGGCGTGGCCCACAATTGCAACGTTTCGAATATCCTTTACATGGTAATCTTTCATTACCGCCCTCCTTCATGGTTTAACTTGTTGGGGTAAGTGCTCGTATAATATGTAATTTTACAGAGCCCATTATACATGTTTGATAAATAATTCATAGCGTGGTAAAATTTTTGTACATAAATCATTCCGACTGTTTTAGATACGGTTTTCCTGAAAATTTGGCTAAAATAATGGTTAAGTCGTCATCAAAATTTTCTTTTCGTGTAAAACGCCTCAATCGTTCCAGAAGCGCATTATTAACTTCTTCTACGGAGAGTTTAAGAAAAACTTTAGCGGAATCAATAAGTCCGGATTCGTCAAACAGTTGCCCTGATTGGTCCACAGCCTCTAGTAAGCCATCTGTGTAAAGCACTAAAAGATCGCCTTCGTAGAACTTTATTTTCCCCATTGAAAACTTTGAATATTGGCTAAATCCCAAAATGGGTCCACCCTTATCTAATCGTGTCATTTGACCATTTTGATGAAAAATAAGCGGGGTAGGGTGTCCTGCATTTACATAGCTAAGCTCATTCTTCTTAACATCGAGTTCGCTAATAAAAACTGTTATTTTACGCTCATCATCTGTGTCATAATTAAAGATACTATTGAGATTATTCATTTTCTCATCGAGTGGCATATCTTGCTTTATAACGCTTTTGTATGCCGAGTAAAAATTTGACATAATGAGGGCACCTGAAATCCCTTTTCCTACAGCATCCCCTATGGTGAGAATGAAATTATTTTCACCCTTCGATTGTAGATCGTAAAAATCACCACTTATTTGTTTGTTGGGTATGTACTTAATATCAAAAGCTACATGATCATGAGTGGGTATTTGGGCAGGCAACATAGAGCGTTGAACTTCTTGAGCCTTTTCCATATCTCTATGAAAACCTGAATTTACGCGTTTACTTTGAGCTGATTTATATTTTTCAAGTACAGATCCAGCTTGAATTCCCATAGTCTCTAGAAATTCCTGATCATCTTCATTATAGGCTGCGAGTACATTTGTTTCAACATTGATGGCTCCAAAGACATTATTCCTGATTCGAATGGGGACACACAGTTCAGAGCGCGTCGATGAACGCCCCTTAATGTATCCGCTATATTTTCCAATATCTCGAATAAGAAACGAGCGTTTTTCGGAGATACATTTCCCAACAATTCCTCGACCAATTTTAAGTTTTAATGGATTAAGGCGACGTCTATCATATCCACGTTGCAAAAATTTATCGATATTACTATCGTCGGTAGAAGTGAGAAAAATACCTGAAGCATCGATGGGTAAAACTGTTGCAACTTGATCCAGTATTGTATTGAAAATACTAGAAATACTGGCTGTTTTAGCCATCACTTCCGTCACAACAGAAATGGCTGATTGCTTGGCAGACTCACGTTTTATTCGATCAAATAATTTTCTATTATCTATTAGCACACTGACTTGATTGAGTGTCGCTTGTAATAAGGCGTTTTGGCGACGTTCTCTGATGTTGATGGGTATATGGTTAAGGATAATTAAAGCAGTCATCCGACCGTCAACCTTAAGCGGAATTGCCCAGTTAAAAACTTTAAAAGATTGATAATCGAAGTGTATTCCATCATTTTCATCTGTAAAATCAGAAATTGAATACTTAATCGGCAAAATGATATCGTCTTGTTCTCGGCAGTACAAAATTAAAGGATGATTTTTAGAAATTGATATGCCAGGTAAAACCATCGGTGAAGGAGCAATTGCGTCTTGAAAGAGAAAATTATCCTTGTGTTTAACCAAGAGTGCAATGATTTCTGTTTTAAAAATATCGGGCAATGCTGTAATAAATGTTTTCGTCATATCACGATACGTATTGATTGATGGCAAGTCAGAAATAATTTGTCGTAATTTACGATTTCTTTGATAATAATCCCGCGCGATGATGCGCTGAATGAGTTGTACGGTTAACTTATTAAGTGATTGGAAAGAAACCGTGACAAGAACCGCGCATAAGTACAAACCAAATGGGAAAAAGCTATTTGGCGGAAAAATGAGATAAAGTGCGGATCCTATTATTGTTAAAAAAAACGAGAGAAGCGTAAATATCAGAAATTTTTCAAGAGTAAACATCATTCGCCTGAGATATCCTCAATCATAAAACGTAAAATGGGTAAGACTTGAATATTGCTCAAGTCGAATTCCTGAAACAATCTCGAAAAAGCAATGTTTTGTTGCTTGGTCTCTAAATGCTGATTCATTATGATAATATTTTCATTTTTTAACCGACAATAACCACCTTGAAAGTATCCCTTTTCATAACGAATTGTGTAACCGAGTCGTGTGGCAAGATTTTCAAATTCAGTTTTTATACTATCTGATTTCAATTATAACAGCTCCTTGCGACCATTTTTTTCAAGTTTGTCAACGACTTCTTTAACGCGTTCGGTATCGTGACGAGGAATGATTAATAATGCGTCTTTTGTGCTGATAACGACAAGATTTGACACACCAACAATGGACACATTTTGATGATCACTAAAAACTAAATTTTTATCCCCATCAATAATTATTGTATCGCCTCGACTGGCATTCCCATTTTCGTCTTTGTCAGACATCTCATAAACGGCGTCCCAGCTTCCGACATCATTCCAAGGGAAATCGACCTTCACAACCCGGACATTATTTGATTTTTCCATAATGCCGTAATCAATAGATATGGACCTAATCGTTGCCCACTCGCGATTCAAGACATTTTGGTAATCATCTTTATTTATTACGAGTCTTATTTTTTTTAAACTGTGATAAAGTTCTGTAAGATATTGACCATAAGCACTCAAAATGATTTTGACGCTCCACACAAACATACCACTGTTCCATAAAAAATCACCGCTGGATAAAAAAGCACGGGCCGTTTTGAGATCTGGTTTTTCTGCAAAGGTCTTTACTTTTAAAGCAGGCTTATTTTTTTGATCAAGGAATTGAATATATCCATATCCAGTTGCGGGACGGGTCGGTACAACACCGAAAGTAACCAAGGCTTTTTCGTGAGAGGCCGCATGAATCCCCTGCTCTAGATACATGTTAAATAAGGCATCGTCACCTATAATATGATCCGCGGGAAACACGCCCATGATAGCGTCTGGATCTTGTTGCTCAATATAAATTGCAGCGAGGCCAATCGCCGGAGCCGTATTCTTTCCGGATGGCTCAATAAGTATATTTTCAGGCCTTAATTCTGGTATCTCACTGAGAATACCATTTTTTTGATCCGCATTCGTTACAATTATTATTTTACTAATATCAGTCGATAATTTTAAACGATCAACGGTAAGTCGAAGCATACTCTTTTCAGCGGTAATATTCAAAAGTTGCTTAGGTGTTAACTTCCTACTGCGAGGCCAAAATCTCTTACCAACCCCACCTGCTATAATTACTGCATAAAAATTCATTCATTCCCCAATTGTTTCGAGTCAGCCAAGATATCTTTCCCGAGTGTCGCATCAAACAGAAAATTGATGTCACCTGAGAGCCAGTATCGACCGTCATTTTTATTTACATATAATGTGCCACCCTTAAACTCAAACGATTTTGGCCACTCATTATTTCCTAAGGATTCCAAATATTTTGCCGCAGCCGTTGCACCTGTACCACATGCATCCGTCTCTGCGAAAACCCCTCTTTCAAATGTGCGAATTTGATAGGAACCATTTGACGCTTCTATAAAATTTACATTTATCTGCTTTGGAAAAGCAGGGTCAAAACACAAAGCTTTTCCAATTTTATTGATGTCTAAGGCCTTGAGATTTTGAGTTGGTACCACTAAATGATCCACACCTACTTTACACGAATTTCCACGAAATCCTTGAATATTATGAGGCGTGAAACCACCCTGCGTTAATATCTCCACCCAAACCTGATGATTATTTTCGATGCGAAATTGATGGCGTCCGTCACCCGCAATGAATGCGCCCTGCGTCAATGACCAAGAAGTAGATGTCATAACATAATGCGTCAATGCGCGGGCTCCATTTCCACACATTTGCCCCTCAGATCCGTCTGAATTATAGAAATGCATTCGGAAATTTGCATCATCGCTTGACGTCGCAAACATAAGTCCGTCAGCTCCAATGCCATTTTTTCGATGACATAATAATTTGATTTGAGGGCGATTGAGTGTCTGCCCAAAATCACTATCAAGAATAATAAAGTCGTTTCCATTTGCAGAATATTTTTGAATATTTTTCATTCGTTTTAAAGAGTGTGATTCAATTATTAATCACATGTGTTCAATTACTTTGGATCTTGAATAGAAATCAATTCTAAATCCGTATCCCATCGCGCTCGTATATGTATTGTATCGGGATAAACGTAAAAAAATTCAGAGACTGTATTTAAGTCAGTACCGCCGGAATCAAAACGTTTGTTTTTGTTACTATCCTTCCAAATAACGAGATTATAGTTGCCTTCATCAAGACCATAGAATGTTGAAGTTGTTTCGTGGCTAATATCCTTTTTCCACAACTTGTCTTTGATAAGTGTTGCCCATTTTTGTTCCATTATTTCACTCGAAAAAATGAGTTTGCCAAGCTCGGATTTATTCGCGATGCTGAAATCACCGCTATAAAGCGTATCAGAATGTTTAACTGTATATTTCGATATTAAATCATTCGTCGCTAGTTGCCACATAAATTTGCGACCCTTGGCGAAATCCATTGGAATTTTGGTTTTGAATTCAGTTGTTAGATGGGGTTTGAAATTAAGTCTATAATCCAGGGTGTCTGGTCCCATCTGTATTAAATGAAAGGATGAATCAATAATTGATTTAAAGGGATAATTTGTGTTGAGAGTGATAAAAAGTGAGTCCTCATCGACGTTACTCGTGGCAATTAGTGTTGGGGATAAAATTAAAAGCGAATCTTTTAAATCAATTTTGAGTCCCAAAGTGTCCGACTTGAGATAAATACCTGTTGGGTCCTTGAGATGCTGAAATGAAAATATTTGAGACGCTGTTAATTTAGGAAAATCCGTATCGATGAGAATCGCATTCTCATCACCCGAAACGCTTGAAAAGCCATCAATAAATATTTCTCCTAGATTCGAGAATATTTGGGTTTCGTTAAAGGATTCTGAATCGATAATATGTTTGAATCGTACGATAATTAAATCGTCAGCTATTTTTTTAATTTCTAGAATCGGATTTCTTTTCGGTGCAACGATTTGAGGCCACATCCAAATCATGGGAGGTGAAATCGTGCCAGGTGTTACTGCTTTTTGAAAGGGTCGAGCGAAGGCATCCCCAGCATCGATAATTCCATTGGCATTTGCATCTTCTAAATAAAAAAGATTCATTGGATTTTCTGGTAAGTAGGTAAAGGAAAATTCACCTTTAGCAGCTGGTTCAAAAACATACTGAGGCGTTTGCGTTATTAAAGTATCTATTGATTTCAAGTAATCTTTATAGAGATATAGTTTCCCTTTTATTTTTTCATTCGACGATGTGAAAATCTCACCATCAATCTGACCTTGGTTAATAAAGTTCCCCGTACTAAACGCCAAAGTAAATGGTTTTTCCAATGAATTATTCTGCAAATCTTTAAATTTACTATCAATCGTTATGATATAGGTTTGATTGGAATCGAGAGGTGTTTTAGAGAAGTCTATGGAAAGAGAGGTGAAAGTCGCTTTGATAAGAGGTGGTTTCTCGGGTTGCGGCCATATTTTAACACTTTTCAGGAGAGATACTTTGTTGATTTGCTCATCAAATTTTAACCGAATTTTTGTTTGGGGAGAAATATTCAAACTGCCTTGCGTTGGGAAATATTCAATAATCTCTGGCCCTTTCGTATCTTTAGGACCCCCTGTAGGTGCCTTGACAACTGCACAGGCAGAAATGATAAACATAAGAGATAGCACGAGAAGAGATTGAAATGTAGATTCGACTTTTCGTATTAAACCATTATCAAATTTCATAGCTGAGAATGTGATTATTTGAACGCTATTTCCAAATAAAAACGATGTTTGATTCGTATAGAAAAAGGTCTATTTAAAAAATATAATTCATGAAAGATTGAATTGAACATTTTGTGCATAGGTGGCTTTATTAATCCAATATGTAACAATTTTATCATGGGGATTAATGGACTGGATTGCTTTAAGCGCTGAGATTGTTTCTTCATAATCACCTGTGTCATATACATTTAAAGCGTTTTCCAATAGTGGGTTGGTTGAGCATTTCAGTTCAATATTTTTATCAATATCATTACAAAATATTTCATAAATTGGAACGCGACTTTCACGTCCTTCTATGCGCATTTTGCCGAGATACCGATGCGGATAAGCATCAGTGTCTTCTAATAAATTGAATGTATCATGACTAATGATTATATGGCTACCAAAATCTTTTGTGAGATGTTCCAAACGCGAAGCCAGATTAACTGCGTCAGAAATAACCGTAACATCCATTCTGTCATGATAGCCAATGGTGCCTAACATCATGGCTCCCGTATGCAATCCAATACCTATCTCAATTGGTTCGGAATTCGTTTTTTGAAGGCTTACATTGAGTAAGGAAATCGCTCACAGTGTATCCATCGCTGCTTTTAATGCATCATCAGCTTTTAATGGGAAAAGCGCCATCACAGCGTCTCCAATATATTTATCAACAAATCCATGGTTGTTTTGGATGGGAGGTGTCACGTAATTCAGATAACGATTTAAAAATTCAAAACTTTCTTTGGGCGATAAGTTTTCCGACATTTGTGTAAAAGAGCGAATATCAGAAAAGAAAATCGTCATATTGCCTTGAATCTGATCACCGAGTTTAACGTTAACAATAGAATCATGTCCAAGTGCTTTTAAAATTTCTTTGGGTATAAATCGACTGTAAGCGGTACTAATATTCAATATTTGTAGATGACTTCGTATGCGCGAAATTAACTCTGAACGCTTTATAGGTTTTCGAATAAAATCGTTTGTACCCGCTTCAAAACCTTCGGCCAAACTATCTTCATCATCGTTTGCAGTAATCATGATGACGGGTAACGCGGATGGCAAGAATTTCTTGCGAATATGACGGCAAACTTCAAGTCCCGAAATATCTGGCATCATAACATCAAGAAGGACTAAAGAAAAGTCACTTGATTTGTCAATAATACGTATGGCCTCGGCGCCATTTTGCGCTTCAATTAATTGATAATATTCGTCTGCTAGAAGAAAATGTATGAGTTTCTGCGCCATTTGATCGTCGTCAACAACTAAGATTTTTATGCGTTTGGTCATGCTGTCATTATATCTTCTTTTGCAAAGTAAACACTATTTAAAAATCAAAATTGAATTA
Organism: uncultured Fidelibacterota bacterium; assembly: GCA_937888365.1. Lineage (GTDB taxonomy): Bacteria > Fidelibacterota > UBA8477 > UBA8477 > JABMPR01 > CALBFA01. Next base: position 5,027 of record CALBFA010000020.1, on the reverse strand, counting down.
CAGAATCGTCAAATTTAAAAAAAATCAAAAAACGTCTTGAGGTGCAGGTTTGTTTTTAACAACCTTTTCTATGTTGTCCATAACCTCATCAGTAAGTAAATCTAAAGAATCAATCGCCTTGAGATTTTCTTGTAATTGACTCACTTTTGAAGCCCCGATTATGGCCGTTGAAACATTTGGATTTTTTAATGTCCATGCGAGGGAAAGTTGTGCGAGGCTGATGCCTAAATCATTAGCGATATGTTTTAATTCCTTTGTCAGACCAATCAATTCTTGTCCTTTTTCGGATTCAAATTTCGCTTTTAGCCATCCATAACCTTTTAAATTGACACGACTATCTCCAGCCATGCCATCAATATATTTTCCCGTAAGAAGTCCAGAGGCTAGGGGAGACCAAATGGTTGTGCCCAAACCTACCGTATTAAAGGCATGGAGGTAGTCACCTTCCATTCGTTCACGATGGAAGAGGTTGTATTCAGGTTGTTCCATAGTTGGGGGTGTGAGACCGTATTGACCGGCGATGCGATGGGCATCCATGATTTGAGCAACGGTCCATTCTGATGTTCCCCAGTACAGGATTTTGCCTTGCTGAATCAATACATCCATGGCGCGAACGGTTTCTTCAATGGGTGTTGATGCATCGGGGCGATGACAAAAGAATAAGTCTAGATAATCGACTTGCAGTCTCCCAAGTGCCGCGTGACAGGCATCATGAATATGTTTACGATTGAGACCTTTTTGCGTTGGTAGAGAACCGCCCCAAAATACCTTACTTGAAACGGTAAATGTATCGCGTCCCCATCCCAATTCTTTTAGCGCTTGTCCCATTATTTTTTCGGATTCACCATCTGCATACACCTCGGCATTGTCAAAGAAATTAACACCTGCATCGTAGGCAACCGTCATCATTTCTTTCGCTAAAGAGAGGTCAACTTGGTTCTTAAATGTGACCCATGAACCAAAGGATAATGCACTAAGTTTGAGGCCTGAACGCCCAAGATTTCTATATTCCACGATTATCTCCATTATTTAAGTTTTGAAATTCTAACATTGAATCAACTTAATCGGAATGAACAGGCAAATCAATCTATTGAATACGCATAAGCAATTTATGTTGCCTTATGATGTTAAATATCGGACAATAGAAACAGCTCGACTGGCTCTTAATCTATACATTATGAATGAATCCTATGAAAATATTGAATAGCAAACCTTCTATTTCACTTTGCATGATTGTTAAAAACGATTTAGCTAAAAATGAAGATTTAGATTTGCTGGGGAATGTATATATTAAGTTAAATCAATATGATAAAGCTTTGGATATATATTTAGCATTGTATCAGCTCTATCCAAACCAAGAAAATATTTCCAGAAGGATTGCTGGTATTTACGCAAAGTTGGGACATACTGATCAAGCCATGAAATATTTAGATTTGTGATACCGCTTAACTTCCCGCTATGTCCATATTATTGTCGCAACTTCATTCCAACCTTGACATAAACATCTAAGCCACTAAAATGACAGCCTTATTAAAAAGGAATATATTAATGGCCAAACAGCAAAATACTGACTCTGAACCCATCGAAAAACAGCTCTGGAAATCAGCTGATAAACTCCGCAAAAATATTGATGCTGCTGAGTATAAGCACATCGTTCTGGGACTCATTTTCCTCAAGTATATTTCTGATGCCTTTGAAGACCTCTACGGAAAGCTGAAAGTCAGTGAAGGCGACTCCTCTGGAGCTGATCCTGAAGACAAGGACGAGTACAAAGCTGAGAACGTTTTTTTCGTACCCCCTTCTGCACGTTGGGGATTCTTAAGCTCCCAGGCGAAACAGCCTACCATTGGAAAGACCATTGATGAATCCATGGATGCCATCGAGCGTGAAAACCCCTCTTTACGGGATGTGCTCCCCAAAGTCTATGCACGGGGTAATCTGGATCCAACCAGTCTTGGTAGTATGATTGATCTTATCGGGAATATTGCTCTGGGAGATGCTAAGGCTCGGAGTGCAGATGTCCTGGGTCATGTTTTCGAGTATTTCCTGGGTGAATTCGCACTGGCTGAAGGTAAAAAGGGAGGACAGTTCTATACCCCTCGCTCCGTTGTTGAATTACTGGTTGAAATGCTCGAACCCTACAAGGGTCGTGTATTTGACCCTTGTTGTGGTTCTGGTGGTATGTTCGTTCAATCAGAGAAGTTCGTTGCTGACCATCAGGGTCGAGTGAATGATATCTCCATCTATGGACAGGAAAGTAATCAGACTACCTGGCGTCTGGCCAAGATGAATCTGGCGATTCGTGGCATTGATAGCTCTCAAGTGAAATGGAATAATGAGGGTTCTTTCCTGAATGACAGTCATAAGGATCTGAAAGCGGATTATGTCATCGCCAATCCTCCCTTCAATGACAGTGATTGGAGCGGTGATCTGCTTCGGGGTGATGGACGTTGGAAGTATGGTGCTCCCCCTTCAGGAAACGCTAATTATGCCTGGATTCAGCACTTTCTCTACCACTTGGGACCCAAAGGTCAGGCGGGATTTGTTCTGGCCAAAGGATCACTCACAAGCAAGACCTCTGGTGAAGGTGATATTCGTCAGGCACTGGTGGAAGCCCGTTTGGTGGATTGTGTGGTTAATCTCCCAGCGAAACTCTTTCTAAATACTCAGATTCCTGCCAGCCTCTGGTTCCTGAATCGAAACAAGACCCAACGCAGAGAAGAGATCCTGTTCATTGATGCCCGCAACCTGGGACATCTGATTAATCGCAGGACCAAGGAATTCACCCAGGAGGATATTGCCACAATCACGGACACCTACCATACCTGGAAATCCCAAGCAAATGAAAGTCCCCTCCTGGGAGGGGATTTAGGGGTGGGTTATAAAGACATCCCTGGCTTTTGCAATTCTACATCCCTCGAAAGAGTCAAGGAACTGGACTATGTTCTTACGCCTGGACGTTATGTTGGACTAGCAGATGAAGAGGATGATTTTGATTTCGAAGAACGATTCAGCAAACTGAAAGCAGAGTTTGAGGGACAGCTTGAGGAAGAAGCACGCCTAAATGCACTGATTAAAGAGAATCTTGAGAAAATAGAACTGAAGTGATGACGATAACCAAACGCTTAGAACAACCAGAAGGAAGAACCTTAGAGTTTAAGGAAGCATTGCCAACTCAAGCGGACTTAAACAAAACCATGATTGCTTTTGCAAATGATGCAGGTGGAGATTTGTATGTGGGCGTTCAAGATAATCCCCGAAAAGTCATTGGTGTTAATGAAAACGAATTACTAACAATAGAAGAACAACTCAGCAATACGATTCATGATAGCTGTGAGCCCATTATTAATCCCGAAATATCTTTTTTGAAATATCAGGACAAACATCTTATAGAAGTAAAGATACACAAAGGTAGTGCACCACCCTATTATTTGAAACATAAAGGGGTGGAAAAGGGAACATACATTCGAGTTGGGTCATCAAACCGACTTGCTAATATTGAAATAATCAATGAATTAAAAAGACATAAAGAGCAAATTTCATTCGATTCGCTCCCTGTCTTTAATCTTGAACTTCGGGAATTGGATTGGCACTCCTTTAGAAATCAATTTTTAGAAAAGACAAATGAAACAATAGACGATGTTGTGTTGAGAAAGTTAGGTTTAGCAAACAATGAACAAGGCGAAACACGCCTAAATCATGCAATGCTACTATTGTCAGACGACCCAAAAAGAACGCAACTATTCCCTTATGCTAAAATTGAGTGTGCACGATTTAAGGGTGTTGTTCCAGGGGACTTTATCGACCAGAAAACGATAGATGTACCCATTAGTTTACAAGCAGAGCAAGCTTACCAATTTATTTTACGTCACATTTCTCAAGGTTCGACTTATGATGGCGTTTATCGCAAAGATAGATGGGAATACCCCGTTATCGCCATTAGAGAAGCCATTCGTAATGCGGTCATCCATAGAGACTATTCATTAAAAGGCAAGGATATCAAAATTGCTATTTTTGACGATAAAGTAGAAATCACAAGTCCAGGCAAGTTATTACCCACAGTTGATTTTAATGAGATGGAAGCAGGGCAATCAGACATTCGTAATAAAGTCTTAGCACCCGTTTTTAAGAAGTTAGGTATCATTGAACAATGGGGAAATGGTTTACAATTGATTTCTGATGAGTTGAAACCCTATCCTGAGATTGCTTTAAAATGGAGTGAACCGGGGATGTCTTTTCGACTCTCGTTTATCAATTTAAGATTTGATAAAGAACAAGAATCACGACCGATTACGACCGATTACGACCGATTAGTGCCAGATAGTGCCGGATTAGTGCCAGATAACCGTCGGATTATGCCCGATTACGGACGATTACGGACGATTACGGACGATTACGCCCGATTAGATATTGAAGAGCAAAAAATATTAATATATGTACTGGACAATAAAATAATATCAAGAAAAGAAGCTGTGAAATTTCTAAATCTAAAAGAGACAAAAACAAAAGAGACGTTTCATAAACTTTTAGAAAAAGGTTTAATTTCTAGAGAAGGAGAAGGCAGAAATACGCATTATAAACTATCTAATAAAGATGAGAATCAGACATAACCTATACACAGCTATTGTGCATGGTTGTTATACAATTGAGGTTTCAAAAATGGAATTAAATGCCACTGAAATATTAAAGAATCTCGGGAAAGTTCAAATCAATGAGTGAGTGGCGAAAAACGACTTTAGGGAAAATAAGTACAAAGATTTCCTATGGCTATACTGAAAGCGCAAGCAGTGAGCCCATAGGACCTAAGTTTTTACGAATTACTGATATTGCCAAAGATAGATTAGATTGGGAGAACGTACCATATTGCCCTATAACAAAAGAAAATTTAGATAAGTATTTATTGAAAACTGGCGATATTGTAATTGCAAGAACAGGAGCTACAACAGGAAGTACCTATACAATTAAATCTAGCGACCTGAAGTTGCTATAGTTTGACGGACACATCGAGAAGAAGTATGTTGTACGCA
>CALBFA010000019.1 GCA_937888365.1 uncultured Fidelibacterota bacterium | reverse complement strand
TATGAAGAATTCTAACTAGCTTCGGTTACCTTTATTTATGAGGCAATAGGTATGACTTATGATAAATAAATTCGAAAATTTAGTCGCCGAAGTAAAAAGAACTGTTTAGTCCGCCTTTTCTACTTTTTTGAAAACAATCGTTTCCACCATGATTTTCTAATTTCAGGATTCCAACGATCGCGCCATTCTAGTGCAGGATTTAAATGTTCAAATCCTAAGCTTTCATAAACAGATGCATGTATTTTTTGGCGCCAATCGTAATATCCAGGAATTTTATTATTTCGATTCGGATGCACAGCATTCGTCAATAAAATGACAGAAATATCAATGACTGGATCAATCCAAATCGATGTTCCTGTAAAGCCTGTGTGACCGAAACTTGCGGAACTGAGATAAGGCCCGCCGCTTGCGATATCCGAAGGACTATCCCAGCCCAAGCATCGAGATGACGTTGAATCAGGAAAAAATTGTCGAGAGGTGAATAAGGCCACCGTAGATGAATCAAATATCTGAATATCGTGATATCGCCCATTATTCAGCATCATAATACTGAATATACCTAAATCATAAGCTGTCGAAAAAAGGCCTGCGTGGCCAGTTACACCGCCAAAGGAAGCAGAATTTTCGTCATGAACTACACCATGTGTTAATCCATGATGATATTCATTTATTTCAGTCGGCATAACATCTATAAGCTTATCCTTTGGTAAATAGTGCGTATCGCTCATCCCCAAAGGATCAAAAATATGTTCAATGACATAGGCGTCTAAACCCTGTCCAGAAATATTCTCAATCATTTTCCCAAGGAGCATAAGTCCAATGTCAGAATACTGATATTTTCCACCTGGCACCGTATCCAAGGCGACTTGAAATAAGCTATCCCATCGCGCTTCTTGAGTTGGAGCTGCCATATTATAAAATCGCTTAAATGGAGGGAGTCCTGCCGAATGAGTTAACAATTGTTTTAAAGTAATGGATGCCTTATACGCATTTTCGACGCTGTCAGAGGAAGTGAATTGCGGAATATAATCAATAATTTTATCATCGATATGAATTTTGCCTTCGTCATATAATGACATGACAGCGGAGGTTGTAGCTAAAACTTTTGTAACAGATGCGAGATCAAAAAAATCGCTCTTAGATGTATAAACAGTATGATCATAGGTGTGATAGCCAAAATTTTCATAAACAAATATTTCACCATGATGTGTCGCTAAAAGAACGCCACCCGGCCAAGCTTTATCATCTAAGGCATCATTAATATTATCCATAATGACTTTGTAATTGCCGCGATGCTCTGGTGTAAGAACAATGGGTTGCTCCATAACAGGTGTCGGGCGAATCCATTTATTTTGAGCGACTTGAATCATTTCTCGTGTTCTCATGATATGAAAACCGGTATTTATTTCGGCAACACCTGGAATCGTTACAGGTAGTCGGCCGCCAATTTCTGTTTGCCCTGAGATCGCATTTGCCAAAGCAATTTGCATTTGCTGACTACTTGTATAAACACACAAGTACGTTGAAATATCTTGAAAATCCCGAATGAGATAAGGTGTTCCAAATGAAATAAGGACAATATTATCAGTCTTTTTCATCAAATCGTGCAAAAATTGTGTTTGATTCTCCGGTAGAAATATTCGGTCTTTTCGGGCTTTAGGTTGCACAAAAGCATTTACAATAACAACGCCATTTTCGTTTATAGCATTCAAAGTATTCGCATATAAATTACTTGACGAACTCGGCATAAGTGTAATATTATGAATAGAATAGATTCGCTTCATCTCTTCTTGAACGATCGCTTTATGTTTAGGATATTCCGTGTCAAAAAGATTGATAATCGTGATAATAGAATCAGTTTCGACTATAGGAATTAAGTTGTTTTTATCCTTCACAAGCGTAACGGCACGGGCGGCTGCTTGGTTCATTGATTGCCGAAATTTATGTCGATTAAAATTTTCAGCAAATTCCGAATAAGTAACGTGTGATTTGTCAGCTAATCCTAAGTGATATTTGAGTTCTAAGAGCTTTAAAACTGCTTCATTGATGCGTGATAAAGGTATTTTTCCTGATAATACAGCATTTTCAACAACATCAATACTATGCTTTACATCATAATTCTGCAAAATTAAATCAGACCCTGCTATAATCGTTTCGACTAAGGCATAATCGCTCGAATATCGATTGACGATGCCGCCCATGGCCATTGCATCCGTCACGACGACACCTTTAAATCCAAGCTCTTTTTCTAAAATATCCTGTATCCAAAATCGAGAAAGTGTTGCAGGAGCATGTCGTTCTCGCTGAACCGATCCAGCATTGATATGGCCAATCATTACCGCATTGACACCACCTTCCACCAACTTTCGAAACGGCTCCAATTCAATCGTCCAAAGTCGTAACGAGTCATCCGGAATCATGGCAAGGGAAGAATGACTGTCTTTCCCCGTATCACCATGGCCCGGAAAATGTTTCGCGGTTGCAGCCATCCCTCCATGCTGCAATCCTTGCATAAAAGGTATAGCATATTTGATGACTTGTTCCGGTGTTTCACCGAATGAGCGCGTGTTGATGATAGGATTATCAGGATTGTTATTAACGTCAACGACAGGAGCCAACGCGAGATGAATACCAATTGCCCGTCCTTCTTGAGCCGTTATTTTCCCCGCAGCATATGCGACTTTCGGATCTTGTGTCGCTGCTATCGCCATGGCAGGAGGTACTTCTGTCCCCGTTTGAAAACGGTCAAAAAGTCCGTATTCAAGATCAGCTTGAAAAAGTATTGGAATCTTTGATAGAGATTGTAAGCCGTTGGTTAAAGGTAAGGTAGCGCCTGCTTCGCCTTTCCAAATATGTATCGCTCCAACGCCATCACTTTGAATTAATTCTACTAACTCGTTATAGACATGAGAATCTTCATTCAAGATGTTTGTATTCATATAATACACCATCATTTGTCCGATTTTTTGCCGTAGTGTTAAGTTTTTTAAGGTTTCAGCTGGCCAATTATTGGAGGGTGACGTATCGTGTTTAAAACTACACGAGCTTAAACTAAGGCTGATTAAACACATTAAAGAAATTTTATAAAACACTTTGTTTGGCATTATGTCAACAATTCTATTTCCGTATTAGATTTAATTATGTAAAATAATTCTATGCAATAATTGATGTCGAAATTGTGCAATCTAGGAACGAAAGAGTTTACGAATTTGAGCTTCTTCGCATGGCAATAAAGAAATTTCCCGACGTTCCATGACTATACGAGCCGTTTCGATGGCTTTTTCAAGATTGTATTGCTCATCGCCCCACGAAAAAGTGGGAATCTCTTTTTGAGGGAAATCAGCGCTGAATAAATTTGAAAAAGCTCCCATTGTCGTGCCTGTATTGAGTTGTGTATTGATGGCTGTTTTACAGTGTTCGCCAATTACACTCCCCAAAAATTGGCTAAATTCCGTTTTAAATCCATTCCACTGGAAGCATAAGGGTGAGTAGTTATTTTTTAAATTAGACGTATTTGTGTCAGCACCAAAATTAACCCAGGAGCTAAGAATGGAATGACCTAAAAACCCACTATGGGCTTTATTTGAATAAGCCATCAATTGAGAAACGCTAATTTCTCCAGAGACTTTACAGAATCGCCCGATTCCTGATGATGCAATACGACTATGAGATTTTACGGTGCAATTATCATCTAGAATAAGGGGTCCTAATAAATGAGAGAATGGTTCAATTTCGACATTTTTCCCAATCCATATTGGACCGTTAGAGGTATCAAAACTTACCAATTGGAAAGAATCCTTAGCATTATTGAAGACGCCATTTTCTTGTAATGAGTACGCATTATTTTCTTTTAACCAACTGATTCGTTTGATTAAATGGTCGTGCAAATTAATAATGGGGGAGGCGAAATCTCGCATAAAATGTTGCGCAAATATTGAGGGCAATTCACGAGTTTCTGAGCTTTGGATGAAAGATAAAAAATGCTCATGTTGAACGGGGGGATTTTCAAAAAATGCGAATGCAAATTGATGATTGCTTTGAAATATAGATTCCTTTTCTATTTCAAATAGATCGAATAATTCAGTGACAAACGAAGGGAAAAACTGGCTGGATATAAAAAGTGTTGAGCCGGAAATTTTATGATTGTAAAATTGTACCTTATGTCGTTCCATCGCGATGGATTTGAAATCATCGTTTCCCCAGATATGTATGGACATTTCTGGAAATTGCGCTGAAAGTGCGTCAAAAAGACTGCCTCCAGCCCATTGAAGTAAAGAGAGTGGTTTTAATTGAGTTAAAGGTTGAAAAGTAGAAAGATTCTGAGGTTCAATAATGACGATATTTTGAGTAGAGAGAGTGTGGTGAAAATTCACGAGAAATGTTTATTTTATGTGAGCCAGTTTATCCCGAAGGGCAGCTGCATTTTCATAATTTTCCGAAAGTAATGCGAGTTGTAAATCCATTTCCAATTGATCGATTTCATTAATATTTTCTGGAACGCTATCATCCGTAATTTTATGTTGAAGTTCCTTCAACGCGAATATTTCAGAAGTAAATTCAGGATTTTCAATGTCCATTTCTTCGCCTAAAACATCCCGAAGTACATTGATACCTTTTTGCAGAATTTCAATTGCTTTCTCTTTATCTTCTTCGGCAAGTTTGACATGAGCTCGAGCGCTGTAATGCATCATTAAAACGTGTGGTTTGTGATTAAATATTGCATTATAGAGTTCTTCGGATGTAAATGCTTGAAGTAATGAGATAATATCAAGATTGTGGCGCGTATCACGAACGACCTTTGCATAATCCTTTAGCTGGTATAAACAAATATATCGATGATAAATCTGAAGCGCTTCTTTTGTGAGCTCCATGATGTGCTCTTCCGTGAGCGTAAAATTATCGGATGCACTAATTTCAGCTTTAATGAAATCAAGATAATTTGAATATTCACCAAATGTTTTGCCATCAGGGCGAGCTGAATATTCCATATGCAAAACACCTATATCAACGCGAAGTTGAACTTTTTTTAAACCATCGTCACCCACAAACATGCGAGCACTTATTTGATCATTGCCGAAGGTCCAGTCATTTAAAAATTGTGTTAAGTCCATATTCATGAGACTAATATAAACACTTAAAGGCTTCAGGCATCCCCAAAATAATAAATATTTGCACATAAAACCTAAGTTGAAATAAGAGAAATTATTCTTTTAATCAAAACGTTTGTTATGAAAACCATCATAACTAAAATGGTAAGCTCTTTGCTGTAGGTTGGGAACAATTGAATACAATGAATTTAAATAAGGAAATTGAATGAAAAATGCTCGCGAAGTAATAGTAATGGGATTACCGCCAAGGACGAACGACGTTAAAGGAATGTGGTATGATGGCTATCCTGTCCATAAAGGAGAATGCGAAAACAGTGTCAATTATGCGACTGTTTATGCGAGTAAAAATAATATTAGACCTGATCAAGAGGTATTAAAAAATGATTGGTTAAATTTTATTAACACACTGCTTTTAGCAAATTTCCATCTTCATATTGTTCCTTTTCCTGCTGAATTGAATAAGCCGGATAGCTTATATCATGACGCAGTGTTTATACGAGATTCTGGTATTATGTACAAAGGTATTTGGATAAAATCACGTTTCTCTGTCCCTGATCGGGCTTTTGAAGGTGAATTTTCCGCACGATTGATGCAAGAAAAATTTGACAAAACCGTCGTGATGGTTCCCGAAGGTGGTTTTATTGAAGGCGGAGATATTAACTATCTGGAAACCATCGATGGTAGTTATTATTTTGGTGGACTTTCACGATCCAATAGAAAAGGGCATGAATTTATAAACGAAATTATGAAACCTGACAAGACACTATTAATCGATTCGGAAGGGTATCACTTGGATACTTTATTTACACCCGTTGTGAATAAAGACAATAAATTGGTGGCACTTATTATAGCGAAAGATTCTGTCAACCCGAAAAGCTACGCCGAGTTAAAGAGACTCAATATTGAAGTGATTGATATCGAAGCTATTGATTCTTCAGGTACAGGAAAAGAGTTAGGCACGTATGCGGTAAACGCACTTATATCACCTGGTATTATGGTAAGCAGTAGTAAGTTTGCAACCCCTGGCGTTGAGGAACGCCTTGAAAAATTAGGTGTCAGCAGACTTATTGCACCCCTAAGATATTTTCGCTTCGCAGGTGGTTCGGTGCATTGCCTCACGAATGAGATTTATAATTAATCATTTTTAAAGACGATATTTAAATTTATGTTTGGAAATATTTAAAACACAAAAAGTCCGACTAACGGACTTTTTATAGAATTTTAACAGAAAAAGCTTAGCTTAATTTATTAATAAATCTTGAGACTTTTGATTTTTGGTTTGCGGCTTTATTTTTATGAATAATACCTTTGTTTGCAATACTGTCTATTACAGAATGTGCAGCAATACCAAGTTTTTCGGCTGTTTCTTTTTCAGTTGATGAGAGCACAAATTTTATGGCTGTTTTCATCGTTGAATTGTAATGCTTATTTCGAACTCTGGCTTTCTCGGCTTGACGAATTCTTTTGGCTATAGTTTTTTTTACGGGCATATGACTCCTTTAATCTATCAAAAATGCGCGCGAATATAAACGTACGCCTATCGGGTGTCAAATAGAATATGAAATTATTCTAAATCAAAAATAGTCGTGATTATTGTGTTAAAAGAATCAATTTATCCAACTAATTCTTTTGAAAAAGGGGACTACATTTTGCTCTTTTTCCACACTCTTAACTATGGACACTCTTTAAAATCAGATTACTATATCACTAATTATGAAAAAGAGTGCAAATTTTAAATTGCTTACCAAATTCAAGGAGAATGTAACTCATGTCAAATGAAGAAAACCATGCCTTAGAAGCATTAAAAATGGTTCCTTTATTTTCCGAACTCAGAGATGAAGTGCTGGAAAAATTAACACTTTTATGTCAGCTCAAAAGTTTTCAAAAAGATCAAGTTATTCTTATTGAAGAGGAGAAAGGTGATAGTTTTTTTATTATTGATGAAGGAAGCGTTAAAGTAACGCGGCTATCAGAAGATGGTAGAGAAGCGATATTGGCCTTTCTATATGAAGGTGATTTTTTTGGTGAACTATCGTTACTCGATGGAGAAGCGCGGTCTGCTAATGTCATTGCAATGGAAAAAACAATCGTGAACTCCATTAACCGAAATGATTTCCTGGATATGCTCGAAAAACATCCTTCAATTTCGATTGCACTCTTACGCGAGTTAGCGCAAAGATTGAGGCGATCAGATCAGCATATTGAATTTCTAACTTTAAGCGACGCCGAAGGGAAACTTGCTTCGATACTACTTGAGCTTGCAGAGCAGCATGGCGTTCGAATTCAAGGAAGAGTCACGATTAGTTTTTTACCGAGCCAGCAAGATTTAGCCAATATTATGGGAACAACGCGAGAAACGGTTTCCCGAATGATGAAAAAACTCGAAGTAAAAAATTGGATTGAGCGCGATATGCAAAAAGTCGTTATACTCGATTATGAAAAATTTAGAGAAAAATTTCAAACCGGAGCCAATAAATAGTTTTCGATGAATTTTAATTTAGAAGACCTTCTCAATGGAAAGCGCCTGGCCATTAGCCGGGCGCTTTCCATTGTTGAGAATAGCGCTGTTATTCCTGAAGCTTTAAATAAAGCTATTTATGGACATATTGGTCATGCTCATAGAGTCGGTATAACAGGCTCACCAGGGGCTGGCAAAAGCTCACTTTTGGATGCCCTTATCAGTATTTGGCGTCAAGAGGAGAAAACAGTCGGTATTATAAGCATCGATCCGACGAGTCCATTTACAGGAGGCGCAATTCTCGGTGATCGCATACGTATGTTAAGGCATCATAAGGACAAAGGTGTTTTTATACGAAGTATGGCGACACGTGGTAACCTCGGCGGTTTGGCCGATAAAGCCCAAGAGAGCGCCGATATTATGGATATCGCAGGTTTTGATATCATCGTTTTTGAGACCGTCGGTGTTGGACAAGTTGAACTTGATGTGGCCAAAGCTGCCGACACAACTATTGTTGTACTCGTGCCTGAAAACGGAGACGATATTCAAGCGATGAAAGCGGGACTTACGGAAATTGCCGACATATTTACCATCAATAAAGCTGATAGAGATGGATCAAATCAAGCGTTTGTTCAAGTTCAAAATATGATTGAAATGCGGTTTCATGGATCCGAAAACTGGATCCCAACTATATCGAAAACAAGTACCTTAACGAACGAAGGCATTGAAGATTTGTATCGTAATATTAATATGCATTATCAATATTTAAAGTCATCTAAGACGCTGGAAAAAAATCGTTTGAATCGAATATCTTCTAAAATTCAATCATTATTAAATACATTAATTTTGGATGAATTTTGGACAGCACTGAGAAAACAATATTTGGATCAATATCTTTCTAACTTTGATAATACCTTAACCAGCAATGAGATAATTAAAGTACTGAAAGAAATCGACAAACCACAATAAAATCAAGTTGCACCCTATATTTGCAGGACTATTTTAGGATTATATGCCCAAGGAAAAATCACAAGACATGCCAATTTTAGATCATCTGGAAGCGCTCAGATGGCACTTAATAAAATCTTTTGCGAGTATTCTGGCTTTTGCCATAATTGGATTTATTTTTTCAAATAAACTTATAGATTTCCTTTCATTGCCAATAAAAAATACGGAACCACCACTCGAGTTATTAAATACAACGATATTAGGTGTATTTATGGCGAAAATGAAAGTCTCCATAATGGCGGGCATTGCATTTAGCATCCCCGTAATTGCGTATCAGATTTGGAGCTTTATCGCTCCAGGTTTGCTCAAAGAAGAAAAACGCTATGTCCCTGTATTTGTCGGTACTACGATGATTAATTTTACGCTGGGCGCAGCATTTTCATATTTTATTATGATACCGATGTCACTAACTTTTTTTGCAGTTCTTAATCATGGTCTTCCAGGCCTCGTAAATTATGTAACACTTGCTGATTACTTGTCCTATATAACGATGCTTATCCTATTTACGGGAGTCGCTTTTGAGTTGCCAATCCTCATCTATATTTTAGCAAAGTTGGGACTTGTTTCCGCTGAGATGTTGCAGAATGGGCGTCGTTTCTCGACGCTAATAATTTTATTGCTATCAGCTATTTTTACGCCAGCGGATCCATTTACGATGCTGGGTGTGGCAATCCCCATGATCATTCTTTATGAAGTTGGGATTTGGGTTGCTAAATTTGTAAAATCGAGTAAAGACACATCGAATGAGTTGGAAAAAATAACATCATGAATATTTCGATTAATGACTTGCTTAAACCTATTCATGCGGAGATGATAACCTTTGAACGTGTATTTGAAGAATCACTAAAATCCCACGTATTTCTTATCAATCAAGTCATGAAATATATGGTGGCCCACAAAGGCAAAAAAATGCGCCCTATGCTGCTCGTGCTCGCGGCAAAACTAGGAGGCGAATGCACCGATCAGACCTATACTTCCGCAAGCTTAATAGAGGTATTACATACTGCAACGCTCATTCATGATGATGTCGTTGACGAGGCGGAAACACGACGCGGATTACCGAGCATTAATTCAATTTGGCGCAATAAAATATCTATTTTAATAGGTGATTACCTATTTAGTAAAGCGCTTATTAATATGGTGAATTTGGAAAATCCCGAAGCTTTGAAACTATTGTCACATACAGCCAATCGTCTGGTTACCGGCGAAATTGATCAAATTGATCGTGCCAAATCCGATACTATGACGGAAGAAGCCTATTATAATATGATTGATGACAAAACAGCGAGTCTTGTTGCAAGCGCATGTCAACTTGGTATTATGTCAACTTCAGACGACCCCAAAGCCTGGGCTGCCTTGAACGCATTTGGCAAAAATTTTGGAATCGCTTTTCAAATCAAGGACGACTTGTTTGATTTCGAAGGACGTGCTGCCACGGTGGGAAAACCAGTAGGTCTCGATGTAAAACATAATATGGTGACGCTTCCGCTTATTTACACATTTAATCAAATGAATAAAAAAGAAGCTCAAAAATTGAAACGTTCATGGCGAAAAATGGACGACAAGAAAGCTCAAAAAGAAGTATTAGATACAATAAAATCGTCAGGTGGACTTGATTATACAAAACAAATGTTGGAGAATTTTAGCCAAAAAGCCGTTGAATCTCTCAATATGTTTGAGGATTCATCTGTGAAGGATTCTTTGACTCAATTCGTCGCATTTAATATTCAGAGACAAAAGTAATTATTCATGATTCAGGTTGAACATCTTTCCCATCGATTTACTTGGGGAAATTATGAAAAGCATTTATTTAATGACTTTTCATTTTCTTTGCCCAAAGGCAAAGCGCTTGTTTTAATAGGGGAAAGTGGATCAGGGAAAACGACCCTTTTAAAAATGCTGTGCGGACTGCAACAATTTGATAAAGGTGAACTTTATATTGATGGGAATAACGTTCGCAAATTAGCTATTAATATTGCGGAAAAAGTAAATTTGTCTTATTTACCGCAGCGAGTATCAGACTATTTTTTAGAGCAATCCGTCGAAAAAGAATTTTTATTATCAGGTCTTTTAGAGGATGCAAATATTCAATCAATTCTAAACGATTTTAACATTAAATCATTGCTTAATAAGCATTTCAATGAACTATCCGGTGGCGAGATACAACGCGTTGCATGTGCCAGTTTTTTTGCCTCAAATTCAGATCTTTTGCTTTGCGACGAACCCGCAGCATATCTGGATAAAATAAATTTAGATTTGTTAAAAAATCGCATGCAATACGAGCTTGAAAATGGAAAAACAATTCTTATTACGACTGGGAATAATGCGTCAAATCCTTGGCCATTTCGACACCTGGAATTGCTGAATCGCTAGGGACTAAAATTGCATCTTCCTTCACTAAAATTTCAATACAAACAAGACGCTAAATTTGCTTTAGACATTCCTGAACTTCTATTGGATGGCATCCAAATTTTAAATATAGTAGGGAATAACGGATCCGGAAAATCCACGTGGGCAAAACATTTAGCAGGATTATTTCATAAGAAAAATCATGGTATAAAGTGGCAATATATCCCGCAATTTGCCGAACAATTCCTTTTTGCTCAAACTATAAATGAACAAATAAAATATCTATTTGAGCATGACTTTATTCGGGAAAAATTTGCATCAGAACTTAGTGATTTGGCGCTGCCACCAAATGATGAGTTTATGGATTTTCCTATGGCACTCATGAGTGGTGGAGAATTGCGTCGCATTATGCTGGCTTTTGCATTTTATAGCCACAAAAAACATATTATCCTCGATGAACCAACTATTGGACTCGGGCTTAAAGAATCATTAGTGCTTCTAAACAAAATCAATACATTTTCCGCCATGGGAAACGAACTCATCATTATTTCACATGACAAAACCATTATGGATGCTTCCCAACATGTTTGTGCTTTTGAAAATGGTACATTGCTGTATTCGCAATCGACGGAGGACGTAAAAAAAACGTCATTATTGGATCAATTCATTGGATAAAAAAACAAAAACAAAAGAAAAAATTGAGCAAGCCAAAGGTTTTCTAACATTTGCGAATCTAGTGTCCCTAAGTCGTGCATTGATGGCGATTCCCATCATTATTTTGCTTAATAATTGGGATGGCAAAATTTCCCATTTTCCGCCTTATGCCGTATTTTGGATCACACTTGCTATATTTTCCGATTATTTAGATGGCAGAATCGCACGAACCTACCACGAAGTCAGTCGCGTTGGAAAAATGCTTGATCCCATTGCAGATAAAGTCGTCATTATTGCAGTTCTATTATTTTCTAAACCATTTGCAGACCGAATCCCAGCCTGGTTTATATATTTCATTATTATTCGTGATGTATTAATCGCAGGGATTGGACTCATTGTAACACGTAAGACAAAACGCGATTTAAACGCCAATAAGACAGGAAAATGGTCAATATTTATTATGACTATTGCTGTTATTTTGGCACTTTTGAAAGTGCACCCTTATGACAAAATTATTCTGGGATTGTCCGTAGGATTTGCCCTCGTCTCTTGGATATTTTACATGCGTTTATATTTTAATTATTATAAAGTAGATATTAAAAAACATGATTCTTGATTCCGTGTTTTCCAAATTTAAAAAAGGGTTAAGCAAAACTCGAACACAGATGAAATCGGGTTTGGGCAAACTCTTTACAGGCCAAATTCCTATGTCAGAAGAAATTCTCGACACGCTAGAAGCGCTTCTTATAGAAGCTGATTTGGGTATGGATTTAGCCATGGAATTAATCGAAGATGTCAGCAAACATTTTCCAATATCAACACCCGTGACCTCCAAAAATGTTTTAGAATATTTGCAGAAAAAACTTATCCAAAAACTAGAGAAAACAAACATCAAAGAAGTTAATGTTCATGGCACAAAAGTTGTTTTAGTCGTAGGTGTAAACGGCTCAGGTAAGACAACCTCCATCGGTAAATTAGCGACACTCTATGCAAATGAAGGGAAATCAGTTCTTCTTGTTGCAGGTGACACCTTCCGAGCGGCGGCTCTCGAACAGCTCACAATTTGGTCGGAACGCGCCGGTGTAGAAATTATTAAAAATCAAGCTGCTACACATCCAGCATCCGTTGTTTATGATGCATTAGTCTCGGCGAAAACGCGAAATATTGATGTCGTTATCATTGATACGGCTGGACGATTGCATACGCAGACACATCTCATGGACGAGCTCGAAAAAGTTCATCGAGTTGTCAAAAAAGTTTTCACCGATGCACCTCATGAAACTATTCTCGTCATTGATGCAACAACGGGTCAGAACGGATTACACCAAGCCGAAGAATTTTCAAAATCGACACCCATTGACCATTTGTTCCTGACAAAACTTGACGGCACTGCCAAAGGCGGCATCGCTTTAGCCATCCATAACAAATTAGACATCCCGGTTCGCTATGTTGGACTCGGTGAAAAAGCGAGCGATATGGACTATTTTAATCCAACACTTTATATAAAAGCATTATTAGATCTTGATTAATATGAAACATTTAAAATACGATAAGTCATTAATAATTAATTAAATATGCTAAAATTAGAAAAGATATATCCATGAATAAAATACAAAAAACAGCTCATATTATTTCCTTAGGTTGCGTTAAAAACACCGTTGATAGCGAAATAATTATGGGCGGACTCAAAAAGGCAAATATCAGAATCCTGGATGAAGCAGCGGGTGCCGATACCGTCATTATCAATACCTGTGGTTTCATAGGCGACGCTAAGAAAGAATCAATCGAGACAATTTTGGAAGTTGTCGAATTAAAAAAAGAAGGCAGTGTTTCGCAGGTTTTAGTCGCTGGCTGTTTATCGGCGCGTTATACCGACGATTTAAAAAAAGAAATTCCAGAAGTTGACGCATTCTTTTTAACGGAAGACTTTGATAATATATTTAAGCACGTCACGCACAAAAGTCACCTCGCTGACGACCCAAATCATTTGCGCAGTTTGATGACACCACCTCATTATTCCTACTTGAAAATCTCAGAAGGATGCGATAATGTTTGTAGCTTTTGCGCCATACCAATTATGCGCGGACTACAGCGTTCTAGAACCATTGAGTCCCTCGTAAGCGAAGCAAATTTATTGGCAAAAAATGGTGTAAAAGAGCTTATGATTATTGGGCAAGACACCACAACATATGGATGGGATTTAAAGCCCAAACAAACCTTACATGGCTTACTTTATGAGTTAGATAAGGTTGAGGGACTCAAATGGATTCGACTCCATTATGCACATCCAAGTCACTTTAATCGAAAGCTAATCCCACTTTTTGCCAATGCAAAACGCATCGTCCCGTATTTAGACATTCCCATTCAACATGCCAGTACGAAAATGCTTAAAAATATGAAACGAGGTTTAGATAATGATGGCTTGAGACGGCTGTTTACAGACATCCGAGCACAAATTCCTCAGGTTGCATTAAGGACATCTGTAATCGTCGGTTATCCTGGCGAAACAGAAGATGATTTTAATACATTGATGGATTTCCTCGAGGAATTCAAGTTCGAACGACTGGGCGTTTTTACATATTCAGAAGAAGAGGGAACCAGCGCGGCATCTGACCTTGACGACGTGCCTGAAGATGTAAAAATGGATCGGATGGATGCTATCATGGATTTGCAGCATGGCATTTCTTGGGCTAATAATCAAGATTTAATCGGGAAAGAATTGCACGTGATCGTCGACAAACCAGACCCCGAAAATGAAGGTTATTTTATTGGCAGAACCATCTGGGATGCACCTGACGTCGATAACGAAGTCATTATTATAGGTGATGTAAATCGCTCTGATTTTGTGAGGGTTCACATTACTGATGCCGGCCCATACGAACTTTATGCGGAACCAATTTAAATAACGAATACAGAATTCGTTTTCTTAATTAAAGTGACAATGAGAAGCGGAAAATTGAGAAAAGAGAATAAATGACGAATGTAAATAAAAAATTATTTCTAATTGATGGCTCCGCATTGGCTTATCGTTCACATTTTGCATTTTTTCGAAATCCTCTCTTAAATAGCAAAGGGCAAAATGTTTCGGCGGTTTATGGATTTATGAATGCCATGTTGCGCCTCATTTTGCGTGAAAAACCACAGTACTTAGCTGTCATTATGGACAGTAAAGAAAAGACATTTCGGCATCATCAATTCGAAGCCTACAAGGCGAATCGTGAAAAAATGCCCGATGAATTAGCACTTCAATTCCCCATGATTTATGACATTTTGAAAAGCCTCAATATACCCGTTTTAGCCAAGCCAGGACTCGAAGCTGATGATATTATCGGTGCGATGTCTATTAAAGCAGCAGCTGAAGGAGTAAACGTCGATATCATTACGGGTGACAAAGATTTTGCCCAATTAATAACTGATAAAATTCATGTCGTAAACCCCAAAGATGACGCCATTTGGACACCTGAATATGTCGAAGAAAAGTGGGGGATAAAGCCTGAATTTATCATTGAATATCTAGGGCTTATTGGAGATTCAGCCGACAATGTCCCTGGCGTCCCAGGTGTTGGCCCAAAGACAGCTCTAAAATTATTGCTCGAATACACAACGATTGCAAATCTTTACGAAAACATCGACTTAGTTAAAAATGCTCGACTCAAAGAAAAACTCATCGAAAACAAAGAGCTCGCTTTTTTATCCAGAGAACTTGTGACCATAAAAACAGATTTTAAAACTGAAATTGAGTGGCATGAGGCCGTAGCCAAAGCTCCGAATACCGTTGCTGTGAAAGAATATTTTCAAAATCTTGATTTTCATCAACTTGGAAAACTTGTTGATAAAGTGTCCGAACTTTATGGTGATACTGAAAATATTCCAATGTTGAAAGTCGATAAAAATTATTCTACGGTCTTGAAATATAGCGATATAGAAGATGTACTTAAAGTAATTAATGAAAAGGAGCTCGTTTCGTTTGATTTTGAAACGACGTCTCTTGATATTCGAAATGCAAAGATTGTCGGTGTCGCGTTGAGCTGGGAAAAAGATCAAGGTGTTTATCTCCCATTTCGCGCCCCCGAAATTCCACAAGTAGACTGGCAAAATCGAGAAATCGATATTTTAAAGATGCTGGATCCTTTTTTCTTGAATGAAAATTGCGCCAAAACGGGTCAAAACCTAAAGTATGATTTGGGCGTGTTAGATAATTATAATATCAAAGTTAATAATGTCCATTTCGACACATTGCTTGCGGCCTACCTCGTGAATCCAGGTTCTCGACAGCTTAAACTAGAAGAATTAAGTCTCCATTATTTGCATTATGAAATGCAACCCATTACGGATCTTATTGGCAAAGGCAAACTCCAGCTTTCTATGGAAATGGTGCCTCTTGAAAAAATATCATATTACGCTGCAGAAGACGCAGATATTGCCTTACAATTGACCCATATTTTAAAAGCAGAATTGGACGAAAAAGACATCACTAATGTGCTTGAAGACATTGAACTGCCATTAATGCATGTTTTGCGCAAAATGGAAGGAAACGGCACTTACATCGATACAAAAATGTTGAATGAAATGTCGGACGAATTTTTGGTCCAAATGGACGAACTTGAAGTTAAAATTTATAAGGAAGCTGGCGAAATATTCAATATTAATTCAACGCAGCAATTAGCCACAATTCTGTTTGAAAAAATGGAAATTCCTCCTGTTAAAAAAACGAAAACTGGTTTCTCGACGGATGTCTATGTTTTAGAACGTTTGAGTCAAAAATATGCACTTCCAAAATTAATTTTGGACTATCGAAAATTTGCAAAATTAAAATCCACTTATACGGATGCTTTGCCGCTCATGGTCCATCGTAAAACGGGACGTATTCATTCGAATTTCAATCAAACGATTGCATCGACAGGGCGTTTGAGTTCGACAGATCCAAATTTCCAAAATATTCCTATTCGCACTGATTTAGGTCGTGAAATTCGCAAGGCATTTGTCCCGCAGGCGAAAGATAGTCTCATTTTGTCGGCTGACTATTCTCAAGTCGAATTACGTCTCATGGCACATTTCTCTCAAGATGAGCCTTTAATTAAAGCCTTTAACGCCAACGAAGATGTCCACTCTGCAACGGCATCGAAGGTGTTTTCGGTTCCTCTTGAAGAGGTGACGTCTGATATGCGCCGCAAAGCAAAAGTCGTCAATTTCGGGATTATGTATGGGGCGGGTCCATTTCGTTTGGGCAACGAACTTAATATTAATCGAAATGATGCCTTAGAACTCATCCATCAGTATTTTAAGAGCTATCCAGGTATAAAAAATTATATCGATTCTACATTGGAATTTGCCCGTCAAAATAAATACGTTGAGACACTTATTGGACGTCGTCGCTATGTGCCTGAAATTGATGCATCAAATAAAATGACGCGAGAAGGGGCTGAACGTGTCGCGACGAATATGCCTATTCAGGGGACGGCCGCTGATATTATTAAAATCGCCATGATTGATATTGACAAAGCATTAGACGCACAAAACCTTGCCTCAAAAATGATACTACAAGTACATGATGAATTGGTATTTGAAGTGCTCCCCGACGAACTTGAAACGGTTCGAACAATCGTTAAAGATAAAATGGAAAATGTGATTCAACTGTCGATACCCTTAAAAGTTGATATGGGAGTCGGGCAGAATTGGCTTGAAGCGCATTAGGTATTAATGCGAATTACTTATTAATTTTAGCAAATTCAAAAAATACTTTTCTTAGTTGTAATTTTACGGCATAAAACTATCTTTGCGCCAATATGGCAGAATTTAAATTACATACAAATTATCAACCCAGTGGGGATCAACCCGAAGCTATTAAGCAGCTCGTTGACGGCGTAAAAGAAAAAGTTCCGTTTCAAACATTATTGGGCATTACAGGCTCTGGTAAAACTTTTACCATGGCGAATGTTATTCAACAATGTCAAAAACCGACGCTCATTATTTCTCATAACAAAACTCTTGCAGCTCAATTATATGGTGAATTCAAAGGCTTTTTCCCCGAAAATGCAGTCGAATATTTCATCTCCTATTACGATTATTATCAACCCGAAGCCTACCTTCCTGTAACGGATACTTTTATCGAAAAAGATATGTCAATGAATGAAGAAATTGACAAGCTTCGTTTAAAAGCAACTTCCTCCTTGCTTACACGCAAAGATGTGATTGTTGTGGCGTCCGTTTCCTGCATATATGGCTTAGGTGATCCGGAAGATTATAAGAACTCCGTTGTCCTCGTTGAAAAAGGAAAATCGTATAATCAGAGGACACTATTCAGAGATTTGGTCGACATCTATTATAAACGAAACGACATCTCGCTTCAACGCGGTACATTTAGAGCACGAGGCGATGTCATTGAAATATTCCCTGCCTATTGGAATGAAGCCATTCGTCTTGAATTTTGGGGGAATCAGTTAAGCGAAATTCATAAGATTCATGCTGTCACAGGTGACCGAATTGAAAGTATGCCGTCGGCTGTATTTTTCCCCGCTCGGCATTTTGTTACGACGGATGAAAAGATGAAAGCGGCCATTGGCCGCATCGAAATAGAATTACAAGAGCGATTGGCTGAATATCGCGAATCGGGTCAATTGTTAGAGGCGCAACGCATTGAACAGCGCACACGTTTTGATCTGGAAATGCTTCAAGAAGTTGGCTTCTGTTCGGGAGTTGAAAATTATTCGCGCCATATTACCAACAGAAATCCTGGCCAACAACCTTTTACATTGCTTGATTTTTTCCCCGATGATTTCATGATTATAATTGACGAATCACACGTTACGTTGCCACAATTCCGAGCCATGTATTTGGGTGATTTATCTCGGAAGGAGAATCTTGTTGAATACGGTTTTCGCTTGCCGAGTGCAAAGGACAATCGTCCCCTTAAATTCATTGAATTTGAAGACTATTTAAAACAGGTCGTTTTCGTTTCGGCAACCCCCGCCGATTATGAACTTGAAAAGTCTCAAGGTGTTGTGGTTGAGCAAGTTATCCGACCAACGGGTCTCATGGATCCTATCATTGAGGTGCATCCATCCGAAGGCCAGATTGACCATTTAATCAATGAGATACACGAGCGTATTGCGAAGAAACATCGTATCCTCGTGACTACATTGACAAAACGAATGGCGGAAGATTTAACCGATTATTTAGTGAATTTTGGGCTTCGTGTTCGATATATGCATTCTGAAATTGAAACGGTGCAACGCATTGCAATATTGCGAGACTTACGTTTGGGCGAGTTTGATGTCTTAATCGGCATCAATTTGTTGAGAGAAGGACTCGATTTGCCTGAGGTGTCTCTTGTCGCTGTTTTAGACGCGGATAAACAAGGTTTTTTGCGGAGCGAGAAATCACTTTTACAAATATCGGGGCGTGCGGCTCGAAATGTTGAAGGTAAAGTTATTTTTTATGGGGATAGAATTTCCGATGCTATGCAAAAAGTTATAGACATAACGGATTACCGTCGAGAGAAACAGCGAAAGTTTAATCAAGAGCATGGGATAACGCCCAAAACAATATATAAAAGCACCGACGACATTATGGATATAACGTCCGTTGCCGATTCATTGGGAGAAAAACATGATAAAGCCGTCGCTGAGGACCTAACGAAATATGGGAAGCGCGATAAGATAAATGAGCAAATACTTGATTTGATGCGGCAAGATATGTTGAAAGCAGCGGAAAACTTACAATTTGAGCGCGCGACACAATTGCGAGACGAAATCCGATCTATTGAAAAGGAAATGAAAAAGAATAATTGAAAATTCAATGGGAAAAGCCGTCAAAAATATAGTCAATGATTCGAAATTATTAGAAGAGGCAATGTTATGGACCAAGAGCAAGAACGATTAAGTCATCTACAGAAAAAATTTGGCATTATCGGACAAACTGAATCCGTACGATCGATGTTAGAAACCATTGACCAAGTGGCACCGACTGATATTTCGGTATTGATTTCCGGCGATAGCGGCACGGGAAAAGAGCTCGTCGCGTCGGCATTGCATAATCATTCAAAACGAGCTCGGAAACCATTTGTCATTGTGAACTGCGGAGCCATTCCAGCGGGAATTATTGAAAGCGAACTCTTTGGTCATAAAAAAGGTTCGTTCACAGGGGCGAATGAGGATCGTAAAGGCTATTTTCAGACGGCGGATGGGGGCACCATATTTTTAGACGAAATCGGTGAAACACCGCTTGAAACGCAAGTAAAATTGCTGCGCGTTCTTGAACAAGGTGAATTTATGCCTGTTGGTGGTTCGAAACCTATTAAAGTGGACGTCAGAATCATTGCTGCTTCCAATCGAAAAATGGCCGATGAAGTCGCTAAAGAAACATTTCGAATGGATCTTTACTATCGCTTGAAAGCCATCACGATAAATGTGCCATCGCTCCACGAACGAAAAGAAGATATTTCAGAATTAGCGAACCTTTTCGCGCGTCAATGTGCTTTGCGGAATGATATCTTTTTCAAGGGGTTTTCCGAGTCTGCCTACCAAGAAATGAAAGATTATAATTGGCCCGGAAATATCCGTGAATTGAAAAATTTTGTAGAGAGTGTTGTCGTTTTGGAAAAAGGAGCTGTGGTCAAATCAGAGATGGTTCGACGGCATCTTTTCGGTTCTGATCATAGAATAAGTTCTTCAATGAATTACAATCTTCCTGTTCCGACGGGTAAAGATGTGGGGCAAGCTGAGCGAGAGTTGATGTTACAACAACTCTATCATGTTCGTCGCGAATTATCTGAGTTACGAGGCATCATAGAAGAAAATTTATACCGAGTTGAACAGAGCGGCATGCGGATGAAAAATTTGGATATTTCGTCTCCTTCAATACATGAATTAGGTAATATGGAAGACGTCCAAATTATTAATCCTTATACAGTTGGCGAAATAACGGCGTCCCAAGTTGAAAAAGAATTATTGGTAAAAACGCTGCGTCGATACGGTTTTAACAAGCGAAAAACAGCAAAATCATTGGATATGGCAGAGCGAACCTTATATCGAAAAATCAAAGAATATGGAATCAAACCAAATGAAAATTAACATTACGAGAAGTCTTTCTATCGTTGCGATATTTATAATGATAAGTTGCGGATTTTATTCGTTTCAGGGAAATATACCCTCACATTTAAAGACGCTCTATCTTGACGTATTTCAAAATCGAAGTGTTGAATTCCAGATTGAGACAAGGATTTATGACCAATTTTATGAGCGATTGACGCGAGAAGGTTTATTGAATCTCGTGACTGTAAAGAAAGAAGCAGATTCCTATATCGAAGGTGAAATTCAGAGCATAAAAGACAATCCTTTTACCTTTGATGAAAATGAAAACATTTTAGAATACAAGCTCGAAATAACGTGTTCAATCACTTGGTATGATGCCAAATTGGACAAAGAGCTTTTTAAGAAAACGATCAAATCAAGTATCGCTTATTATAGTGAAACTGAAAACTCGAATTTAGCGAGTACGGATCAAAAAACGAGAGAAACAGCAATGGAAGAGGCACTAGAACTTCTTACTGATAATTTAATTGCAGCGATGACAGAGGACTGGTAACATGAAAGAATATTTTATACAAAACGCAAAAGATTTTATGGATCAAGAAATAACATTAAAAGGTTGGGTTTATAATTTTAGAAAAGGCGGGAAATTATGGTTTCTCATTCTTCGGGATGGAACGGGAATCATGCAAACTGTCATTAGCATGAATGATGTACCTGAAGAACAATTCAATCTCAAATCAACGATTACAATTGAATCATCTATCGAGGTGACAGGCGTCGTACGGGAAGAATCTCGTTCTCCTGGTGGGTACGAAATGCATGTTACGGGTTTAAAACTTATCGCCTTAGCAGAAGAATATCCAATCTCTAAAAAAGAACATGGAACCGACTTTTTAATGGACAATCGTCATCTTTGGATACGAAGTCGTCGTCAATTTGCTATTTTGAGAGTCCGCCACACTATTATTAAAGCCATACGTGATTTCTTTGACGACAAAGATTTTACATTATTCGATACACCTATTTTTCAACAAGCGGCTACGGAAGGAACATCGACTCTTTTTAAAACCGATTATTTTGGTGAAGATGCCTACTTATCCCAAAGTGGACAACTTTATGGCGAGACGGGCGCCGCCGCTTTTGGCAAGATTTATTGCTTCGGACCAACATTCCGTGCGGAAAAATCGAAAACGAGACGTCATCTCACTGAATTTTGGATGGTGGAACCTGAAATGGCGTTTTACGATTTAGATATGGATATGGATTTAGCCGAAGATTTTACAATGTATATCGTAGAACAAGTACTTAAACATCGTATTCCAGAATTAGAGATACTCGAACGTGACATCAGTAAATTAGAAGCGATTCAAAAACCATTTCCTCGTGTTCATTATAATGATGCCGTTAAAATATTACAGGAAAATGGTGTTGATTTTAAATGGGGTGATGACTTTGGAGGCGCTGATGAAACAATTATTTCGAGTCAATACAATAGCCCTGTTATGGTGCATCGCTATCCTTCTAAAATAAAAGCTTTTTATATGAAACGAGATCCAGAAGCGCCTGAACATGCGTTGGCCGTTGATATGTTGGCACCTGAAGGCTATGGCGAAATAATTGGTGGCTCTCAGCGAGAAGATGATATGGCATTGTTGCTCCAGCGTATTGATGAAGAAGGGATGACGCCTGAAAGCTATAAATGGTATTTAGATTTACGACGTTATGGATCTTTTCCTCACTCAGGTTTTGGAATGGGACTAGAGCGTACCGTTGCATGGATGTGTGGAATTAAGCATATTCGTGAAACAATTCCTTTCCCAAGACTGATGTCTCGTTTAAATCCTTAATGGCTGCGCGAAGAAGAATTGCCGTAATAGGTGGACGAGAGGCCAGCGAAGAAGCGCTCCAATTTGCCTACGATATTGGCCGAAAAATCGCTGAAAAGAATGCGATACTTTTTACGGGTGGCGCATTTGGTGTGATGGAAGCAGCATCGAAAGGTGCTTCGGAAGCTGGTGGGACCGTCGTTGGGATTTTAAAAGAAGACAATATTTCAAAAATGAATGCATATGTCGAAATCCCCATTGCAACGGGAATGGGCGACATGCGCAACTCAATTATCCTAAGAAGCGTTGATGGGGCTATCGCTGTCGCTGGTGGCTATGGAACACTGAGCGAAATTGCGTTTGCACGCGGCTATGAAGTGCCTGTCGTTGCATTCAAATCTTGGGACATTCCTGGCGTTATTCCCGTGAAGAATGCTGATGAAGCTATCGAAACACTATATAAACTATTAGAGGGCTAAATTACTTTGAATCAAAACCTTAGAGTTCTAGTTGCACAAGCAAATGCTACAGTTGGTGCCTTGAAATTGAATTACGAAAAAGCCATTTCTATTATTCAAAAGGGGCATAAAGAAAATGTTGATATCATTGTATTTCCCGAACTCTTTTTGACGGGATATCCACCTCAAGATTTGATTTTAGATCAACATTTTATCAAAGATAATACGAAATATGTAGAAAAATTAGCACGTGAAGTGTCTCAAACGATTGTCATTATTGGAGCGATTCATCGTGACAAGGATGATACTTATAATGCGGCTGCCGTTATCCAAAATGGCGCTATCATAAAATGGATCCATAAATCGTTACTGCCCACTTATGATGTCTTTGACGAATGGCGGTATTTTAAACCCGGTCGCGATAATGAACCCGTTGAAGTATCCCTTCGTTCAGGGAAAACTTTGAAATTAGGCATCCATATTTGCGAAGATTTATGGGATAAGGGCATGGATTACAAAGTATGCGATATTCTCGGTGATAAAGGCGTTGATTTATTTATTAATCTTTCAGCAAGTCCTTTTCATTACAGAAAACAATATGAACGCGGTGAATTGCTTTTGGCAAAGGTAAATAAATATAAAAAACCTTATGTTTATGTAAATCTTGTCGGTGGGCAAGATGAACTCGTTTTTGATGGCGAGTCACTTATTGCTGATGGAAGAGGTCGTTGGTTGCATATTGGATCAAAATTCAAAGAGGAACTGGCCATTGTTAACATTGCATTTGGCGATAAAGCTGAGACATCAGAGGAAAAAAAATTCCCTGGTTTTCCAATGGAAAGAGAACTTTTTGAAGCACTCGTTTTAGGTGTTCGCGACTATTTTTATAAAACAGGACATCGTGATGCCGTCCTTGGTTTATCAGGTGGGATTGATTCAGCCGTCACGGCAGCAATTGCCGTTGAAGCTCTTGGAAATGAGCATGTAACCGGCGTTGCAATGCCATCACAATATTCATCAGACCATAGTGTAAATGATGCAGAATTATTGGCCAAAAATCTTGGTATTCGATACGAAAAAGTTCCTATCAACGACTTGATTGAAGCATTTCAAAATAATTTTAACAATTCAATCGACGAAAAATTATCAGGAATCGCGGAAGAAAATTTACAAGCACGCATTCGAGGTAATATTCTTATGTCTTTCTCGAATAAAGATGGGTCACTACTCTTAACAACGGGTAATAAAACAGAAATAGCGTTGGGGTATTGCACGCTTTATGGTGACATGTCAGGTGGTTTAGCGGTTATTTCTGATTTGGGTAAGAAAGAAGTTTACGCAATAGCTTCTCATTTCAACATGTTGAAGGGATATGATGTTATCCCTGAAAACACAATTACAAAAGCACCCAGTGCGGAATTACGATTCGATCAAGTTGATCCCTTCGACTACGATATTATTTCACCCATCGTCAACGATATTATAGAACGCCAACTGGGTGTTGAACAACTCATCGCAAAAGGATATCCTCAAGATATTGTTCATGATATGGTGAATAAAATTAGAAATTCAGAATATAAACGCCAGCAAATGCCACCTGGAATCCGTGTTACTCAAAAAGCGTTTGGAATGGGACGACGAATGCCAATTGTGAACCATTACAGTCATAACGAACACAAATTCTAAATTTATTAAATATTAGAAATTAACTCTTACTTCATATAAGGCAGAGATGTCTGCCATAAACGACGTTATATCCGATTGGCATATCAATTGGTAATAATAGGTCATGATAAAAAAATTAATAAACAAGTATAAGGAATTAGAAAAATGGGAAAAGTAATAGGAATAGACTTAGGAACGACAAACTCCTGTGTTGCCGTCATGGAAGGCAAGGAAGCAAAAGTCATTACGAGTGCAGAAGGAGGACGTACAACTCCTTCAGTTGTCGCATTTACAAAAGACGGAAGTCGTCTTGTTGGACAACCTGCAAAAAGACAAGCCGTCACAAATCCAACGAAAACAATCTTTTCGATTAAGCGGTTTATGGGGCGTCAATTTGAGGAAGTAAAAAGAGAAATGGAAGAGGTTCCATACAAAATCATTTCTGGACCAAGGGGTCGAAGCCAAGTTAAAATTGATGATGATTCATATTCACCTCCTGAAATATCAGCAATGATTCTCCAAAAAATGAGACAAAATGCTGAGGAATACTTAGGTGAAAAGGTTACGGACGCTGTTGTAACGGTACCTGCTTACTTCAACGACTCACAACGTCAAGCTACCAAGGACGCTGGAAAAATTGCGGGTCTCAATATTTTACGTATTATCAACGAACCCACGGCAGCCTCTCTAGCTTATGGTTTGGATAAAAAACAAGAGCAAGTTGTAGCAGTATTTGACCTTGGTGGTGGAACTTTTGATGTTTCAGTACTCGAAATTGGTGATGGTGTATTCGAAGTAAAATCGACGAATGGAGATACTCATTTAGGTGGTGACGACTTTGATCAAGCCATCATTGAGTGGCTCATTAATGAATTTAAACAACAAGAAGGTATTGATTTATCAAAAGACGCCATGGCGATGCAACGTCTCAAGGAAGGCGCTGAAAAAGCGAAAATGGAGCTTTCTACAACATCAAGTACAGAAATTAATTTGCCATATGTCACTGCGGATGCGACAGGTCCGAAACATTTAAATGTAACACTTACGCGTGCAAAATTTGAATCATTAGCATCTAATCTTTTCGAAAGATTGAAAAAACCTTGTTTAAGCGCTATTTCTGATTCGGGACTTTCTCCTAGCGAAATCAATGAAGTTATCATTGTTGGTGGATCAAGTCGTATCCCAAAAGTACAAGAAATTGTTAAAGAAATATTTGGTAAAGAAGCTAACAGAAGTGTAAACCCTGACGAAGTTGTTGCGATGGGTGCCGCTATTCAAGCCGGTGTACTCTCTGGCTCGGTTTCAGATGTCTTGCTCCTTGACGTTACGCCTTTATCACTCGGTATTGAAACACTTGGTGGGGTAACGACTAAGCTTATTGAACGTAATACCACAATTCCAACGAAGAAAAGCGAAGTTTTCTCAACGGCGGCTGATAATCAACCTCAAGTTGAAATACATGTACTTCAAGGTGAAAGAGAAATGGCGGCTGATAACAAGTCGATTGGTCGATTTTCCCTTGATGGAATACCACCCGCACCAAGAGGAACACCTCAAATTGAGGTTGCGTTTGATATCGATGCAAACGGTATTTTAAATGTTACGGCAATTGATAAAGCAACGAACAAACAACAATCCATTCGAATTGAGGCATCAAGCGGATTAACAGATGCCGAAAAAGAAAAAATGGTACAAGAAGCTGAAAAAAATGCCGAATCCGACAAGAAAAAACGCGAGTTGATTGATCTTAGAAATCAAGCTGACTCATTGGTCTATCAAACTGAAAAAACCATCAATGAAAATAGTGATAAGTTAGATGATGCAACAAAAGCAGAACTAAAAGATAAAATTGATGGGCTCAAGAACGTTTTGACAAGTGATGATAAAGCCAAGATTGAAAAAGAAATGGCTGCTTTAAATGAAGTTTGGTCAAAAGCTTCTGCAGCTATGTATAGTGCTGGCCAAGAAGCAAACGGAAAAGCTCAAAAAAATCCAGAACCTAATGCTGAGAACAGTTCTTCAAATGAAGGCGATGTTGAAGAAGCTGATTTTGAGGTTGTGGACGAAAAGAAATAATCGCTTTTTAAATAGATTGAAAGGGCAGGTTATCCTGCCCTTTTTTGAACATATTACTGAGTTAATAGTAGTATGACCTATGAATAATTTTAGATTTGCGCCATGAATAATAATCAAGGGAAAAGATATAATAATTATAGTAATATTAAGCTATTAGCTCTGTTTATTATTCTGAGTGCTTCCTTATTACTTTATGGTGTCATAACACAAACTCAACAATTATCACCCTTATTATTGAAAATTGCTAATAATTGGCTTGAAAATCGAGGTAGCTTAAATATTGATTGGCAAATCAATTCGTCTGTAAGCGATGAAATATTTACTGTTTCGAATATTAAATTGTTCGAAAAAGATTCTGCAAATACATCATTTGTTGAACTTGATATTGTTTCTATAGATTTTTCATTTATTGATTACTTCTTTCGTGATAAAATAGATTCAATATCAATCTCTGGTGGACATTTTAATCTTAATCAAAGTAAATTATTACGTCAATTAATGTCTAATAATATCGAAGAAAATAAGACATCCCTTTCAATTCATAGCATCGAACTCAATGATTTTATAATTGCAAATAAGGGAGAAAAAAGGGATATCTATGTGGCTAAAATCCCTGCAAATTATAAAAATAATGCTGGAAATTGGGTCTTAGAAATATCTGACGCTTCAATTTTTATCCCCTTAGTCGAGACGCTGAATACATCAATGTCAGGTGAAATATTTGGGAATAATGATCGTATTGAAATATCTGATTTTGTATTCACTACAAATGATGGTCGCGTCAAAATAAATGCACATAAAGAAAAACTAAGTATTTGGGAAGGAGACTTTCTGTTTTCGGACCTAAATATTGAAAGTTATCTTGGTAAAATATCCCCATTAATCGACTGGGATTATATCAATCCAAACGGTCGATTTTTCTTTGAAATTGATGATAAGGGTAAATTTGCATTGACGGGAGCAGGGTCAAATCCCGGTAAGACAGGGAATTATAAATTAAATATTGATGATTTTACTCTATTGAATGGTCATATCAGTTCCATCGGATCAATCATAAATAATAACGAAACAATTGACATTAATATCGATTATGCCATCGATGAAAAATATCTTAGAATTCATTCGAATATTAGTGAATTCGATTTAACGCCCTTTATCAATTCTCATGATTTTAAACTTTCTAATTTAACGGGTGAACTCTCGATAATAGGGAAAGTCGATTCTTTATTTATTGAATCCTATTTTTCAAAATTTGCTTTCCAACAACTAAGCGAAAATAAGTTTTCATCGAGACTCCTTTTTATTGACGGGAGAGAACTTGTCATTCAAAATATAGATTGGGTTAATGCTAAAGATACGCTTTCCATCCTTGGAATTTATGCCATCAATGATGTCGATATAAATGGCTCAGCTCGCATACAAAATATCTCTAAATATTTCGTCCATGATTCTTTAAATAATATTTCGGGAAACCTGAAAACAGATTTTAATATTTCAAACGGTTCAGGGAAAATTGAAATAGTAGGGGATATCAAAGCTGATGATTTAAGAATGAATACGAAATTGTCAGCGTCTGGCATAGGTAATTATTACCTAAAAGAATCACTAAACGATTGGGATGGATTCTTTGAATTCGAAGCAAAACGTGGCTTTTTCTGGGATGATTCATTAAATCTGGTCCATTTCTTAATCCGAAAAGATAAAACGAATTACACCGTTGAAAAATGTTTGTTTAAAAGTCCAAAAAATGGGTTTGAATTACAGGGGAAATTATCTTCCACTCAGTTAGAATTAAATAAATTTGATTTTTGGTTACACGATGAACATGTCTTCCTAAGTACATTAAAAATAATACCTATTATAGATAATAAATTAATCATTTCAGACACTTTATCCTTAAATATGGATCAGGGACAATATAACATCACAGGCGCAATTGATTTTAATAAAGGATATCAACTTGAAGCTCTTCTTTACAATATTGATGCGGAAAATATCCAACAATTATTAAAATTCCCATTTCCAATGAGTGGTAATATTAATGGTTCATTCAACATTATTGATAGTATTACAAATCCTAAATTTGTGGGCGACCTATTCTGGGATGAATTTAAATTTATGCAATTTAAAGCAGACTCTCTCATCTATTTGGGAACAACTCATTCGCATGTGACAGATATTAAAAATATTTTGTATTATGCTGACGATGGACAGTTATTAATTCAAGGACAATTCCCGTTTGGGTATCGAATCCCTCATGTAATCGACCCGAACCGTCCTCAAGATTTACGTTTGACAATGAATAATATGATGTTGAAAAATATTTCATTTAGAGAAATTGGCCCGATTGGTATAACAGGGAAATTGGATGGGGGGCTGTTGTATAAGGGGTCACCTATTCATTCGAAAATGACTGGAATAGTAAGCATTACAAATGGTACAATTGACACATTGCATTACAAAAAAGCGAATCTGCAACTGGCCTACGAAAATGATATACTTAATATTGATACAACGTCAATAATTGCAGACTGGATGCAAGGTGGCGGTAGTGGTTATATTCCTGCAAGGCTTGATGTGATGCCTGGAATTAGACCCTATTTGGCTAAAGACACCTTAGATTTTTCTTTCCAAGGTAAATTTAGCAGTCTTAAATTCTTAAGTAGTTACATCGGAATTATTGATAAAATTGACGGTGATTTTGAGGGAAAAGGAAGAATATTTGGCCCGATGGAATCGCCTATTCGTGCATTTCGAATGAGAGGACAAAATGGAGTTATTCTTTCGCCATTATTAGGAAATCCAGTTACGAACATTGTAAGTGACTTAGAAATGCTAGACAATACACTTTCCATAAAACTCCTTAAGGGAAACTTAGATTTTATTCCAGGTGGCGAGCTTGAAACGAAGGGACTCATTAATAGAGCGACGGGTTTTGTGGGAAAATTCTTGGGCATCAATAATACAACTCAGTATAATTCCATTGTGGAGGTTAAAGGCTCAGCTGATTTTACCTCATTTTTTCATCCTCATTTCAATATTAATATCAAAGGCGATGATGTCTATTATCGTTCCACAGACGGTGAACTCGAGGCAATTGCCGACGCCGCGATGCATATTTCAGGGCAAGATACAATCATAATTAAGGGCGAAATCGCTGTCTTAAATAGTATTCTCCTAAGCGAATTTTCGTCAAATGATGAAATTATATTGCCTTCTATTTCCGATGATTTCCAGCTTAGATATAATTTGGCTACGACCTTTCCTGGAAACATTCGCATTAAAAATACAATGATTGATGCAGAATTTTCGGGTGAACTTTGGTTACTCGACTACGGCGATGAAATATTACGTTTTTCAGGCACACTTGAAGCGGTTCCCGGCGGTAAATTTTACTATTTATTGAATGAAAATGAGTTAACAATAAAGTCGGGAAGCATAAGCTTTGATCCTGTTGAATTCAATCCACAGATAGATATTTTAGTCGAAATTATTATTGATAGTGAAATCATTGAGTTAGGATTTACAGGAGACCTGAAGGAACCCGAAATAATTTTCCCGGATAACGCAACTTTTAATCAAACTGATATTTTAAGTTGGCTCAATCTCAAACAAAAGATTGATACAGAAGGCATCAACCAGGATAAATTGGTATCAGCACCATTAGAATGGTATTTGGGCACCCTTATTGAGAAACAAACCGAATCCTTTGGTCGTCAGGTGACGGGTTTAGACATCTTTGATTTAAAAATGGATCAATCACGAAATCTTTTTGAGAATATTGCCGATGATACCAGCGCCGTTTCGATTGTTTTAGGACATCGACTCTCAAATAAACTAAAAGTAACCTACGAAGGCGATATTAAAACCACAGACAACAATTCGGAACATGTTGTCAATATGGAATACCAAATTAATAATAATAATTCTGTTAGTGCTGGCGTTGATCAAGCAGGGCTTTTTAAATTGCGATGGCGATTGAAATATAATTATTAATGAAAATTATTAATAAAATATCGATTGTATTCATAGTTTTAATTTCAGTATTAGCAGCTCAAACCGTAATCGAACAATATAAGATTGATGAAATTATTTTTACCGGCAATGAACATGTATTGACAAAAGATCTCACCGATTTACTCAAAATAAAAGGTCGATTTCTCTTTAAAAATGGGAGCAATTTTAACCAAAAATTTGTGAGCGATGAAAAAAATAAACTTATTAATTATTATCATCAAATCGGTTATTTAAGAGCTGATATTCAGGATTCAATTGTTTATATAAATCAAAATTATGTGCAGGTTTATTTCCAAGTGAATGAAGGGAAACAATATTTTCTTAAAAGTATCGATATTTTGGGAAATGTAAAATATTCGGATAACGATATTTTAAATAGGATGAATATTGCAGTCCCTGAACCTCTGAACATTCTTAATCTAAAAAGGGGCATTTATTCACTGATTCGTGATTACTCCAAAAGTGGATACCCAACTATTTCAATTAGTGACTCCCTTAGTGTGGGGGACTCGGTAAAGCTCTATATAACTGTTAAAGAAGGGCATATTTATACAATTGACAATATTACTATCCCAGAACTTGAGGAAATATTGTCTAAAGTCATCAGGCGAGAAATAATTATTAACTCAGGAGACGTTTATAACATTGAACATATTGAAGAAAGCCAAAAAAGACTTTTCGAAACAAATCTGTTTAATAGCGTTAGTATTTCGCCCACGAATTTGAATCCCGATTCAAGAACTGTCGATTTAGACATTCGACTTACGCCATCAAAATTTACAGTTGTAAACTACGAGACTGGTATTGGTCAAGATGTGGAAGTTGAACATTCAGAGCCAGTGCTCACACTTGATATGTTGGCGTCTTGGTCGTATCATAATATTAAAAAATCCGGACGACGATTCAAAATAGCCACAACAATAAAATCTATTTATCCTACACTCATTATCCCTCAAAAATTTATGCTTAATGCATACTATACGGAACCTTGGTTTGGACCTTTTCGTGTACCGACAACGGTGAATCCATTTTACCAATATTCTAGTAATACATTGCACAATTATGAAGCACAGAAGTACGGTCTTCGCCTCATCAGTAATTACAATTGGTTTCGCAAAATAAAATTGCGTTCAAATTTGGAGTGGAGCAAATCTAAAATTGTCGGTGTAGAAGGCGTCTATGATTTAAAGGAAGATTTCGAAGAACGCCGACTCTTTTCTATTGATTTTAGATGGGACACGCGTAACGATTATTTAAATCCATCCAAGGGATTACTTATCTCCGTTAGTCCCTCTATGACGGGTTATGTTTTGGGCGGAGAAAACCACTTTTTTCAACTCAATTCGAATTTTAGCCAATATATAAAAGTGTCGACACTTGGCGTCTTAGCTTATAATGTTTCTGGAGGATACGCCCTTGTTGATACCGTGAATGATATAGACGGCTTGATTCCATTGGATAAACGTTTTTTCTTAGGAGGTTCCAATAGTATTCGAGGATATTTAGCGAACTCTATAGGACCAAATGTCGTCACTGACGACGAGATAGTACCAACGGGCGGAAATATTCGATTTTATGGAAACCTGGAATGGCGACAAAATATTTATGGTATTCTTGGTTATGAATTATTTTTAGATGGTGGGTATCTTTGGAAGGATATCTCATTTGTTTCTATGAATGATTTACTGTTTTCAGGCGGTTTTGGATTGACATTGGAAACACCCATAGGACCCGCGAGAATTGATATAGGATTCCCTTGGCAAAAAAATTCAAATCAATTTGGCAAAGGAAAATTACATCTTGCAATTACCCATGCATTTTAAGGGAACAATCACGCTTTTGTCGTGTAAAATCAGCATCTGGACAAAGCAGAATATGTAATTTGATTGTTGAATTAGGAATAAAAATGACAATATTGAATGAAGAAAATAAATAGAAAGAGGAGAATCTCCAGAATGAACAATAGAACCATTACATCCCTTATTTTATCAATGATATTGCTTATATCATGTTCAAAAACCGTTGACGAACAAATTGCTATTGCTAAAGAAAACGCAGCAAAAGGCAATTATGAAAAATCAGTCGAAAAGTATGAAAAAGCATTAAAAAATATTGAAACCGATGAGCAAGGTCTAGAAATAGAAATGGCTTTAGGAAGCATCTATCAAGAAAATTTGAATAACCCATCAAAAGCAAAATTTCATTATGCTTCTGTTATTAATTATGCCGAATATTTGGATGCATCAACACTGAGAGAAATGGCGAAGAAAAATACAAGCATTGAGAATTATGATGCAGCTGGACGCGCTTATGATTTATGGCTGTCCAAGCATGGAAAAACCGATCTTGGCGCCTCAATGGCGTATGAACGCGCTGAACTGTATCACAAACATATTCGTGATTTAAACAAAGCAGCAGAAGCTTATAAAAAAGTTTATAATGAATATGCAAATAGTCCATTTGGACCCAAAGCTGCATTTTCATTAGGATATATGTATGCAAATGAACTCAATGATATGGTAAAAGCTGCAGAAGAATATACAAAGTTCTTGAAGAATTACCCTGACAATGAGATGGTTCCATCCGTAGAATTTGAAATGAAATATCTAGGAAAAACACTCGAGGAAATTCCCGAATTACAACACCTTATGTCTAAACAATCGTAGGAAGTAACATAAATGTCATTTGATTTATCCGCCTTGAATGAAAGTATCAAGAAAGAAAGTGCTTTTATTCCACTACTCCAATCTGAATTATCCAAAACTGTCATTGGCCAAAATAATATGGTTCGCAAGCTACTTATTGGAATGCTTGCAAACGGACATGTCTTGCTTGAAGGTGTTCCGGGTTTAGCCAAAACGCTCACCGTTAAGACCCTTGCAAAACTTATTAATACAAGTTTTAAACGGATACAGTTTACACCCGACTTATTGCCAGCTGATTTACTTGGGACACAAATTTATAGCCCCAAAACGGGTGAATTTTCCATCAAAAAAGGTCCCTTGTTTTCAAATATTATTTTGGCAGATGAAATCAACCGTTCGCCTGCAAAAGTGCAAGCCGCCTTATTAGAATCGATGCAAGAAAGACAAATTACGATTGGTGATGAAACCTTCAAATTAAAGAAACCATTCCTTGTTTTAGCGACGCAAAATCCCATTGAACAAGAAGGAACATATCCGCTTCCTGAAGCTCAAGTTGACCGATTTATGCTAAAAATTAAAATCGACTATCCGTCTGAAACAGAGGAACTTGAGATTATTAAGCTCATGTCAAATACGAGCTTAATATTGGAGCCAACGCCTGTTGTTTCCGAGGCGGACATTATTAAAGCAAGAGAAGTCGTCAATAGTGTTTATGTCGATGAAAAAATCCATCAATACATTATAAGTCTTGTATTTGCGACGCGTTATCCACTAAAATATGGTTTGGATGATATTGCATCGCTTATTGAATTTGGAGCCTCGCCGAGAGCCTCTAT
This sequence comes from uncultured Fidelibacterota bacterium, assembly GCA_937888365.1. Classification (GTDB taxonomy): domain Bacteria; phylum Fidelibacterota; class UBA8477; order UBA8477; family JABMPR01; genus CALBFA01. The sequence goes on along the minus strand of CALBFA010000019.1, from coordinate 6,407 downwards.
TAATTTATTGCTCGCTGCAAAAGCGAATGCTTTTATCGATCAACGTGCCTATGTAATTCCTGATGACATTAAAGCCGTCGCAATGGATGTCTTGCGACATCGGATTTTATTGACGTTCGAGGCTGAAGCCGAATCAATGACGAGTGAAGATATTATAACGCGTATATTTGAAACGGTAACTGTACCTTAATCAATATTATTAAATGATTCCTACCGAACTTCTCGAAAAAATTCGCCGTATCGAATTTCATTCTCGCCATTTAGTGAATGAAATCTTTGGCGGTGATTATCACTCTGTTTTTAAAGGCAGAGGGATGGAATTTGCCGAAGTTCGGGAATATACACCAGGCGATGAAATTCGTACTATCGACTGGAATGTTACAGCTCGGACTGGGAAGCCATTTATTAAACTCTTTGACGAAGAGCGAGAATTAACCCTCATCCTCATGATTGATGCATCTGCAAGTGGCGCTTTCGGTACGTCTGGCTCAATGAAACGAGGGTTGGCTGCAGAATTAGCCGCAGTGTTGGCGTTTTCAGCCATCAAAAATAATGATAAAGCGGGTGTGTTACTTTTTACGGAAGAAGTCGAAACGTTTATCCCACCGCGAAAAGGTAAAAATCATGTGTTAAGCGTTATCCACGCCATTTTGCAACATGAGCCAAAAAATAAAGGTACAAACTACGAAATCGCGTCACAATATTTAGTCAATAGTTTAAGGAAAAAAGCCATTGTCGTTATGATTAGTGATTTTATCGGCGAATCATATCAAAACGGACTCAAAATTCTGAACCAAAAGCATGATTTGATAAACCTGCATTTGCAGGATCAATGGGAACTCGAATTACCAAATCTGGGACTTTTAAATATTCATGATGCGGAAACCAACGAATTTATGGCCATTGACACGGCTAAAAAAAGTTTACGCGATGACTATGCATTAAAACAAAGAAACCGCCTTTTGACGACAGAGACTTTTTTTAAACGAAATAGAATGGATTACTTGCGACTTTTAACATCAGAATCCTATGTCAATAAACTCTCAACTTTTTTTCGAAACAGAGCAAAACGGATGAAACGATAATGCGTATGCGAGTTATTATTGCGTTTTTGCTGATTATAAATGTTCTGTGGCCAGCTCAAGTGATTGTCCAGCCTGATTCTGGGTCCATTGGCGATGTATTTGAGGCGCGATGGAGTGTTCCTTTTCCATACGGTAAGCTTGAACTTTCGCAAAATATGTTGCCAGAGAAATTTGGTCCATTTGAAATTCTCAATCAAAATTATGCAATTCGAAATGATAGCATTGATGTGTTTATACAATTCTCCGCTTATGATAGCGCCGGTATTTTGACGAGTCCTCAAGCCATTTTAAAAATTCAGAGTGCAGATAGCGTTGTTTTAGACAGTCTAACACTGAATCCCTTTTCAATATTATTAAGTTCTGTTTTGACTGAAACCGATACGACACTACGCCCCATAAAAGGATTACATGAAACACAATTTCAATTGGATTTGAAACTCGCTCTGTACGTATTATTAGGTCTAATCGTAATCTACCTATTTTACAGATACTGGAAAAAAGCGAATTTCAAAAAGAATCGAAACCATGTTATGGAAATCGTTCCTCCTGAAAAAGCGCATATTGTTGCCCTTAGAAAACTTGAGAAACTCGCTTTAAGTGACATTCTGGAAAAGGGTGAGATGAAATCATATATCAGCCATCTCACGGATATTGCGAGAGAGTACATTCAAAATCGATATTTTATTAATGCTCTTGAAATGACCACGAGTGAATTAAAAAGAGATGTGCATGAAAATGTTCATGAATTGAATAAAAATAAAATATGGGAAGAAATTCTTAGCTCAGGAGATCTCGTGAAATTCGCGAAAAAATCCATCCAAAAAAATGAATGTGAAGTGTTACACAATCTGTGCATACAATTTGTAAATGAAACAAAATTAGAAAAAAAGGAAGACACACATGATTGAAATTCATAATGTATCGAAACATTATGGCACAACCAAAGCTGTAAATGATATTTCTTTCACTGTCAAATCAGGCGAAATATTAGGGTTTTTAGGACCCAACGGCGCTGGTAAAACCACTACCATGAAAATGATTACGTGCTATATGCCACCAACATCAGGCCATATTAAAATTGATGGCGTTGATGTCGTCGAAAATTCAATGGCAGTTCGTAGAAGAATTGGCTATCTGCCTGAAAACACACCTCTCTATGACGACATGGGAGTCGTTGAATATTTGCAATTTATTGCCGATGTTCGCAAAATCAGTAAGGATGAACGCAAAGGAGCATTGAATCGCGCCATTGATGTTTGTGGCTTAGGCGATGTTCGTCATAAAGACATCCATGAATTATCGAAAGGTTTTCGACAGAGAGTCGGATTGGCGCAAGCCATAATTCATGACCCTGATTTCCTCGTTTTAGATGAGCCGACATCGGGTCTCGACCCCAATCAAATTGTCGAAATTCGTAAATTGATTCGGAATTTAGGTCGCGAGAAAACAGTGATATTCTCGACGCATATTATGCAAGAAGTTCAAGCCATAAGCGATAGAGTCCTCATTATTAATGATGGCGTCATCGCTGCTCAAGGCACACTAGACGAATTGAAAGCCCAAGAGAATAGCAAACAAATCATATTTTTAGAATTGCTCGGCGCTACGCAAGAATCTGTCAAATCTGTTTTTGCTGAATTTCCTCAATTGAATATTGTTGAAATGTCTGAAGGAAAATCAATTAAGCTTCAGCTCTCAAATGATAAACAAGACGATATGAGAAGTAGCATTTTTAATAGTGTGATTAAAAATAATTGGACGCTTTTAGAAATGCGTCAACATCAAGCGTCTCTCGAAGATATTTTTAGACAATTAACGTCGACAGGAGGTATGTCATGAACGAAATCATGGCCATTTTCCGCAAAGAAATAAAGACTACTTTTAATTCACCCATTGCATTTATCGTAATCGTTTCATTCTTGGTCATAAGCAATTGGTTATTCTTTGATTACGGTGATTATCCATTTTTCGCCATCAATTTAGCGGATATTCGAGGCTTATTTAATTTCGCATCAATTGTATTGCTATTTTTTGCGCCGGCGCTTTCGATGCGTCTCATCGCCGAAGAAAAACATCATGAAACCCTTGAATTACTCGTGACATTACCCTTGACGGATGTTCAAATTATTATGGGAAAATTTCTTTCAATCGTTGCATTATTTGCCATCATTTTATGTGGGATGCTTGTTGCGCCTATCACTATTGCCAATATTGGTGATCTCGATATGGGCATTGTATTTACCAGTTTCGTCGGATTCTTTTTACTCGGTGTAAGCTATCTTTCCCTTGGTTTGGCCGCATCCAGCTTTACGAAAAATCAAATTGTAGCGTATCTCATGGGATTAATTTTAATCGCTGTGTTTTTTCTCATCAATGGCATTAGCACGACATCTGGAATGATGAGCACTATTATTGAGAACTTGAGCATTCGATTTCATTATCAAAACTTTTTTAGAGGCGTCATTGACTCGAGGGATGTTTTATATTTCCTCTCACTTTCTGCGATTTCACTTCTAATTAGCATTGCAGCCTTAACGAACCGAAAACACGCATAGGACGATTGAATTATGTTAAATAAAAAACAATGGGTCCAATGGAACTCCTTAATTGTCATTATTATTTCCATAGTTATTCTTAATATTTTGGGTCAACGAATCTTTTTTAGGATTGATTATACGGAAGATGGTAAATATTCTGTTTCCGAGGTCACGAAAACAATCCTTGCCTCGATTGACGACCCTGTAACCATTAAAATTTATTATTCCGAAAATTTCCCCAAACAGCTGATAACCGTCAAACAATATGTTTTGGATATGCTTGACGAATATCGCGCATTTGCAGGCAATGGACTTGAGTATGAGTTTATTATGCTCAATTCTGAAACATCTGAAAAAATGGATGATGCACATAGCTATGGTGTCATGCCGGTCCAGGCGAATATTACGGAAAATGACGAAATAAAAGTCCAGAAAATATATTTAGGTCTTGTCTTTTTATATGAGGATAAAAAAGAAGTTCTACCCTTTGTTTCAGCCATCGAGCAACTGGAATATGATATGACTTCAGCCATCAAAACGCTTGTTCAGGATGAGAAACCAAAAATAGCATGGTTGTCGGGTCATGGAGAGCCAAGTCTTTCCGGTGATGAAACATTGTATAAAAACTTGGAATCACTTTATAAAGCCTATGATATTGTTGATGTGAATTTGAGCGAAGTTGAGAAAATTGACACGCAATATAAATCCGCTATTATGGTACAACCTACGGATTCATTGAGCCTTTTGGAACTGTATAAATTGGATCAATTTATGATGAGAGGTGGGGAATTAGGCATTTTTGCAGGACAACAATCCGTCGATTTACAAAATCAATATATGCCTGTGATGCCTATACAAACGAACCTCAATGATTTTCTACGTCATTATGGAGTAGAAATTGGCTCGAAGATTTTAATGGATAAACAGTCCTATCAAGTAACAGCGTATCAAAACATGGGATTTATGCAAATCCCTGTTAAAGTGGACTATCCTTACGCACCGAGATTAACCGAATTTGATAAAGAACATCTCATCGTATCTCGGTTTGATGAATGTGGATTATTCTTCCCCAATGAAGTTGTTATCACCAGTGATTTTGACTCAACAAACATCCGTTTAAGCCATCTTATGCGTACATCAGAAAAATCAGGTTTTGCACAACAAGATCCTCGATCTGGCATGGTGAACATTAGTGTGGGGACTGAATTGCCTGAATTTATGTTCAATGAAGGTTCTAAATCTGTCGCAGTGGCTTTGGCGGGGAATTTTACATCCTATTTTGCGGATGGCAGACCCGATGGTGTTACATTTCCAGACGAGCATAATGCATCCAGTTTACTTGATTCGCGCATGATCATTGCTGGATCTGGTAACTTTTTAACAGGTCAATTTTCTGTACCATCGGCCGTATTATTTTTTACCAATGCCGTGGACTGGCTAGAAGATGAAAATGGCTTGATTTCAATCCGTTCAAAATCGATTCAACCCTCAAAACTTGATGAAACGACTATCTCTCAACGCTCGACATTGAAATGGTTAAATATATTATTAGCACCAGCCATTTTGATTGGAATAGGTGTTTTTAGATGGTTTCAACGTCGAAAAATGAAAAAAGCAATGGAGGAATTGTCATGAACAAAACATTTTTAGCCGTATTGAGCGTTTTGACAGTACTTATTCTCTCCATGATTTTCTTTTATGATGCAAATCCATCGACGGATAAAAATATTGAATCGGATTTTAACACGAACAATGCTGACATAACGAGAGTAGAACTTTTCCATAATGGCGAGACTTTGACGTTTGAACTTGTTAATGATACATGGCTATTGGATGAATATCCAGTAGATACAGCTATTATTAATAATTTAGTGAATGATTTTCAATATTTGCTTGGCGATCGTGTTGTGTCGAATAATGAATCCAAACAAGAAAAATTTAGTGTGACGGATTCGTCTTCTGCTCTTAAACTTTTCGATAATGAAGGACAAATATCGTTGGATTTAATCGTTGGGACCTTAGGTGCATCAGCGAAAGAAACCATTGTAAGACAGCGTGGCAGCAAAGAAATTGTAACGATTCGCAAAAACCTAAGGCAATATCTTCAGAATCTTAAACCGCATTTTTGGGATAAGCATATCGTCAACTTTGAAGCGACGTCCATCAAGTCCCTTACGTTCGTGGGTGATGCGGGTGCATACGAATGTGCGCATTTAGACACAGCGTGGGTGATGGATAATAATAAGATTGATGATGCAATAATGCGACCTTTACTCAGCGTTTTCAGAAATCTGACAGCGACGAATTTTTCGAATGAAGCGGAAATCGCTGACGCACATAAAGTTGGAGAAGTGACGGTTGGTTTAATTACGGGCGAAACGTCAAAAATGGAGTTTTACACGAAACCGCAACGCGATACAGTTGTGTGGATCCGTTTATCCGGCAATTCCAAAATTATTGAAACATCTATATCGCGTGTGAATAAACTTTTTAAATCGAGTTCGGATTTCTAAAAATAATAACCACCGAGTACACAGAGAGAAAACACAGAGTTATCCGAGAAAAAGAGTAACGTAGGCATCTTGCTTGCGGAAAAGTCTAACACCAAGGCACACGAAGAAGCACTAAGATTCACAAAGAAAAGCATTATTTTATTCCCCTCTTGGGAGGGGTTAGGGGTGGGTTTTAAGGCTGCGTAAAAAAATACTACCACAGAGAGAAACACAGAAATAGGGAGTGTCAAAATAACTGGGTCTGAAAGGGCCGTAATGAGTTGTGTGATAGA
>CALBFA010000018.1 GCA_937888365.1 uncultured Fidelibacterota bacterium | reverse complement strand
ACGGCGAGAAGTCCTGAGCCGATAAGATAAGGCTGAATGCCCAAATCGTTTAGTCTTGGAATAGTTCCGACTGCGTCGTTTGTATGGAGGGTCGACAAGACAAGGTGACCCGTGATGGAAGCTCGAACGGCCAGTTCGGCTGTTTGAGTGTCTCGTATCTCTCCCACAAGCATAACGTCGGTATCTTGTCGCATGAAGGCGCGAATGGCGCTTTGAAAATTGTATCCCGCTTTTTCGTTGAGCTGCGTTTGTTTGATAAAAGAGAATTTATATTCGATAGGGTCTTCTATGGTTAAAACGTTTTTTTTCAGAGAATTTATTTTACGAAGAGCGGAATACAACGTAGTCGTTTTACCGCTTCCCGTTGGTCCAACAATGAGCACGATGCCATAAGGTTTAGTAAAATATTTTTCTATTTTTGCGCTGTTTTGGTCTGTAAGCCCTAAATGTTTCAGGCTAAAGAGCGCTGAGTTTTTTCCCAAAAGTCGCATAACGATATTTTCACCATGGTTTGTTGGAAGCGTTGATACCCTTAAATCAAACGTTTCGTTTAAAAATTCATAACTAAACGCCCCGTCTTGAGGTTTTCTTTGCTCTGAAATATCTAAATTGCTCAGAATCTTAATACGTGCGATAACCTGAGTATGTAATTGAAGAGGGAGTGAATAGAAGTGCTGCAAGACCCCATCGATGCGGTAAAAAACATGCGTTACCGAACTATCTGGCGATATATGAATATCCGTAGCGCGATCTTTTACCGCGTTATTGAGCAATAAATTCACCAAAAGGGGGATGTCTATTTCTCTGTTGGCAAGCGTTTGTTTTATCATCTCCTGAATTTCCAGTTCAATTGGATTATGCAGTTGATAATAAAAAATTTCCGTATATCTAGCAATGGAGCTTTTGTCTCCAACAACGAATTTTATATTTTTTTTTGAGATTTTGCGAAGATAATCTAGTAAAATTAGATCATTGACGTCTTGAGTAGCTACCACTAAATTGTACTCATCCATGCTGATGGGTAAAATATTTTTTGTTCTTGCCACGTTTTGAGGAATGAGCTTAAGCACTTCGGCGCAAGGCACGACATTTTCCAAGTTGATAAACTCCAGATTGCTTTGCTTAGCGATCGCTTCAGCGATTTCACCCGAAGTTACAAAATCCAAATCCTGAAGAGTCTCTCCAAAAAATTTAGGATTTGCCTTTTGCACGTCCAAAGCGACTTCTATCTGCTCTTTAGTTATAAAACCCAACTCTTCAAGGAGTTGTCCGATTGGTTTGTTTTGTGACATTTTTTAGCCTTTATGGGATAGCGTCAATTGCTATGCTGAAACTTTTTTTAACTGCTTCGTTTTGTGTACTATCTTTAACATAAATTTTTAAGCTGTATGTACCTGCTGTTGGATGATTGGAACCGCTAGTTAAACGAGGCGAAGTACATAGAAAGTATGGATTGGGTGTAACAATAGAGCAGTTCTGTACAGCAGGATAGTTACTACTACCACAATCAAGTTGCCAGATTGATGAAGTATTAGAATCTTCTAAACACCATTGATAATCAAGTTCGGTATCAGTATCAATAACACCATCTGCAAATGGAATTCCATGAACAGCAAATATATCAGCTCCTACATACAAACTACCGTTACTATCTCTAGGCAAAGCATAATCATTAATAATAACCAATTTATTTTTAGAACAATTTACATTTCCTTGCAATTCAGCGAGTGTCACCGACTCTACAATGTCATCATAAAAATTGTTATTCACTAATTTATCTGCTCCATAGATATTTACTGTATTTGGTGTGACTGATGTATCTAGTGTGGTTTGCATGTTGTAGTTTGGTCCAGCTGCCGCTACGACAAATGCTACATCAGTTATATTTCTATCTGGTGTAACAACTTTTAAATTTGTTGTCTTAAAAGCACAAATATCAACATCTTTAGCTAAAATAGGATCAATAAAATAACTGATGGGTTTTAGTGTCCCTGTATTTGGTGAAATATTGGCATCAAACTCAGCTGAAGTTGGCAAATCTACCCACTCCATGGCATATCCCATCACAGCGTCTTTTGCCGCCTTGATTTGCTCTTTTGCTTCTGCTATTTTTGTTCTTTCTCTAAGCGCTTTTGTGGCTTGAAAGGAGCCTCCTATCATGAGACCGATGATAGAT
>CALBFA010000017.1 GCA_937888365.1 uncultured Fidelibacterota bacterium | reverse complement strand
ATCACACAACTCATTACGGCCCTTTCAGACCCAGTTATTTTGACACTCCCAAAAATTGAAAGATAAAAAATAATGGAAGATAAAAAAGAACCAAAGGAAGGATACATATTTGACTATATATCTGGAGAAGAAGTAAAAGCGACACCTGAAGAAATAGAGGCAGTTCAAGTTTACTCTAAAATTTTAGTAGAGGATTATGAATATCCAAAGTCACTTTTGCAAACTAGACCGCAGTATAGGGTTAAAGTAAGACCTTCAGATACAAAAAAAGAATATCCAATTGACATTGCAGTTTTTGCTAACAATAAAAGAAATGAAGATGATATTACCATAATTATTGAATGCAAAAAGAAAACGAGACAAGACGGACTTGAACAACTTAAAGATTATTTGAGATTTTCAAAAGCTTCTCTTGGGGTTTGGTTTAATGGAGACCAAAAACTTTTTATTAGAAAACTTGAAAAAGGTGGTAAAGTTTTATTTCAAGAAATTCCGAATATTCCAAAGCATAATCAAAGACTTGAGGATATTGGTAAATTTGTCAGGAGTGACTTAAAACCAGCAATAAATTTAAAATCGAACTTTAAAACAATTAGGAATTATTTAGCAGCAAATAATGTCGGTGCAACTAGAGATGAAGTTTTAGCTCAGGAATTGATTAATATGATTTTTTGCAAAATCTATGATGAAAAATTTACTCGTCAAACAGATATTGTGACATTTAGAGCAGGAATAGATGAAGAACCAGAAGACGTTGCAAAAAGGATAAAAGATTTATTTACTGAAGTAAAGAAAAAATACAGTGATGTTATTGATAGTTCAGATAATATCCATTTAGATTCAAAATCTATATTCTATGTTGTTGGTGAGTTACAAAACTTTAGTTTAACAGATTCATCACGAGATGCAATCGGAGATGCTTTTGAAGTTTTTATTGACCACGCCTTAAAAGGTGGGCAAGGGCAATTCTTTACGCCAAGAAATGTAGTTAAGATGATAGTTGAAATTGTAAACCCTTCAACCGATGAGAAAATACTTGACCCTGCTTGTGGTAGCGGTGGATTTTTGATTGAATCAATGAGATTTATTTGGGATAAAATAGAGAAAGAAGGTAAAAACCTAAATTGGCCAGACAATGAAATTGAAATTGAAAAACAAAAGGTAGCAATAAAAAACCTAAGAGGTGTTGATAAAGATTACTTTCTAAGCAAAGTTGCAAAAGCATATATGGCGTTACTAGGCGATGGAAGAGGTGGCGTGTTTTGTGAAAACAGTTTAGATTCTCCAAAAAATTGGAACAAAAAAACACAAATAGAAATCAAACTTGAATCTTTTGATGTAATTGTTACCAATCCCCCATTTGGTGCTAAATTACCTGTGACTGGAGAAGAAATAATAAAGCAATTTGAATTTGGTTATAAATGGAAGTTTAATAAAAAAGAAAATCAGTGGGAAAAGGGGAAAATAAAGGACAAAGAAGCTCCTCAAATACTTTTCATTGAAAGATGTTTGCAGTTGCTTAATCCAGGCGGTAGACTGGGTATTGTATTACCTGATGGCATACTCGGCAATGACAAATTAGGATATATAAGAAATCACATAATAAAGCAAGCAAAAATATTAGCTGTTATTGATGTTCCTATTGAAACATTTATGCCACATACAAGCACTAAGACGAGTATAATTGTTTTGCAAAAATACTTAGATGAAGAAACGCCTGAAACTGATTATGAAATTTTTATGGCAATTGCTGAAACTTGTGGACATAATAGACGAGGGGATTTACAACAAGAAGACGACATCGCTTTAATATCTTCACTTTATAAAGACTGGAAAAATGGTAAATAAGTTAAGTGTAAATATTTCACAAGTCATTAGAGAAGGTCGTTTTAATCCTAAATACTATAGTTTTCTCAACTTTAGCGAAAATCTAATTAAGAAATCTAAATACAAGTTTGTTAAACTTGGTAATAAAGAATACTTCCCTATACTATCCGATGGAATACATACTGCCATTGAACTTCTTCCGAAAGGTGAAATTAAATATTTATATATTCATAACCTTAAAGAAGGTTTTGTTGATACAGTTGATTCAAACTATATTTCAGAGCAAGACAACGAGAAAAATATAAATAAAGAATTAAAAAAAGATGCTGTATTGTTATCGGTAGTTGGTACGTTAGGGAATACAGCAATTTTTGCAGAATATTTTAATTCCCGTTGCAGTTTACCTAGAAATATAGCATATGTTTATTGCAATAATGATAAAATCAAACCTGAGTTTTTAACTTGCTTTTTTCTTTCAGAATTTTCTAAATACCAATGTATTTACTCTGGTGGTGGCAACATTCAAGGCTTACTCTCTTTAACAAAACTCAAAAAATTTATAATACCTAATGTTGACAATGTCATTCAAAATAAGTTTGTAGAAAAATACTCAAAGGCAACCTCTTTACAGAAAGAATTTTTGGAAACTATAAATGAATGTAAAGCCCTTTTTTATTCAAAGCTAAATTTAAAGAAAGATGTTATAAAAAAAGATATTTCTTTTAAAACAACGCTTAAAGAATTAATAGAAAATAAGTCTTGGACACCAATTTCTTATGACCCTTATGGTGAAAAGGTTTTAACTTTTATAAGTAAAAAATTTAAACTGGAAGACCTTAAAAAACATATAGATATTTTTAAAGGTGAAGAAATAGGAAGTGCAAATTACTTAGACTATCTGTCAAAAAATAAAGACAGTATTCCTTTTTTAAGAACCTCTGATATTTTCAATTATGAACTTGATAGTTATCCTGATTTTTATTGTGACAAAAGTTTTAAAACAGAATTAAAACAAGAAATAAAACCTTATGATATTGCTTTTACAAAAGACGGTAGTATAGGAAACTTGGCATTAGTTACAAATGAAGATAATTGCATTTTATCATCAGGTCACGCTATTTTGAGAATGAAAGAAATGTCTAAATTAAATCCATATTATATCTTTTTGGCTTTATCAATCAAAGAAATTGGACAATACCAAGCAAATAAGAGAACTGTAATAGCGTCTACTATCCCACATCTTCGACCTCAAAATATTTACAAAATCCGTATTCCAATTCTTGATGATGAATCAATAAAATTAATAAGCGATAAAGTAAAATATTCTTTTGGTTTGATTGAAGAAAAAAAGAGGCTTATTAAAGCAATTAAAAAAGAAATGAACGAACTAATGAAAGAAACAAAGTAAGCCAACGCTTCGTAGTCAAGCACATTGGCTGGTCGCTCGAAAAAGCCAACGCACGACCAAAACCAGCCAAAGAGCTTGCCTACCCAAACGCACAGCAGACAGAAAAGATGCAGCAAAAATGAAAGATAAATTGACTGGAAAAATAAACAACGAAACGCTAACACGGTATATAAAAAATTGGGCGGATAGTGCTGAAAATAAAGTATGTAGCTCGCATTTAACTTTGTGCGGTTTGACAGGAAATCGCTCCGAAATGCCCAACTTTTCATATACCCAAACGTTGTGTTTAATGCTAAGAGACCCGATTGTCGAATTAACAGTTTCGTTCTCCAATTAACGGCTTAAAGATGCATTAATTGTAATAATAGGTCGTTTTAATTCTGTTTATTTTACACATAATTGCTATATTAAGATAAAAATATGACAATACTAAGCCTTATTCCAACAGAAAAAATTATTGAACGTCTTCGCTATGAAAATCCATGGTGGATCACCAAGGAGATACCAAACACATATAGCTCAATGTCCAAGCGATTATATTTTAATCTTTTTTATCCATTTGTACTTGAAAGGAATATTAAAAGAGCTTTAGTCCTGATGGGGCCGAGAAGGGTTGGAAAAACAGTAATGTTATTTCATTGCATTGAAAACTTACTGAAAGAAGGAACAAATCCTCATAAACTATTCTTTATCGGGATTGACAACCCTATTTATGTCAATTTAAGTCTGGAGGATGTTTTAACTCTATGTAAAGACTCTTTAAACCTTGAAAACCTTAATGGTTGTTATGTCTTTTTTGATGAAATACAATACTTGAAAGATTGGGAAAGACACTTAAAAGTATTAGTTGACTCATATCCTGAAACTAAATTCATTGTTTCTGGCTCGGCAGCTGCAGCGATAAAATGGCACAGCACGGAAAGTGGAGCCGGTAGATTTACTGATTTCTTGTTACCTCCATTAACATTTCAAGAATATATTCATTTGAAAGAATTAGATCATTTAATTTTTAAAGGTGTTGTTCAATATGGAGGCAAGGATATAGAGTATTGCTTAACGCATGATTCAAAAGTATTAAATAAAGAATTTGTCCATTATTTAAATTTTGGAGGATACCCAGAGGTTGTGTTATCTGAACAAATACAAAATGATATGGGTAGATATGTAAAAAATGATATTGTAGATAAAGTTTTACTTAGAGACTTGCCAAGCTTGTACGGAATCAAAGATGTACAAGAGCTAAACAGATTTTTTACATACATAGCGTATAATACTGGAAATGAATTTTCATATGAGACAATGTCTAGGGAAAGTGGGATTCAAAAGGATACGTTAAAAAAATATCTAGAATACTTAGAATCGGCATTCCTAATTAAGATATTAAATAAGGTTGGGGTCAATGCAAAAAGATTAAAAAGAATAACAAGCTTCAAAGTATATCTTACTAATCCATCACTTCGCACTGCTTTATTTTCCCCGATAAGTGAAACAGACCAAGAAATGGGTAACATGGTGGAAACAGCAATTCTTTCACAATGGATGCATCGAGAGCAACTAGATTTAACATATGCTAGATGGAAAGACGGGAGAAATGAAGGTGAAGTAGATCTTGTTTTAGTTGATGATAAAAGTTATAAACCCGTTTGGGGAGTGGAAATTAAATGGAGTAACCGATATTTTAATAAGCCTCAAGAATTGAAAAGTTTAATTAAATTTTGTGAAACAAATAACTTTGAATCTGCTGTTGTTACTTCAATTGACCAAATTGGAATGAAAGAAATACAAGGCTTGAGATTTACTTTTCTCCCTGCTTCGATATATGCCTACAACATAGGAGAGATTACACTTAAAATGAAAACTAATAATTAAAAAAACGAAAGCACAACAATGTGTATCGTGCATAGCACCCTGCGGGATGTCACTCCACATACACCAACCGTTGGGCTTCATTGAAAACAGCATTGTAGAAAATATGTCCTTTTATAAAAAAGCTTTTATATGAGAGATTTGACAAATTCAAATATTGCTAGACAAAACATATTAAATAATAGTTTTGCTGTTGAAAAAGTTCAAGAATATATTGGTTTACCTGGCATGTTCTTTAAGGGCGAATACAAATTTACGACCCAAATGGTAGCGGGCTTTTATGATATTAATGAAAGAACCGTTAAGCGGTATTTAGAAAAATATGACCAAGAGTTAAAACACAATGGATATATTTTAAGTAAGGGTAAACAACTAAAAGAGTTGACGTTACGGTTTGGTCATGTCATTAAAACCCGACCTCAAATTCGAAGCTAAAATCGCCTTTGTCGTGGAGGCTAAAGTGCGAGCATCTGTTTTCTGGCTTTTAGTTTTTTCTCCATCCATAAGGGCTTCGCTGTATTGCTCTTGAATATCTTGACTGAAATTAATTTTAGCCACTATATATAGTTAAATACTGAAATTGACTTCTCTTCGATGCTTATTATATTCGTCGGCTTTTAAATAACATCGAATATTGAAGGAAATATATTTATGAAAAGAACCTATCAACCGAGCCGCGTTAAGCGCCACAGAAAACATGGCTTTCGCGCTCGGATGAAAACTAAAAATGGTAGAAATTTACTTGCAAGAAGACGAGCAAAAGGAAGAAAACGCCTTACTGTTTCCGACCAATAAAATTTCTCCCAATGAGTTTTCAACCTATCTAGGGAAAGCTCGAAAAAAGTCCTTCAACGGCATAACGCTTTATTGGGACTTAAAGGGGTGTTCAGAGACAGGTTTTATGATTCGTAAATTGGCTGGATCTGCAGTGGAAAGAAACAAAACAAGACGGCTCTTTTGGGGTCTTTGGTTAAATAAAAAACTTGCCCTCCCTCATACACATGGCGGGCTTTTTTTGTTTCACAAATCCTTTGTTCGGTCTGATAGTATGGCGCTTGCCTTAGACCGCTTAATCCATCAAATCCCTGCTTTATGATTAACGCGATTTTTATAAAAATAATAAGAGGGTACCAGGTTGCTTTTTCGCCATTATTGGGAAACAACTGTCGATATTATCCCACATGCTCACACTATGGTATTGAGGCGTTTCAATCTCTTCCGTGGTGGAAGGCGCTTATCAAAACTTTTTGGCGCATATTGCGCTGCAACCCTTATTCAAAAGGTGGATATGATCCTGTCGTTCCGTCTCGCGAGGAAATAAAAAATTAATATGACCGATGAAAAACGCACGTTTATAGCCATCCTTTTAATGGGCTTGGTTTTGCTCGCTTATTTTAGTGACCCTTATCAAAAACTCGTTAACCCAAAAGCTTTCGAAGTTGACACAAGCTCCGTCGTTAACGCGAATCAAGAATTAGTTTCTCGTCCCGTAGAGACAGCCATTACAGAAGAGTCTATTATTGATGACTTTAAGTCGATTGACTCTGTTGAACCTTCCGTTTATGAAAACGCAAAAACATCAATTGTGGTTGTGCATACACCTTTATATGAAATCCATTTATCCACCCTCGGTGGCGGCACTCTCGAAAAAGTATATTTAAAAAAATATTTTATGAAAGACAGCTCTCTCGTTCAACTCATACCTCAACACGGAAGGGGGGTATTGTCAAACCAATTCATCGGTTTTGAAAAAGGTGATCTTTCCACGGCTCTTTTTCCTTCGACATGCTCTCTCGGTGATTCTCCTGAACTTTCCATGTCCGTTAATAATTCGCCTAAATCACTCTCTTTTACGATGGCTTTAGCGAATGGTGGTCAAATTGTTCGAACCTTTACATTTCATCCAGATAAATATCATTTCGACCTTGAGCAGCGTCTTAATCGTTTAGAAAAGTCC
The DNA here is from genome assembly GCA_937888365.1 of uncultured Fidelibacterota bacterium. GTDB lineage: Bacteria > Fidelibacterota > UBA8477 > UBA8477 > JABMPR01 > CALBFA01. Next base: position 28,526 of record CALBFA010000017.1, on the reverse strand, counting down.
GTTGCAGGACGATATTTTGCAACCACCTGGAATGGCGGTATAAATTCATGCGAGCCAAGCGCAAAAGAAGACAACACATATACAAAAATATATGCATTGCTCGGTAGCGATAGCTCTCCATCTGATTATGATGCGGACTCCGACAGAGAAACGGAAACTCAAACAGGCTCTACGGTCTGGACAGGGGTTCGGAATAAATATTTCACATCTATCATGGTTCCAGAAAAACCCGCTTATGAGATACATCAATCACGTCAGCTTTTTGACCAAGCTGAGCCTCCATATAAAGAGCTGTCATTCGAGATGCGGCAGGCTTACAATCGAAAACAAGATGTTCAGTTTTCGAATTATCTTGTTTATATCGGCCCTCTAGAAATAGATATTCTTGAACAATACGGACTTCATTTTGAAGAGATGATGGATTGGGGCTGGTTTGGATTTCTTGGTAAAGGGGCTCTGTGGGTTTTAAAGAAACTCTATTCTCTTATCCCGAACTATGGTCTTGTTATCATACTTTTTAGTATCTTGGTTAAGGTTCTAATTTCTCCCTTAACAAAGAAAAGTTTTGCCTCTACTCAGATGATGCAAACAATTTCACCCGAAATCAATGCCCTAAAGGAAAAATACAAAGGCAATAATAAAAGAGTTCAAGAAGAAACAATGAAGCTTTACAAAGAAAAAGGGGTTAACCCTGTTGGAGGGTGTTTGCCAATGGTTATTCAAATGCCTCTTTTGTTTGCACTCTTCAGTCTTTTTAGAACAACAATTGAGTTACGGGGAGCCGCTTTTAAGGGATTGGAGTTTTGGATTCCAGACTTATCCCTTCCCGATACGGTTGGTATGATCGCGGGAGTCCCAATAAATATTCTGCCTGTTATAATGGGCGTTACCATGATTATTCAACAAAAAATGTCCGCTCCGTCCGCAGCTGCAAATCCACAGATGAAAAATATGCCCTACTTTATGACGGTCTTCTTTTTATTCATCTTTTATAGTTTTCCATCGGGTTTAAATCTTTATTACACGCTCTTTAACTTGCTGGCAATCATTCAGCAAAAAAATATGAAGCCCGCAAAAATATAGGTCTTTTCTAAATATCGATCCCTTGGATGCTTGATGCTAATTTACAAAACGACACAATTATCGCCATTTCAACGCCTCCTGGTGTGGGTGGCATTGCCGTTATACGTTTAAGCGGGTCCCAATCTAAAGAGATCATTAAACCTTTTTTTAATAATTATCATCGACTTAAACCTCGTTTTGCCGTTTTCGGCAAGCTCATTCACCCTGATTTATCAAACACCGTTTTTGATGAGTGCATCGTTACCTACTTTAAGGCTCCTCATTCGGCAACAGGCCAAGACATTGTTGAAATTAGCATCCATGGTGGAGAATACATTCAGAGCAAGCTTTTATCTGTTTTAGTAAATCAACCAAGTGTTCGCCTCGCTGAACCAGGAGAATTTACATTCAGAGCCTTTTTGTCGGGAAAATATGATCTTTCAACGGCAGAAAGTGTCGCCGATTTAATTCATGCTAGGGATGAGGCTTCACATGCTTCAGCTCAAAAAAGAATGCAGGGGCAATTGAAAAAATCAATTTCTGCGCTAAAGCAAATGATTCGTGAGCCCTTGACACTTATTGAAGCAGAACTTGATTTTTCTGACCAAGAAATTGAATTTATCACTCTTTCCGAGCACAAAAACGCCATAATTGGGGCTATACGGTCGATTGATAAATTATTGGACTCTTACCATTATGGAAAACGAGTTTTTGAGGGCTTTAGGGTCGTTTTTGCAGGCAGGCCAAATGTAGGAAAGTCGACTTTATTTAATAAGCTTCTAGGCGAGGAGCGCGCCATCGTCACGAATGTTCCCGGAACAACCCGAGATACGATTGAGGATACCATATCCCTCTTTGGGCATACTTTAATTTTAGTAGACACGGCTGGAATCAGAGAAACCGAAGAAGAGGTTGAATATTTCGGCGTTAATAGAAGCCAAAGAGAAATAGAGCGGGCCGATATTGTTTTAAATCTTTTTTCTTTTGACCAAAAAGAACTAGAAATAAGTTATCCACAAGATACTATAGTTGTTAACATTCAAACCAAGGCGGACATTTCAAGACAACCTCTTAATAAACAGGAGGTTATAATTGTATCGACTGTGACAGACGAGGGCATTTCTACTCTAAGAGAAACATTAACGTCTTTTATATCGGAGCTCGCCAACAAATACGATGAAAGCGCTTTTCTCACAAACCAGCGACAGACAACAAGTTTTCAACACTGTAAAATCGCTCTCACAGGCGCTTTGCAGGCGTTAAATGATGAGTTGGGGCATGAGTTTATTGCTTCTGACCTACACGAAGCGTTAAACGCTCTTTCAGAACTTACAGGGGAGACCACTCCTGATGATATTTTAAACGAGATCTTTCAAAAATTTTGCGTTGGTAAATAATGATTGTGGATTCACGTGAAACATACGATGTAATTGTTGTCGGAGGCGGGCATGCGGGAATAGAGGCAGCATTAGCTTCTGCGCGAATGAAAAAAAAGACGCTCCTCATTACGATGGAGATAGGGGCCCTTGGCCGAATGTCGTGCAACCCTGCCATTGGCGGATTGGCCAAAGGGCACCTTGTCCGAGAAATTGACGCTCTTGGTGGCGAAATGGCAAAAGCAATCGACGCAACAGGCATTCAGTTTAAAATGTTAAATCGTTCAAAGGGTCGTGCCGTTTGGAGCCCTCGAGCACAGGCCGATAAGCAAAAATATAGCTCTTATTTGATAGATGTTTGTAAAAGAACATGCTCTCTTTCAATGCTGGAGGCCGAAGCGGTTTCTGTTTTGTTTGACAACAAGCCCCCTCTGTCTGTTTTAGGGGTGGCAACAAAATCATCTGGACTTTTTTATTCAAAAAAAGTTATCTTAACAAACGGTACTTTTTTAAACGGCGTTATTCATATCGGGGATGTTTCTTATTCTGCCGGCCGTGCTGGAGAATCCGCAAGCAAAGGCATTACAGAATCTTTAATGTCTGTTGGCTTTTCGTCGGGTCGATTAAAAACAGGAACACCGCCTCGCGTTAAAGCTCATACTATTGATTTTTCAAAGACTTCCGTTGAGCTAGGGGACAGCAATCCCGAACCTTTTAGCTTTCAAACAAATAGAAAAACATTTACACCACCCAATGAGGCTTGCCACCTTGTTTATTCAAATGAATCAACCCATAAGATTATTAATGAGTCTCTACACCTGTCTCCTTTGTTTACAGGTCAAATTAAAGGCATCGGGCCAAGATACTGCCCTTCTTTCGAAGACAAGATTGTTCGTTTTTCAGACAAACCGCGCCATCAACTTTTTCTTGAACCCGAGTGGTTGGGCTCCGATGAAATCTATGTCAATGGGTATTCGTCATCCTTGCCTGAGGATGTCCAATTAAAGGCCCTCCGCACTATTTCCGGCCTTGAAAAAGTCGAGTTTTACAGGCCAGGCTATGCAATTGAATATGATTATTTTTTTCCCTCTCAATTAAAATCAACACTCGAAACAAAGCTTGTTTCGGGACTCTATTTTGCAGGCCAAATTAACGGTACGTCAGGATATGAAGAAGCTGCCGCTCAAGGCTTAATCGCTGGAATTAACGCAGCTTTAAGCGTTAATAATGAAACGCCTTTTGTGCTGCAACGACACGAAGCATATATTGGCGTTTTAATTGATGACTTGATTACAAAAGACACAGATGAGCCCTATCGAATGTTTACATCTCGTGCCGAGTATCGTCTCCTTTTGCGCTACGACAATGCTCATTTTAGACTCGGCAAATACGGAAACAGGCTTGGCCTTATAACTGACTCTATCTATCGCTCTTTTGTAGAAGAAGAGCGTTTAGCGAGGGCTTCTATCTTATATTGTAACTCGACGTTCATTTCGCCCGACAAATTGAGCCCCGTTTTTTCTTTGACAGGAGAAAAGATACCAAATCAACACCAGTCTCTCGCAGCCCTCATGAGGCGCCCGGGAATAGACATCAAATTGATTTTTTATTTATTACCCTTGTGGATGCAACAGCTTGAAACTCCTCTTCTCGACCTTATTTGGACGGATATTAAATATGAGGGCTATATAAAGCGAGAACAACAACACGTAAATAAAGTGGCGGGGCTTCAAAATATCGCGATGCCCAGAGATCTCGATTTTAAAAATCTAAACGGTATTTCTATAGAGGCTCGACAAAAACTTGAGCGGATACTCCCCGAAAACATAGGCCAGGCAAGCAGAATTAGTGGCGTCAGCCCCGCCGATATTGCCGTACTGCTTATTTATATTAAAAAACATGTTTCACGTGAAACGACTCAATAACTATTTACATCTACTAAAGTCGGCAGAGCTTGGAGAGAGCTCAATTACAGGGGCGATTTTGCCTTTTGTTATTGCATCCAAAGCTGGCGAGTCTTTTTCAAGCCTTGTGTGTGTGCCAAGCACCAAGATTGCTGACGCCCTTGTCAACGATCTAGCCTCAATCATGGATGATCTGCCAATACGTTTTCTGGGGAAGACTCTCATTGACGGCGTTGATTTAGGCCAGTCTGTTGCACACCTTCGTTCTCTCGCGCATGGAGAGCCTGGCCTATATGTATCCACTTTTTCAAATTTATTAAGTTCTTTTGATGCAGCGGGGCTTCTCTCTCGTATAACGCTCTCTGTTGACGAGGCGTATAAAATGAGCTGGGTGGAACAACAGCTTAGCCAGCTGTCTTTTGAAAAAGTTGATTTTGTTTTAGAGCCACAAACCTATTCAATTAGAGGCAGTATTATCGATTTTTTTTCTGGCGATTCAGAGAGTCCTTTCCGGCTGGATTTTTTTGGAGACAAGCTAGAAACAATTACCTCATTTAATCCCGCTACTCAACGCTCAATTGAAAATTTAAATAGTGTAAATCTGTTTTCTCAAAATCCTTATAGTAGCAACTCGGGTAAAACTATAATTTCCGGGCTTCCCCTTGAAACCCATTTGATAGTTTATAGTTCTTTGCAACCCGTCATTGATGAAGAGCTGTTTGTAAATCACATTAAACAATCGGCTTTTAAGTCCCACTATTTACATCTTTATGAGCGCCTAAATCAAAAACAAAATTTATTACAGGTTGAGCAACAGCCCTTATATCACAGAAATCTTGATTCGTTTAAAGCGAGAGTTTTATATCTAAATCAAAACAATTATGATGTCTATCTTTGTGCGGATAGCGGAATTCAACATAATCGATTAAAGAAAATATTTGCGGACTTATCCTACACGCCCCTCATCTTAAGCTTGACATCGGGATTTATTGACAACACGCATAAAGTTGCAATTTTTACGGACCATCAAGTCTTTGATCGTGTTCGTAAGCGAAATATCATTTCTCGCTCATTTCCCTCAAAGCCAGCTATAAATGCCGATGATTTAGAAGAGGGCTCTTTTGTTGTTCATTTGGATTTCGGTATCGGTGTCTTTTTGGGCGTAGAACGCATCAAGGTTAAAAAAGTCCCTGTTGAAGTCCTATGTATTGGATATGCACATGGTGATAAAGTTTACGTTCCTGTTGAAAAAATGGATCGCGTCCATAAATACGAGGCGGGTTCCGAAATAAAACCAAAAATTACGAAGCTTCGCTCAACCGAGTGGGATCAGCTAAAGCTCAAAGCAAAAACATCGATTTCAAAATATGCTCAAGAATTAATGGAGCTATATGCCAAGCGTTTTGTAACGAATGGCCATGCGTATAGTCCCGATAGCGACCTTCAATCAAAAATGGAGGCTGCCTTTGTTTTTGACGAAACAGAAGACCAACTCAAGGCCGTTGCGGAAATTAAAAAAGATATGGAGTCTTCGCGTCCTATGGATCGACTTTTATGCGGAGATGTTGGCTTTGGTAAAACGGAAGTTGCCCTTCGAGCAGCATTCAAGGCCGTGTCCGACTCAAAACAGGTTGGAGTTCTTGTTCCAACAACCATTTTAGCCGAGCAACATTTTGAGACTTTTTCAGAACGATTTGAAGGCCTGCCTCTTACTGTTGGGGTCGTTTCACGATTTAAAACAAAAAAAGACATTCTAAATACGCTTGAAAATGTTCGAAAAGGCAAGGTTGATATTCTAATCGGAACCCATCGGCTTCTCTCAAAAGATGTGAAATTTCTTAATCTTGGCTTATTAATAATTGATGAAGAGCATCGCTTCGGTGTTAAAAATAAAGAGCAAATTTTGGAGTTTAAAAATCATTTGGACTGTTTATCGTTGACGGCAACACCCATACCGCGCACGCTTCAAATGTCTCTCATTGGCGCCAGAGATTACTCATTACTCTCAACACCTCCGGGAAATCGTATACCGATTAAAACGTCCGTCAATGTTTATGACGACAACCTTATAAAGGATGCCGTAATGCAAGAAGTGGGGCGTGGCGGTCAAGTTTATTTTATTCATAATCGTGTTGAATCAATTGGAATAATGCATGAACGACTAAAGGTACTCTTGCCTGGAATAAAAATTCAAGTTGGCCACGGACAAATGAAACCGTCAGACTTAGAGCGGATAATGTTTGGCTTTTTTAGACATGAATATGACATGCTCCTTTCTACGACAATCGTCGAATCGGGTTTAGATAATCCAAACGCGAATACTATCATTATTAATCGTTCTGATGCATTAGGACTTTCTCAACTATATCAATTACGAGGCCGTGTCGGTCGCTCAAATAAGAAGGCTTATGCATATCTCTTAACACAGCCTGTTCGCAAACTTAGCGAAAATGCCATCAAACGATTAAATGCCCTAGAAAGACACTCGCATTATGGCGGGGGATACGAATTGGCGATGCGCGACTTAGAAATAAGAGGTGCCGGAAACATCTTTGGTACCGAACAAAGCGGAAGCATGACCATCGTTGGCTACCAGCTTTATTCTAAAATCCTTAAAGAAACACTAGAAGATTTGAAGGCTCGTGAAGATTCGAGCTTCCCATTATTTCCTAAACCAGATTTTAAATTTGATTTACCGGCCTTAATTCCTCAATCCTTTATTAATAGCGAACGGGATCGTGTAACATTCTATCGTCGTGTTGCAAATGCCGAAACAGTGAGTGCTATTTTTGAAATTAAGGCAGAGTTGCGTGATCGTTTTGGCAAACTACCACAAGAGTCAAAAAACCTTTTTTACTCAACGGCAATAACAAAGCTCGCTCAAGAAAAAGGAATCCGCAGCCTGGCCCAAAAAGCAGGCCAATCGACGGGAGATTTTCATCCAGAATATGTGGAACAAGTTGGCCCTAAGCTTATAAAAGAAATCTCAAATGCTATTAATTCAACAGGGGCAAAAACCCAAATAATGAACAACAAGACCCTCACCTTTCTTATTACTCATTCACAGAGGTCTCTCGCCCTTAAAGAGCTTAAAATATTCTTGGAAAACATGACTTAGTTCTCTATGTTCTGCCCCAGTGAAACACAATGCTAATATATTATTATTAAAGGAGTTACATTAATGTTACCTAAACAATTTAAAACACTCATTCTCATGCTTGTTACCATCCTGGTTCTTGGTTCTTGCGGAAAAGAAACGCTAGACGACGAAACAATTGCGCTTGTTGATGGGGAAAAAATTCCTTTCAGTGAATTTACTGATAAAAATCCTCTTGCTCGTTTAAGCGGTAAAACAGAAGATGTTATTAAAGATAGAATTGACGCATTTATTCAAGAGAAGCTCTTTATAGTAGAAGGTACAGCCCTCGGGTTTGGAGAGTCTGAAACGATAAAAATGCAAGTCGAATCTAACTACCGTCAACAAATGCTTCAATATGTATATAAAAAAGCAATCATGGACAAAATTATCTCTGAGTCTTATTTAAAGAATTTATATGAACAATCTAAATATGAAGTTTGGGCGAGACACATTCTTGTGCAATACGCTGGGCTTCAACGCGCCACAACGACGCGCTCAAAAGAAGAGGCCATGGCGATTGTTAATGATTTAGGAAAACGCCTAAAAAATGGCGACGATTTTGAGGCACTAGCATCAAAATTTACTGAAGATCCTTCAGGTAAAACAACCGGTGGTGACCTAGGCTGGTTTTCAACCGGTCAAATGGTGCCCGCTTTTCAGGAAACAGCTTTTGCCCTAAAGATCGGCGAAGTCTCTGATGCGGTCGAAACGCCATTTGGCTTTCATATTATTAAACTAGAGGGCAGGCGTGAAACGGCCCTTAAGTCGTATGAAGAAGAAAAAGCCAAGTTAAAAAGTTCTGCTCAACGTTCAAAAGGCCAAGAGCTAAATAGCTATGCGAGCTCTTTTCTCGATAGTTTAAAAAATGCGCGCGGCTTGACGATGAATAACGACGCTATAACGGCCATCGTCCAAGAATTAGAACCCCTCGTTTCCATGCGTTTATCTCTTGATGATGCCTTAGAAAAAGTTGAATTTTCTGATCCTATATTTACGTATGATGGTAAGGGAAAAGACACAAAGTGGGTGATAAATGAAATTCGTCACCTTGAAGAAAAGCGCCGCCCAAAACTAGAAAAAGCCGAGCAATTTAGCTCGCTCATCGAGACGCTTATTATGCAAAATGTCATATTAGACTACGCCAAAGAACAAAATTTTGATAACGACGACGAATTTGATGCAGGAACAGAAAGCTTTAAAAATAAGCATATTCATGATGCCTTTTTCGCTGAAAAAATCAATGATAATCTTGAACCGTCCGATGATGAATTGATGGCTTATTACGAGGAATACAAAAACGAAAAGTACATGGATAAAGAAAAAGTCGAAGTAAGAGAAATTTTTCTTAAAGACGAGACAAAAGCCAATGACATCTATAATAGAATACAAAGTGGTGAGAGTTTTGAAAAATTAGCCAAAACAAACACCGAACGTAAATCGGCTGAAAACACTTCCGGCTTAATACCTCCTTTTACAAAAGGTCGTTATGGAGAAATGGGGAAGGCTGCTTTTGAAATGAATTTGAATGACATTTCGAAACCAATTAAAAACGGCAATGCTTGGTCTATTATTCGTTTAGAGGCGAAATATGCTCCTGAGCCTATCTCTTTTGACAAGGCAAAAGGCCGTATCAAGTCTGATATTAAAAACCAAAAACGTAAAGACTTAATTGCTGAATACAAATCTAATTTAGAGAAGAAATATGATGTCGAAATCAATTACGAGATTGCGTTTACATTCTATAAATAATACGATGAAATATTTCGCACTTATTTCGGTTTGTCTGTTTTTGATATTCTCGTGTTCTAAAAAAAACGCAGGCGTCCTCGTTTTAGCTCAAGTTGAAAAAGAACAGCTTCTACAAGATGATGTTCGTATTCTTGTGCCTTCTTGGGATGCATTAAGTGATATAAGTAAAACATTAATCATTGAAAAATGGGTGACACAAACACTTTTAAAACAATCTGCAGAATATCATCTCCTCGACAGAGATCCTCTTTTTTCTTTGCAGTTAAAGCAATATTCTCGGCAGCTATTATCCGACTGGGCTTTAAGTAGGTATATAAAAGATAAGGCGATGGTCACAAAGGAAGAAATCAATGATTACTATAATCATAATCAATCGGAATATAAACGAGGCGAAGCCGAATTAAATGGTCTCCATGTCATTGTTTCAAAGCGGTCGGATGCTTATAAGATTTCAAGAGCATTAAAACGACATGACCAAGAAACCATTGATTTAATGCTAGACACCTTGGATTATGAATATGATATTTTCAAATTAAGCAGTTTAATTCCTTCAATCCGCGATGTTGTCAAACAAAATCATAGTCCTAGTGTTTTTGGTCCCTATATAGATTCGGGTATTTACCACGTTTTTGAACTCAAGGCATGGTACCCAGAAAACTCTGTAATTCCCTTAGAATCCGTTTGGGATGAAATTGCAGCGCGTTTAGCCATCAATAAAGAAAAAGCCCTGCGAGAAAATCTCTTAGATAGTTTGCGAAATGAATCTAAAGTGATTGTCATGTCCAGCGCATATTAGCATAAGGTAAATCATGATCAAAAAAATCATTACACTCACTTTTTTAACATTAAGCATTGCCCTGCCTCAAAATTTAGTTGATGGCGTCGCTGCAATCGTTGGCGACAAAGCAATTCTTCTTTCTGAGGTCAATCAGGTCGCCCAATTATACGCAAGCCAAATGGGGAAAGGACAAGAAATCCTTAATGACCCGCAAATTATGATGTCCCTTCAAACAAAATCGCTTCAAGAACTCATTAATCAAGAAGTAATGCTCGAATATGCTCGTCAAGAAACACTTGAAGTCGAAGAACGAGCTGTCCGGTTGGAATTAGAAAACACACTTGATAATTTGAAAGCTCAGTATGGTTCACTCGAAAATGCAGCGGATTTATTTGGTGTCCATAAAAATAAAATTCGATCCTATTACGAAGACCAAATTAATAATAACAAGATTATTGAGCTCGTTCAAAATCAGCTTTTTTCCAATGTTAAAGTAAGCCGTCGGGAAGTAGAGACATTCTTTATGACGTATAAAGACAGTTTCCCCGTTCAAAACCCTAAAGTCGATATTTCCATATTATCACTTTCCGTCCAAGTCAGTCAAGCGGGCAAAGAAAGAGAATTGAAGCGGATTACCGAGTGGAAAAGAGCTATTGAAGCAGGTGAATTGCGTTTTGAAGATGTGGCAAAAGAATATTCAATCGATCCAGGTTCTGCGGAGAATGGCGGCAATCTGGGCCTTGTTGGAAAAGGCGTTTTTGTAAAGCCTTTTGAGGATGCAGCCTTCGCTTTAAAACCAGGTGAATTAAGCGAAATTGTTGAAACAATGTTTGGATTACACTTATTACGCTTAGAAGGCAGGGAGGGTGACAAAGTAAATGTTTCACATATTCTTATTCCAGTCACTCCAGATGACGAAGACAAGGTTTTGACAGCTAAAAAGATGATGGGTATTGCCGACGACATTAATGCGGGTAAAATCAGCTTTTCACAAGCAGTCGAATCTTACAGTTTAGATGAAGAAATGAAGATGAAGAAGGGGCGTCTGGGTTATGTCGATATAACATTGCTGCCACCCGATTTAAAAAATGCTGTCGATAAACTAAAAATAGGCAAAACATCTTCTCCTGTTTATTCATCAGATCAATTTCATATTTTACTGCTCAGTGGCCGTAAATCGGGTGGAAAAATGAATCTTATTGATTATTGGTCGGATCTAGAAATGATGGCTGTAAGTAAAAAGAAACAAGAAAAATTCGAGAATTGGATCAACGCTCAACGCAATAGAATGTTTATTCAAATCAAAGCATAAACAAAGTTATCAACAATTATCTAAAGGCTCCTTTTTGGAGTCTTTTTTTATCTTAAGTTAAAAATTAGATTCAGAATTATTTTAGAATAAATATTTTATTAAATTGTACTTACATCCGATAATATTCAAAATATATAGCTCACTTATACGTCTTGCTAATTAAGGTCAAATGGTATTTTATCAACAATTGTAAACAATTTCATTATTTGTTTTAAATTCATGTTTATCAAATATTTAGATAAATATTCTAATTCTTTTTCCTCTCTTTCTTTTCAAATTATACTATTCACTATTTATGCCCGTGGAGTGGATTATTTGAATTGTGTTATAACCCGCACATTTTTAACAATGTGTGCGGGCTTCTTTAACATTTTTTATCGCTTATTAACGTCAAGTAGTCTCTATAATTGAATTTTATAACGACCTCATTTTCAGGAAGTTTAATGGGTTTATACACAGAGTTTTCAACATTGTTAAAAGACTAATAAAAACAAAAACAATCAATGTTAAATCTTAGTACTTTTCTTATTTAAATATAAGACCATTTGTCTATTACTCCTCTCTAAAATTCTTTTTAAAAAAAATGATAATTTGAAGTCATTTCTTTGGAAAAATCTTCCTTTTAATTACTTTGGCTGGCTATGAGATTAACAAAATTTTTTATTTAAATCTGGAGATGAAAATATGCGGTTTATAGTCAATTCTAATCTACTTTCAAAAAGTATTCAACAAGTGGCAAGAGTAACTCCTTCTCGCTCAACAATGCCTATTTTAAATAATATTCTATTTGTCTTAAACGATAATAATTTGACTTTACGCACCACTGATATTGAAATCACCTATGCTTTGAATATAGAAGTGACAGGCGAAGAAGATGGATCAATTGCGATCCCCGTTAGAATCCTTCAAGATATTACAACAGAGCTTCCTGATGCGGATATTACCCTTGAATCTGATGGTTCGAAAATCAATATTTCTTCGACAGTCGGTAATTACAAAATTAATGGTCATCAAGCCAGTGAATTCCCGGGATTACCTGAAATAGGGGATGCTTCGACCATTAACATCAATGCGGATATTTTTAAACGCATGATTGATAAAACCATAAACTTTGTGAGTAAAGACGAGCTAAAACCTGCACTCCTTGGGGTTTATTTTGAATTTACGCCAGACTTTTTTAGAGCCGTCGCAACGGATGGACATAAACTAATAAAATTCACAAATGAAAATGTTAAAACAAATGGCGAATCGCTAAAAATCGTCATCCCTCCTAAATTTTTAGGAATTGTGTCATCATTACTTGATAAAGAAGATACGATTCAACTCCTGCTGGGTACATCACATGTTCAAATCGTAACGGAAAACGCCAGTATTTATTCACGTCTCATAGGTGAAAATTATCCAGATTATAATGCCGTTATTCCCACAGAAAATGATAAAAATATTTTTATTAATACGAACGATTTGATGACATCCGTTAAAAGAGTCTCCATTTTTTCCAATCGCACAACACACCAAATAGAATTTAATGTCGTTCCAGGTTTACTAACACTTTCATCCGAAGACCCAGAAAATAATACATCCGCTAAAGAAGAAGTCTTAGTTGATTATGATAACGCAGAAATAGTCATTGGATATAACTCAATCTATTTACGTGATATTCTAAAAATAATAGAAACAGACAAAGTACATTTCAAACTAACGAATGCCGTTGGTGCTGGACTTGTTCTGCCTGAAACACAAAAAGACGGCGAAGTTATAGTATTGCTTCTTATGCCTATTCGTTTACAAAGATAAGTTATCCCTTTATATATCTTTGTAAAAAAAATATCGATTTAAGATTGAAAGTATTTTATGTGGATTAAAGAATTATCAATGAAGAACTTTAGAAAATACCCCGCAGCCAATTTTTCATTTAATCCTGAAACCAATATTATTTTAGGAGAAAATGGGTCCGGTAAAACAAGTATTCTCGAAGCTATTCACACCCTAGGCTACTCTCGAAGCTTTAAAACACGTATTGATCAAGAATTGGTGTTAAATAGTGGTGATTATTATGCCGTAAATGGCAAATTTGAAAATGATAAAGCGCGAACAATTTCTGTAAATGTTCTTTATCAAAAAGCAAAGAAAAAAGAAATTAAAACAGACAATGTGCCTTTAAATGCTGTTTCTGAAATGATTGGAAAAATTCCTATCGTTTCCTTGACGCCTGAAGATGGAACCCTAACGCTTGGAACCCCCGAAATTAAACGCGCATTCTTTGATAAACTTTTTTCACAAATTGACCAAAATTATTTACGTGCATTAATCGATTATAAAAAGACGCTAAAACAACGAAATGCCTTATTACTACAATACGCTGATTCTGGGATTGAAATCAACCACGATGTGTTGTCTGTCTTAGATAAACAACTCATTGAATTTGGATTAATATTGGTTGCAAAGCGTGAGCAATATTTTTCAGCATTTAAAGAAATATTGTACCGTATTTGGAGCGAAATTGAGCCTGAAAAATCCTTTAAAGCAGTTTACATTTCGAACTTAAAATCAAATACGGATGAATTGAAAGAATCGTACAGAAAAAAAATGAATGACGCTCTCTCTCAGGATAAACGAAGGGGCGGAACGTCTGTTGGCCCTCATCGTGATCAGTATGTTTTTTACCTTAACAAAAAAGATATCCGGAAATTCGGATCCCAAGGCGAAAACAAACTTGCCCTCGTTGCATTAAAATTTGCCGAAGGTCAATTTCTTATTAAAATAAATAATGAGCATCCAATTTATTTGCTCGATGATTTGTTCGCCGAACTCGACATTAAAAGAAGTATTAAAATTATCGAAGCATTAGAAAAAAAACATCAGGTTTTTATCACCTCAACGGACTTGGTCGATTTAAGAAACCATGGCATATCAGACGATGATAAAAGAACGGTAGTCGTGCTGGATGACTAAATCCTTTTCAAATATAGACAAAGTATTAAAAAAAATGTATCGGCGCTATGACATCGAAAAACCCATCGAACAACATAAAGCCATTTTACTTTGGGATGAAATTGTAGGCAACAGTATTACAAATGTAACAACACCTAAAAAAATAGAAAATGATGTCTTAATTGTAGAGGTTAACTCTCCTGTATGGAGAAACGAACTCATGTTTTTAAAACAGAATATTCTACAGAAATTAAATCAGAAACTGAAAGGTGAACCCATCAAGGAAATTCGATTTTTATGAGTGAAATAAACGAAACACAAAAAGGATATAGCGCCGATAATATTACCGTTCTCAAGGGTCTTGAAGCCGTAAGAAAACGCCCCGCTATGTATATTGGTGATGTGGGGAAACGCGGACTTCATCATCTCGTATTTGAGGTCGTGGATAATGCTATTGACGAAGCTTTAGCCGGCTATTGTAGCAAAATTGAAGTCACAATCGGAAGCGATAATTCCATAATTGTCGTCGATGACGGACGCGGAATTCCCGTCGATATGCACAAAACAGAAGGCATCCCCGCGGTTGAAGTTGTTATGACGGTTCTTCATGCTGGAGGAAAATTCGACAAAGGCTCCTATAAAGTCTCAGGTGGACTCCATGGAGTCGGCGTTTCCGTTGTAAATGCCCTGTCGTCGCACCTTGAAGTGGAAATTTCACGTGATGGTGAAATTCATCACCAGCGCTACGAACGAGGTGCCGTAAAATCACCCCTGAAAGTGATTGGGAAAACAAAGAAAACCGGTACTAAAATTCACTTTATGCCAGACGCTGAAGTTTTTGACAACTCCGTTTTTGATTGGGACGTCCTGTCAGACAGGGTTCGAGAACTGGCCTTCTTAAACAAAGGCTTAGAAGTAACGATGCGTGATGTTCGAAACGGCGATATTCGCGAAGAGGTATTTATTTACAAAGGCGGACTGAATGAGTTTGTGGAATATTTAACCGAAGACAAACATGTGCTCCACCCAAAGCCCATTCATTTTGAAGGCGAAAAAGATGATGTCCCAATAGAAATTGCGTTTCAATACACCGACGCCTACGCGGAAAACATCCACACCTATGTGAATAATATTAATACAATCGAAGGAGGCAGCCACCTTTCAGGATTTAGAACAGCACTTACTCGAACCTTTAATAATTATGCAAATAAAAATAGTCTGTTTAAAAAAATAAATACGACCCTTACAGGAGAGGATTGTCGCGAAGGTATAACCGCAGTTCTTTCCATTAAAGTAGCGGAACCCCAATTTGAGGGTCAAACCAAAACAAAACTGGGCAATAGTGACATTAAAGGAACAATTGACTCGTTTGTGTCGGATTTTTTAAATGATTATCTTGAACAAAACCCTGCGATTGCAAAAAGAATTATAGAAAAAAGTTTGCTCTCTGCTCAAGCAAGAGAAGCCGCTCGGAAAGCACGAGAGTTAACACGCAGGAAAAGTGCTTTGGAAAGTGGCGACTTGCCTGGGAAACTCTCCGATTGCTCCAATAAAGACCCGGCCCATTCTGAAATTTATCTCGTTGAGGGCGACTCTGCTGGCGGTTCGGCCAAACAAGGTCGAGACAGACGTTTTCAAGCCATCCTTCCACTTCGAGGAAAAATCATCAATACAGAAAAAGCGCGCATCGATAAGGTTCTTAACAATAACGAAATTAGGATGATGATTACGGCGTTTGGTACGGGATTTAAAGAAGATTTTAATATCGAAAAACTTCGCTATCATAAAATCATCATCATGACAGATGCCGACGTTGACGGAAGCCATATTCGTACACTTCTTCTCACATTTTTCTATCGCTATTTCCAAGAGCTAATTATTAACGGAAATATCTATATCGCCATGCCGCCGCTCTACAAATTGTCTTACCATCGACAAGAACGATACTGTTATACAGAGGAAGATCGTAAAAAAGAAATGATAAAATTGGCGAAACCAGAAGAACAGTCTAAAATAAAAATACAACGCTATAAAGGTCTCGGAGAAATGAACCCCGACCAACTTTGGTCTACAACCATGGATCCGGAAGTTAGGTCGTTAATGCTTGTGAATATGGATGACGCCGTTGCCGCTGAAAAAACATTCTCTGTTTTGATGGGGGACAATGTTGAACCGAGACGAAATTTTATTCAGTCTCATGCTAAATATGTAACAAATATTGACGTCTAATCGTTTGACGAAATAAGGAAAATCACATTTTGGAATTACAAAGACAAAACATTATAAATACGAGCATCGAAGATGAAATGAAACGCTCCTACATGGATTATTCCATGTCGGTTATTGTTTCACGCGCACTTCCTGATGTTCGAGACGGCCTCAAACCCGTTCATCGCCGAATCCTTTATGGAATGGAAGAACTCGGCGTCCAATACAACAAAACGTATCGAAAATGCGCTCGTATCGTTGGGGATGTATTGGGTAAATATCACCCTCATGGCGACTCTGCTGTGTACGATGCCCTCGTTCGGATGACTCAGGACTTTAGCTTGAGATATCCTCTCGTTGACGGACAAGGAAACTTTGGCTCCATTGATGGCGACAACGCTGCCGCCATGCGTTATACCGAAGCCAAGATGAAACGCATTTCGTCCGAAATGTTACGAGACATTGAAAAAGAAACGGTTCTTTTTACGCCCAACTTTGACGAAAGCCTCAAAGAACCCTCCGTTTTTCCTGCCGTTCTGCCCAACCTGCTTGTTAACGGCTCTTCAGGGATTGCCGTCGGGATGGCGACGAATATGCCGCCGCACAACCTCAACGAAATTATTGGCGCCATTAAAGCACAAATCGACAATCCAGAAATAACGGCTGCCGAACTCATGGAGCATGTGACAGGTCCTGATTTTCCAACAGGCGCTATTATTTACGGCGCATCTGGAATTAAGGAAGCCTACGAGACGGGACGCGGTAAAGTTATTATGCGTGCCCGCGTCAATATCGAAGAGCAAAAAAATGGTCGATACAATCTTATTATTACGGAAATTCCATATCAGGTAAATAAAACAACCCTGATCGAAAAGATTGTTGATCTTGTCAAAACTAAAAAGGTGGAAGGCATCTCAGATTTACGTGACGAATCCGATAAAGATGGAATCCGTCTCGTTATAGAACTTAAGAGGGACATTATCCCCGAAGTCATTTTAAACCTGCTCTATAAGCACAGTCAACTTCAAGAAACATTTGGCGTTATTATGTTGGCTCTTGTTGATGGCTTACCCAGAATTCTCACATTAAAAGAGATTATCTCTGAATATATCAAATACCGCCAAGTAATTATTGTAAGGCGTACTGAATATGACTTAAGAGAGGCCGACAAAAAAGCCCATGTTTTAGAGGGTTTAAAAATTGCCCTTGATAATATGGACGCCGTTATCAAAACGATTCGCGCCTCCAAAACGCCTGCGGAAGCCCGCGAAGAACTCGTTTCGAAATTTGCATTATCGACGATTCAAGCTCAAGCCATTCTCGACATGAAGCTTCAAAAATTGACAGGTCTTGAGCGTCAAAAAATCATTGATGAGTATAAAGAAGTCCTCAAAACCATTGCACGCCTAAAAGAAATATTGAACAATCTCGGAATGCGCATGCAAATAATTAAAGACGAACTTGAAGATCTACTCAATCGCTACGGTGACGAACGACGCACCGAAATTGTGTTTGACGCTCGAGATTTTACGATTGAAGACATGATAGCCGAAGAAGAAATGGTCATAACGATTTCTCACAAAGGTTTTATCAAGCGCTATCCCGTTTCGGGCTACCGCCGTCAATCTCGGGGAGGGAGAGGCGCCGCTGGTGCAAAAGCAAAAGATGACGACTTTATCGAACATCTTTTCATCGCGTCAACTCACGACAACATACTTTTCTTTACAGATAAAGGAAAATGTCATTGGATGAAAGTCCACGAATTGACTCAAGCGGGAAAAGCATCACGAGGAAGAGCATTGATTAACCTTCTTCGCATTGATCAAGGCGAAAATGTCATGGCGTATATCTCGATTCGCGATTATAAAGAAGGCGATTATATCACGATGGCAACGGCGAAGGGTCTCGTCAAGAAAACAGCACTCACCGCTTATAGCCGTCCACAAAAAGGCGGAATCTTTGCGATAGAAATTCGCGACGGCGACTACCTTATTGACGCTCGTTTAACCAATGGCGACAACGATATTATTCTCGGAACACGTAAAGGAATGTCTATACGATTCTCCGAACGCGACGTTCGTCCAACGGGAAGAAAAACGATGGGCGTGAAAGGAATCAATCTTTCAGGCGCAGACGATAATGTAGTCGGTATGATAATTGTCCGCCGAGAAGGAACTGTTTTAGCCGTCTCGGAAAAAGGATATGGCAAACGAACAGAAGTCATTAATTATCGTGTCCAAAATCGTGGAGGTAAAGGGGTTATTACTCTTAAAGCCAGCGAAAAAGTCGGTAAAATGATTGCACTTCTAGAAGTTGTGGACAGCGATGACCTTATGATTATTACAGAAAATGGCGTTCTCATTCGTCAACCTGTAAAAGCCATCCGAAGCATTGGACGGAACACGCAAGGCGTAAAACTGATTCGCCTGGGTGCGACAGATAACATTGGCGCTGTGACGCGCGTTCAGGAAGAAAAAGACCCTGAAGACGAATCTGAATTAGACGATATTGAAGATGCAGTCATTGATACGACAACTCAAGAAGACATCTTTACCGAGGGTGACGAATAGCAGGCTCGGATAAATCTAAAAATGACATTCACAGAGATTGTTCGAATTTTAACAATCTCTGTGAATTATAAATAGCGTTCTGTGAAAAACGAAGGAAACATTTTCAAATCTGATTCTGGAATGTCTCTTGGCCGTTTTCCCAAAGGACAGCGCAAAAAAACAACACCACGATAGAGACCGGGGATCGCCCTAAAAAGAATGAACACAACAACAATTCAACAAATTTCTGATTCTTGGAAACGCACGTCGGAAAACGTCGCTTCTATAGCCGTGAAAGCCCGCCGCTCTCCCGACGATATTACCATTGTTGCCGTGAGCAAGCAGAAGCCAGCCGAATATATACGCGCTGGTATTGATGCAGGAATTCGACATTTTGGCGAGAATAAAATTCAAGAGGCTATCGAAAAGCTGCCTCAATTCAAGAATGACAAAATTATTCGACATTGCATAGGACATGTTCAAAGCAATAAAGTGAGATTTTTGCCAGAACTTTTTGACCTGATTCAAACGCTCGACGCCATGAAAACGGCTCATAAAATAGACAGTATTTTTCGAGAGAACAATGCCGTCGCCGAGGTTTTGGTTCAGGTCAATATTAGCTATGATTCTGCAAAATATGGATTAGATCCTGCAATAGCATCGGATTTTATAGGTGAATTATTGACGCTTTCTAATATTAAATGTCGTGGATTTATGACGATTGGACCCAATACGGATTCGCGAGATGAAATCCGAAAAGCATTTAAAAAGATGTTTGCATTATCCGAAAATATTTATCAACAATTTAGAGGTAAACTTTCGACACCCGAGCTTTCAATGGGCATGTCAAATGATTATGATATAGCAATTCAAGAAGGTGCGACTTTTTTACGAATGGGTCAGGCTATTTTTGGAGAAAGAGGATAGGTAAACTATGGCCACGCTAACACCACTCGACATCCGAAAAAAAGAATTTAGCCAGTCGGCTTTTGGCTATAATAAAGATGCGGTTAAGCTTTTTTTGGATGATGTCATCGAAGCGATGGAAAAGCACATCGAAGAAAAAAATGGGCTTAAAAAAGAAATCGCAACGCTAAAAGACAAAATCGACGACTTTACGCGACTTGAAAAATCGATACAAGAAACATTGATGATGGCAAAAGACTCAGGAAAACAAGCCATGGAAACAGCGATTAAAGAAGCTGAAGTGACGCTAAACAAAGCGAAAACAGAGAAAGAAGCATTGCTTTTTTCCGCCAAAGAAGAATTGACCCAGGTTCAAAATCAAATGTTCGAAATCAAATCACAACGAGAGCGATTCGTCATACAGTTTAAGTCGTCACTAAAAAATCATCTCGAATTATTAGATAATTTATATCCAGATACGGCAAAACAACCGGGAATTGAAAATGTGGACGAGCCGACGATTGACTTCAATAGTCCCGAGCTTTCCATCGCCGATTTAGATGAAATGCACAAACACGTCGTCGAAGAAGAAGCCCCCGTTATAGATGACGACATCGTTTCGTTTGACGAAGAAGCGGAGGATGAAGCCTAAAGCATGGACGGTTATTCCAAAATAATATGCGACCCCATTTTTTATAAAGATTTAAAAAATTGGCTCCCAGAGGCAGAAATAACGACCTTTTATTCCGACCCTTTGCCAGGGGCTTTTGACTATTTATACGATTATAAAAATGAAGAATATGTCGTGATGTTATTTAATGCCATCGGGCACGAAGAAGGAAATTTACAGGTTCGGGATCACATTAACTTGACATTTAATAATCCATTGATTGGGAAAAATGATGATACAAAAGGGGTTCGATTTCCGGATTTATCAAACGTTTATATTTTTTCCAATGACGAGGAAAGCACAGTGATAGCATCGGGTGAAACGAGGCAACTTTCGGAATACAAGGACAAAATTTTTACCGTAAAAAGCGGACTGAACGAGGCCATCGTTTTGGCACATGCAGGAATAAAAATTAAAGCATGGTTAATTGGTAACCTTGCGGAATTTTATCAAGAAAAAATAGAACAACAATAGCGTTTGTTTAGGAGAGAATATGCAAAAAAACAGTGTAAATAAAGCCATCATCGCAGGACGGATTGGACAAAAACCAGAGCTTAAATATTTGCCTTCTGGTTCGGCAGCAGTGAACATAAGTGTCGCGACATCGGAAACGTGGAAAGACAACACCGGCCAACAAAAAGATCATACGGAATGGCATCGTTGCTCCATTTTTGGTAAGACGGCAGAGTTCGTTGCAAATTATTTAAATCAAGGTGACATGGTCTATGTCGAGGGTCGCATCCGGACACGCTCCTGGGAAGACAAAGACGGCATTAAGCGCTACACCACCGAAATTAATGTGGACGTTATTACACCACTCGGCTCGAAAAGCCAAAGCAGCCAGCAGCAAGGATCTTCGGCACCTCAAGGTGGTGGTCAAAACCAAAACCAAAAATTTCCCCCTCAGCAAGGCGGTGGACAATTTGGTGGCAGTGACGATGAACACGGAGATTTGCCCTTCTAAGTTCGTATGAAATGAAATAAAACAAAAAGCCCTGATATTCAATAGAGCACCAGGGCTTTTTTGCGCTGAGTTTTTCTTTGTGGGGAATACATGAAAATCCTACAGAACAATGTTTATAAAAATCCCTCGGCATGCACGACCCGAAAGAGCGCGTCACTTATTTACCGTTTGTTACGTCTGAAATTTGGATTTTGAGAGCCGTTTTTTTTGTTTCGATTGGCAAAAAACGCCTGTTTTTGTTTCTCTTTTTCCTTTTCCCGCTCTTTCTTTTCCGCTGCATTCATGGGCTTGTCTGTCTGAGGAAAGGGATTGTCGTTTACTATTTGAATCTTTTGCTTGATGAGCTTTTCGATATCTCTTATATACAGGTTTTCTTCTGGCTCACAGATTGAAATAGAAATGCCCTCTTCGCGAGCCCGACCACAGCGTCCAATTCTATGTACGTACGTTTCAGACTCATTGGGTATATCATAATTAACAACATAACGAAGCTTGTCGATGTCAATTCCACGTGCCGCAATATCCGTCGCAACCAAGACTCTTATTTTACCATCTTTGAATTCCTGCAGAGCTTTTTGGCGTTGGTTTTGAGACTTATCACCATGGATGGCAGCACATTCAATTTTCTTCTTCCGGAGATTACTTGTGATGCGATCGGCCCCATGTTTCGTTCTTGAAAAAAGCAATACTTGCTTGAGGTCAGAGTCTTTGAGGATATGCAAAAGCAAATCTTTTTTGGTATCTCGATTCGTAGTATATAAATACTGTTGAATCGTTTCCGCCGTGGAAAAAGCGGGATCGACAGCTACCTTCTTTGGATTGATTAAAATTTGTTGTGAGAGATTCAAAATATTTTGAGGCATGGTTGCCGAGAAAAATAAGGACTGTCGTTCTTTGGGTAATTTGGCGAGAATCTTTCTGATGTCGTGAATGAAACCCATATCGAGCATGCGATCCGCTTCATCTAACACAAAATATTTAACATCCTGTAACGAGATAAAGCCTTGATCCATTAAGTCGAGCAGGCGCCCAGGAGTTGCGACTAAGACATCCACACCTTGCCAAAGAGCGTTGGTTTGAGACCCTTGAGTGACGCCACCAAAAACAACGGTATTCTTGACATGGGTATATTTTCCATAAATCGAAAAACTTTCGCCAATTTGTATGGCAAGCTCACGTGTCGGAGTGACAACGAGGGAGAGTATTTTTCTTTTACCCTGTGGGTTTTGTGGGTCATTAAACAAATGTTGAAGGATCGGAATTGCAAACGCCGCCGTTTTTCCGGTTCCTGTTTGTGCGCTGCCTAAAACATCTTCTCTGTTTAAAATCAGAGGAATTGATTTCGCCTGAATTGAAGTAGGCTCGGTATAATTTTCATCCCTCAATGCCTTGAGTATTGAAGGAATTATTTTTAAATCTTCGAATTTCATTTTGTTTTTCTTTGGTTTATAACGGTTGAGCGTAAACGCTTGTTCTTAACCGTCCAATTTAGCGATACAAGCCCAATCGTTGGATTTGCCCGGAAACTAGTTTAAGGCAACGCGACTACAAGGTTTAATAACGTGAGATATTATTAAATTGTGGGGAGATTTATTGTAAATGTTTTTACGTGAAGAGTCACATACTGCGGCGCACATTCCTGTCCAATTACAAAACTATTGAATTTACGGATGTCGCGGTGATTATTTTTATACATTATTTGAAGCCGTTCTTTATCTTTTTTTCAATATATTTTGAATTTATTATTCTTAGAATACCCATATAGTCTAACTTAAACTCAATCAAATCGCCGACCTTGTAGTTTTTTTTATTCTCGTTGAGGTCAATAACAATCATGTCAGAACTTGCCCCAGCCACTTTTATGTTTTTATCGACCAATTCTAAATGATTCACCTCAACATCAAGCAAACCAATGTCAATAATTGCCCGATTCGTCGTTTCTCCGATATTGATAGGGTCAAACTCGAATTCTTCCCCTTCAACGTTGGTTCCCATCTCGCCATCAGGTACCATTGGTTTTTTTGTTAATTCTATAATTTCAGAATAAAGCTGAAATATACTGGAATTCATTTTCTTAAAGGGTCGATTGTTGTAGATATCGGTACCTAAAAACAATGTTTCACCAACTCTAAAATGGTTAATGCCCCGGGGTAAAAGATTTTGAAAGATTAAGGGGATGGTAACTGACGACCCACCCGAAACGTATTTGATCTGTCTGTCAAATTTGGCCTCGATGAGTTGCTCGTATAAGCTTAGTTGAATTAACTTATCATGGTTGGGTAATACGCCATACAGGCACGTCAGGTTGGCGCCGATGCCCACGACCTGAATGTTAGTTAAGAGGAACACTCTTTCGTAAAAAGCCATAAAATCATCGCCCATTACGCCTTCACGCAATTCGCCCAACTCTATCATAATGATGATTTTATGCATCTTATTCTGTCGTTTTGCTTCATCAGACAATAGCTTTATTGTTTCAAACTCCGTATTCATACTAATATCGGCATACTTAACAATACTGGCGATCGATCTTTTTGCAGGCGGCTTGATATAAATGGTTTCAATTTCGGGGTTTATCGATTTCACCATTTTTAAATTCGTTACGCGAGAGTCGCATATTTGCTGGATGTCGAATTTTAATAATTCTGTCAGGAAAACTTTATTTCCACTTAATACTTTGGAAACCACCGACCATTCAATGCCATTCTTCAAAAAGAGCGTATTGAGATATTCGAAATTCGATTTAAGTTTTTTGATATCTAATGTTACAAAAGCCATAATTATTATTTTTTCACTATTATACGAGAAATACTCTCTGATAAATGTGCTAGGATTTCATAATTAAGTTCATCGCTTATCTCACTAAAGGCACTAACTTTTATTTCTAGTTTCCCCTGCTTGCCTATCAAAACAACTTCATTACCAACTTCTGCATTTTTCACATGGGTGATGTCTACTATAATCATGTTCATGTTAACCACACCAATGACACTACATCTATGGCCACGAATAAGGACGCGACCTTTATTGCTCAAGGAACGACTATAACCCATTGAATATCCAACAGGGACTAATGCGGTTGTAATGTTCGTTTGGGCAAGATATGAAATTCCATATCCGACAAATTCACCACTTTTAACTTCTTTTATCGTCATTATTTGACTTGTCCAACCCAGGATTCTTTTTAAAGGGTCAATTTTGTTTTTTTGACTATTAATATACTGAATAAATACTTCGGCACTTGACCAAAAGCCGTAGAGCATAATCCCAACGCGGACCAAATCCATTCTTGCTTCAGGGTACACAAAAGCGGCTGCAGAATTAGCAACATGCTTATATTGTGGAAACAAATCATTGGCTTCAAAGTTAGCTAACATTTCATTGTATTTCTGCAACTGGTTTTGGATTCTAAAATAATTTGAAATGCTTTCAGCTCCAGCAAGATGAGTACAAAATCCTGATATTTCGATCTGTTCTCTATTCTCTTTTATGATGGAAATCGCCTTGTTTAATGCATCGGAATTTAGGCCTGAACGATTCATGCCCGTTTCGACTTCAATATGAATTTTTGCCTTTAAATGAAGCGCTCTCGCAAATTCTATTGCCGCACTTAACCTTTCAAGACTAAAGACAAAGAATTCAATTCCTTTTATAATTGCATCCCTAATATTTTCGTCGCACATCCACCCCATAACCATAATAGACCGAGGTTTAGAAAGACAGTTATAAACGCGAACCGCTTCGCTATAATAAAAAACGGAAAAATGATCAATGCCATATTTCTCAAAAACAGGAACAATTTGTTCGATGCCATGTCCATAAGCATTTGCCTTAACGACGGCTGAAATTTTTGCCCTGTCTCCCAATTTAGATTTAAAAAAAGAGACGTTATTTTTCACTGATTTTTCGCTCAGTGTTATTATTGAACTATCAGTCATCACTTAATGTATTTTTTTATAAATAGAATAAAAAATATTTATTCCCGTTTCAATTATGTCGTCAGGAAAATCAAAATCAGGATTATGAAGCGGAGGTTGATTTTGCCCTGAACCCAAACCAAAATAACAAGTATTATATTTTTCGGCAAAATAGCCAAAATCTTCGGACCACTTAAACGGTTGTTCAATATTTTGGACATCTAAACCAATCTGCTTTGCCGATTGTTCAACGATGCCAACACAATCATCATTATTCATTGTTGCGGGAAATGCCTCACTATAAGAAAATTTGCAGTCTAATTTTTCTGCATTCGCTATATCTCTTATTATTGTTTCACATTTATCAGTGAGTACATCCATATCTTCATTTTTGAAAGCACGTAATGTCATTCGCATTTCAGCATAGCCAGGAGAAGTACCAAAAGCTATTTCGCCCAATTGAATGTGGATGATGGTGAGTAAAATAAAATCACTAAACAGCATGTTATTTTCTCTTAAATCATGTAATTTATTGATAATTTGAGAAATAGCGCTAGCAGGGCTAATGCCATTTTGAGGTTCCGCCGCATGAGCTGTTTTTCCCATAAGCTTAACGGTCATCCCTTTTGAAGCAGAAGCAAAGCACCCTTTTTTAAGTATTATTTTATGCTTCTTAAATCCGGGAATATTATGCAGTGCGAAAATGTAGTCGGGCTTAATAGCCATAAATTTTGGGTTTTCAACGACATCACGAGCGCCTTGTTCTACTTCTTCGGCGGGTTGAAAAAGTAAAACGACATTTCCTTTCGTTGGACGGTCATTGGAAATTTTTTGAGCCAAACCAACTAAAATCGCCATGTGTCCATCGTGTCCACAGGCATGAGAGACATTGTCATTCACAGATTTATATTCAACTTCAGTCATTTCTTTGATAGGTAAAGCGTCCAATTCGGATCTGAAAAGTAACGTTTCCCCTTTTTCGGTTCCCTTAAAAACAAATAATACGCCCGTCTCTCCAAGCCAGAGAATCTCATCAGGATTATATTCTTTCATGGCGCGAATAATCCGTTCCGAAGTATGACGCTCATCATTGGAAAGCTCAGGATGCTGATGCAATCCCCGTCGGAGATTTTTTATGTTCTGATTAATAGATTCTTCAGTCTAATTGCGAGTGTGTGTTAAATAAATTATTTCTCATGGGAAATGATTGGATAAGCAGAAAGACGAGAGCTGAAATAGTAATGCCGAAGAAATTTGCATCTAAACCAAAAGGCAAGACGGCTTTGATTAAAATAAGAACTAAAGTCGTTCCTCCTCCAAAAAGCATCGAATACAGCGCGGCATTTGCAGATGGTTTTTTCAAAAACATAAAACCCAACACAGGAACAAAGAGCCCAGAAACCATAAAGGCATAAGAATATAACATCAAATCAAGCACGCTTTGCATTTTGGTCGCTAAAAGAATGGCCAGTATCCCAATCGCTAATGTTGCTAATTGTGAATACCGAATGCTCCGAGAGTTTTGTTTTGAAAGCCTTAATATATCCGTTATGAAATTACCCGATGCCGCCATCAAACAACTATCAGCCGTTGACATGATTGCCGAAAAATAAGAGGACATAAGTAAGCCCATCAAGCCAACAGGGAAAATATGCGTTAAGAGCAAAGGCAATCCAATTTCTGCATCTATAGGACTGCCGGGAGCATACCCAAACTCAGTAAACATTCCTTGTTCAAAGGCAACCCTGCCCAATAATCCTAAAGTAATGCCCATAAATGCCATGATGGGCCATTCAAACAAGCCCGCAATAAACCATGCCTTTTTTGCCGTTTTCTCATCTTTTGAAGCATAAATTCGTTGATACAAGGTCATGCCCACAAACCAGATGGGAACGATGGTTATAATCCAGTTGATAAATTGAATAGCAGAAATATTGGTAAGGCTCAGAAAGTTACTCGGTAAATAAGTCCGAATCGCATCCCAACCGCCAACTTTTATGAAGCCTAATGGAATACCAATTAGAATTAAACCCAGCATAAGAATAATCCATTGTATGGTATCGGTATATATGACGGCTTTGAGCCCACCAAGAACCGTATAGCCAATGACGACAACTCCCATCAATAATACAGCATCCACAATCGTTATGGAGGGAAAAGTTGCCGCCGCTAATTTAGCGCCAGCCAATACTTGAGAACTGGTAAATCCGATATAACCGATTAAAGAGATAATGCCGGCCACAATAGCGACTTTTCTATCGTAGAAGTGGTTCAGCACTTCGGGAAAGCTTAAAAAATTGTGTTTTCTAGCGAGAGGATATATCATGAGAATAAGTAAGATAGCGCTGATCCATGCGCCAACGATGCCTGTAAAAAGCATCCAACTGCCAGAAAGACCAATTAAAAAGCCTAAACCCCCTAGTCCTATAGAAAATCCACCACCAACATCTGTGGCAACAACGGACAATCCTATATGCAGCGACGTCATTTCCCGACCTCCCACATAATAGTCATCTTGCGATTTATTGCGTTTTAGAAAATAGATGCCTACGCCAAGCATAGACGCCATGTAGAGTACAAATATTGAAATGTCGATGTAATGCATCGTTATTTTTTCAATCGCATTTCGATATACTTACTGCTAAAACCTACTTTTTCGTATAAGAATCGTGCTGGATTATCAGGCTCTACGTGTAATGCAATGCTACCTTCGGCCAATTCGATGGTTTTTTGCATTAATGCTTTCCCGATTCCTTTGCCTCTGTGCTTTTTATGCGTTGCAATATAAACCAAGATGTTTTCTGGAATATAATCTTTCATCCCCGTTTGATTGACGATAACCACACCCGAAATCTCATTTTCAAAAAATGACACCAAAACAAAACCGCCAAAGGAGGGCGTCTCTTTCAATGCGTAATCCATACATTTTTCTATGTCAGACTTTGGATCGCCATACTCTTGCAGGTTTTCAAATAAGAAGTTAATAATGCTTTCTTTTTCTTTTAAATTTGGTTTTTTCACTGTGTTAAATACTTTTGTTTGAATCATAAAAATCTTT
>CALBFA010000016.1 GCA_937888365.1 uncultured Fidelibacterota bacterium | reverse complement strand
TCTATCACACAACTCATTACGGCCCTTTCAGACCCAGTTATTTTGACACTCCCAACAAAAATATTTTTGCCCTTGCCCTTGCCCTTGCTTAGATTCCGTCGCTTATCAAAGCATTGAAAAGAAAGGACTCAAGAAATGAAACGAGAAAAGTTTCTATTAATCACAACCCTCCTAGTGTCATTATTCGTTGTGGCCTGCCCAAAACCACCTGAGGAAGATGTTATCGTAAACCCCTATGAGCAACACCCAATCGATTGGCCCAGTCTAGCTGATAGCCCATGGCCGATGTTTCATCATGACCCACAATCCACTGGGAGAAGTGAATTTGTAGGTCCTGTTTCTACACCAAGTGTGAGGAAAATTTTAGCTAACCCAAGTGAGAGTGGTGTTGTGGTGGGCTATGATTCAACCATTATTACATCAACCGAAGGGGAGGTTTTTAGCTTCAAAACAAATGGAGAAGAAATTTTTCGAAATCTTTATTCTTCAGGTTCTTGTACTCCTTTGATTAGTTGCGATAGCATTATTTACATTATAGAAGGGACAAAATTTGCGGCATTGGAATTGGATGGCTCAATACGGGTTTTAGAAACAATTGGAAGCCGAACAAACAACGTGGAACCCAACATAGATAAAGAAGGGAATTTCTATTCTATTGATGACAATAGTCAGCTAAATGTAGTGAATCCGAATGGCGAGGTTCAATGGCGATTGCAGGATACTCGTCTTCTTAATGGTGACGACACGGCTCCAACATTTTCTCCTGATGGAGGAACAATTTACCTACAGGCCTATAATTCAGTGTCTATTATAGCTCTAAACATTGAAACGCAATCCATAGAGTGGACATTTGGTAATCAGACACTACTATCATCGCCTGTTGTTGATAATGATGGCAATTTATATTTTGTCCCTGGTGTTCCAATAATGGGAACGGACAATAGAATTCTTTATTCAATTAATTCGGAGGGGGAAATTCGTTGGCAATACCCAATAATCTGTGATTTAATATGGGATAACACTGAGGTCACCATCGACCATGATGGCAATATTTATTTTGCTTCTGATACCCTCTATTCATTTACAAATGATGGAGAATTAAGGTGGAAATATGGTTTTGAAGAAAGCGTCCAATCTAACTGCCCTTTAATATGCGATGCAAATAATACGGTGTATGTGGGAGCAAGGAGTTTAACTATTCATGAACTTCAAATATTGGCAGTCAATCAAGATGGAAATCTTGAATGGATTATAAGAGATAACGTAGAAAGAGCCTTGGGACCATCTGCTGCAATTACCTCCGATGGTAAAATAATTTATCCGACATGGTCCAACTATCCTGGAGCAATTTTTATAATAGAATGAAATTAAGAGGAATAAATTGATGAAAACATTATTAACAACGATTCTAATAATATCACCCTTTTTTTTGGGAGGGGTAAAGGGTGCATCACCAGCTGTTGAAATATTTCTTTACGCAAATGATCCATATCATCCATATGAAACAACTGAATTTATAATGACTTCAGAATCATCGGTTTGGGAAAGCAATATAGAAGGTTTTATGCCCTATTCAAATATATATGCGTGGTTAACAAGTGACTATTCTACTTTAAGTCATACGGCATTAAACAATAATACTACGTCTGGTGGTTTTAACGTATTCTGGTCGCAACATGAAAATATAGATAATTTTGCATATGGTCTATATAAATTATCCGTAAACGACTCCTATATTTACCTTGATTATAGAGATGATAGAATTGGGCGGTATATAGAACTTGGTACACCAATAGGCCAACAACTTGATATATGGATTAAGTATAATTATAACTCGGATAACTTTTAGATCAGTTCAGACGGTGGTGAAAGTTATTCTCCTTGGTTTTTGGCGTCGGAAATAAATAGAATTTGGGAAATAAAAGGAATGGGAGAACCTGGTCTAAATAAATTCCAACCCACAGACCCGAGCAATTTACAAATAAGCACCTCCAATGCACTTCATCCTCTTTTAACATGGACCGCAAGTGCTGAACCTGCGGGTGTGGCTGAGTATGATATTTACCGTTCAAGTGGAGGTTCAACTTACTATAAAATTGCCTCTAATTTGAGTGCAACCAGTTATGAAGATGAAGCTATTATCAAATCAAAATTCGGTAGTCAAACATACTATTATAAAGTAAGAGCGGTTTCGGGTGATGGATTAATTGAATCAAATGGCTATACGAATATTTCCACATTTTCGGGCGTGCTATCAGGAGGAGGTACGAGTAAAGTTGTTGTTGATCATAACCTGACTTCAATTCCATCACAATTTGTTTTGGGAAATGCTTATCCAAATCCATTTAATCCTACTGTTAATTTAGATTATCAGCTTCCCAACGAATCACGCGTTAGTTTGTGTGTTTATGATGTATCAGGTGATGCTGTTTATGTTGCCCATAAGAATCAGAACGCAGGTCAATATTCTTTCCAATGGAATGGTGTTGATAATCTAGGAATTTCAATACCTGGAGGCGTTTATTTGATTAATTTTTCTGCCACCACTAAAGAAACGGGCAATACATTCCATGAAACCCGCAAAGTTATTTATCTAAAATAGTATTAAATCTATACGAAAGAGTAAAGGCCATCTCAATTTGAGGCGGCCTTTTTTATTGCTAAATATTATTCATCTACTTCGTCAAAATCAGCATCTTCAATTTCATTTTTATTGATGTTGATTTTTGGCTTAGAGTCGGTTTCTCTAGCATCGACGGTGTGTTTATTAAGATATTGCGTACTGACGCTACGTATAACGGAGCCAAGCATTTTTCCAAATAAATAGATAAGAAAAATAATGAAAAGAAATTTCAAAACGAATTCCCCGGATTATAAAATTTTGAACCCGCAAAGGGCTCTTGTCGAATGGTGCGAATAAGGTCCTGTAAGTCTTCTTCGCGATTTACAAAGTCAATATCGGTTGCGTTAATGATGAGGAGAGGCGACTGTGTATAATGAAAGAAATAATCGTTATACACTTTGTTCAATGCTTCGATATAATCACGCGTGATAGTGGCTTCAAAATCACGTCCGCGTTTACGAATGTTATAGAGTAAGCGTTCCGTATCGGCCTGTAAATAGATGACTAAATCTGGCGAAACAATATTGGATTCCAAAATTTCCGCCAACTTATCATAGAGCATCATCTCATTTTCATCGAGATTTAAATAGGCAAACAAACGATCTTTTTGGAAGGTATAATCTGTAATAAGCGTCTGCTGAAAAAGATCAATTTGATGAAGGTTGAGTTGCTGTTTGTAGCGACTCAATAGAAAAAATAATTGCGTCTGAAATGCATAGCGCGATTTGTCGCTGTAGAAATCCGCCAAAAATGGATTCTCTTTAAATTCTTCGAGAACCATGCGAGCATTTAGGTGTTCTGAAAGTAAACGGGCCAAGCTGGTTTTCCCAACGCCGATAACGCCTTCAACGGCGATGTAATATTGGTTACTCACGCAACATCCATTAATGCATCAGCCTGCTTTTTAACCCAGTGTGTGTCGCTGCAACGGGACAATAATAATGCGATTGAAATACCGTGAATGGGATCAATAAATTCGGGTTCTATTTCGGCCAAAGGTTCGAGGACAAAACGTCGTTCATGCGCTCTTGGATGCGGAATATTAAGTTTGCTGGTATTACTGATGAAATCGCCGAAATAAATAATGTCTATATCGATGAGTCGTGGCTCGTTCATGATGCCTTTGGTCCGAATTCGACCGACATTATTTTCAATACTCATGAGTAAATCAAGAAGACTAATCGGCGAAAGTACGGTATCAAATGAAACGCCCATATTTAAAAAGTTAAGATCTGGATTGGCTCGAACAGGCTCGGTTTCATAGATTGAACTTTGTTTAAGTTTCGGGAACTGCTCTCGTAATTTCGAAATAACGTCATTGAGTTGCTTATTTGGATTCCCAATATTTGCACCTAGGCTTAATAGTACTTTAGCCATTAATTTTGAACCTTATTGCGCGTAATCTCCACTTCAACATAATCCATAATTGCATTTATTGGGACTTTCGTTTTCCGCAGCGTTATGGTGACTTCTTCCACATCGAAATTTTGGAGAATGCCATTTGCAATCAGCTCCGATAATGTTTCGACAAGATGAAATTTATGCTGGGTAACGCATTGTTTGACGAATTCATAAACCGACTGATAGTCGATAGCATGGTTGAGATCATCATTTTCGGTGCAGCGGCTAAAAGGGTAGGAAATGCGAACATCAACCTCAAAACGTCCCCCCAATTCTTTTTCAAAGTCCTGAACACCGTGGTAACCATAAAAGACGCAATTTTTTAAAGTGAGCTTTCCCATGAATTAGGAATCTATTTGGAAACGAAGGTAATTCAAGGGCAATTGCTTAAAATTTTTTCCTAAGAGAATTTTTAGTTCATTTCAGATTAATTAATTTTTTTTGCACCGCTTCAGAGAATCGTGATTTAGAGTGCTTTGTATAATCGAAGGCGGTAAAGGATGTACGAGCTTTTGCAATAATTTTAGCATCTGCCAAACGATGAATTTCAATAAGCATGTCAAAGGAACGATCTTTCACATCAGATGTCCCGAGTCGAAACTCAAGATTATCGCCTAAAAATGCCTCGCCTAAGTAATTAATATGGACATCCGTCATGATGAGGCTAACGCCATCGAGGTTTGTTTCTGTATACGTAAACTGATTTAATAATTGAATTCGAGCTTCCTGAATCATTCCTAAAATGGCGTCATTCCCGAGATGTCCGCCATAATTTAAATCGCTTACTCGAACCGAAAGGGTCGTCCTAAACGGGAGTTTGTGCGCAAACATTACTTTTTGTCTAGACATTTTTCATTCTCTTTTTTTTCAGGGCGATTTCGTAACTCTCGGTTAATTTTATACCGTCCTCCTCAATCAAAATAAATCGATTTTTAAATAAGGAACCAATGGCTTTTTTAAATGTTTTTTTACTCATGGAGAATTGACTGTAAATTAATTCGGGTTCACTTTTGTCGGTAATCGCTAAAAAGCCTTTATTGGCTTCAATCGCATTTAAAATTGTTAAAGCATGGCCCGTAACTTTATCATATCCAGGTTTTTCAAGTACAACGTCAATTTTTCCATCTTGTCGAGGTTTCTTTATATAAGCCTTAATAACTTGCCCTAATTCAATTTTTTGGTAAATCTCATTATTATAAATCAGGCCCCAGCAATCATCATCGACAATGACTTTATAGCCAAGATCCGTTTTTTCTGCGATCATAACTTTAACAACTTGGTTGTAATTGTATTGATCGGAATAATCGTCTAAAAACAGATTAAGCCGTGATGAAGCGACAATTCGTTTCGTTCTTTCATCCAAATAAGTTCTCACGACATAAAATTGGCCATCAATCATTTCGTTCTGTTGCTCACGAAACGGCACAAACAAATCTTTTGGTAAACCCCAGTCCAAAAAAGCGCCTATTTGATTCGTCATAATAACTTTGAGATACGCAAATTCATCGACTTGGACTTTAGGTGTTAAAGTTGTGGCGATGATGCGGTCTTCTGAATCTCGGTATATGAAAACTTCGATTTCATCTCCGATATTATAGGTTTTAGGTCTGTACTCACGGGGGAGTAAAATTTCTTGTGATTCATCGCCTCTTAGATAGAGTCCAAAATCAACATCTTTAATAATTTCCAGTGTATTTAATTTCC
Organism: uncultured Fidelibacterota bacterium; assembly: GCA_937888365.1. Lineage (GTDB taxonomy): Bacteria > Fidelibacterota > UBA8477 > UBA8477 > JABMPR01 > CALBFA01. The sequence continues at coordinate 17,415 of CALBFA010000016.1, read as the reverse complement.
CAATTTCAATCATGATGTCTCCTCGGGTTTTGAAAAACGCGATTGGCTTTATTTTGCTTCAGGCAATATCGTTTTTTAGCCATCGATGCAGTGTAGTCTGAGGTAATGGTTTTGGCAAGATATTACTCTTAAGCTAAAAAATTCTAGCTCTAATTGCTTAGTGAAATTTTCGCATTCACGATTTTTTGATGGAATTATTTTTACTTTTTAGGTATTCTTCCAATAGGGCTCTAAAAAACGTCACTAAAAGAGACTCAATTTCAAAGTGAAGTGGTAAAAAATTCCGCTATGGGTGAGCTCAAAAAAAATCAAAGAAAATAAATGTAAAAAGCATCCTTAGATTTTTACAAAGAACAAGCATTGAGGAAGTCTTTTTAAAAAATTTGTTTTGAAAAATTAATGAGAAATGAATTCGTTGGAATAAGAGGCAAAGAAAAACATAAACTTAGGGATGAATAAACTATATATAGTTGTAAAAAAATAACGACTACAATATTTTGAGCGTATTATCACAAAAATCTTGCCCCTCTTTTCAAGACCAAATATATTTACCTCGCTTTTTTAGAGTAGTGAATGACTCTCGTGCAGGAGAAGAGTTCTAGTAAATAAAACTTAGTGGGATGTAAAGAGATTATTTTAGTTCGGGGAGTTACTGTCTAAAAAAGTTAGTCGTCGAGAGAGAAAATTCAAACAAGGGATTACTAAATGTCAGAAACGATTCATATACCAAGTCAGCATGAAATATTTCCAAGTCATGTCGTTCAACATTCAAAAACCGATTCAAAAATTGTGTCATTACATCAGGACGGCGAAAATATTGATGTTTATTATGGTCAAGACAACCTAGGAAAAACAGTTTTACAAGACAAGTATTTAGCACCTGGAGAAAAATCGCCTGCAGATATGTGGCGTCGCATTGCCCATGCAATGGCAGGTTTAGAGACAGATCATGAAAAATGGGAATCTCGATTTTATGATATGTTATATAATTTTAAATTTGTTCCTGGCGGTCGTATTATGCACGGCGCTGGACGTAAAGACATTAATTCCACTCTCAATAATTGTTATGTAGTCGCTATCAAAAATGATTCAATAGGTGCAATATACGATGCCATTCGCGAAGAAGGTCGTACGTATAAATATGGTGGTGGTTGTGGACATGATTTAAGTGTTTTACGCCCCAAAGGTTCAGCCATTAATGGAACGGGTGGAGAATCCTGTGGTCCTGTTGGTTTTATGAATTTATTTAGTGAAAACACCAACACGATTGCGCAACATGGACGACGCGGTGCCAATATGCAAACGATTCGTGTAGACCATCCCGATATCTCTGATTTTATTGATATAAAAAGAGACTTAAAAAAAGTACAATATTCGAATATTTCAGTTCTTTTAACCCACGAATTTATGGAGGCTGTTGATCAAGATTCAACATTCGAATTAAAATGGGGCGATGAAGTTTACAATACAATTCAAGCGAAAGATTTGTGGATGAAAATCAATAAGGCCGCCCATGCGAGTGCTGAGCCGGGCATTATTTTTTGGGACACTATGAAAGATTTTCACAATGCAGAATATTGTAGCCCGCTTGTTTCCACAAATCCATGCGGAGAGCAACCTTTACCCGATGGTGGCGCGTGCAACTTAGGTGCTGTCAACTTGGCTCGTTTCGTCGATGAAAATGGCAATTTTGAATGGGATGAATTTAGAACAACCGTTGCAACAGGGATACGTTTTTTGGATAATGTGATTGACTATAACGTCGATCGCCATGCTTTGGATATCCAAAAAGAGAATGCATTAAAAGATCGTCGGGTGGGTTTGGGACTCTTGGGATTGGGTGATATGCTCGTCTTGCAAGGTCTCAAATACGGCTCTGATGAATCTCTCGAAATAGTTGAAGATGTGATGAAAACGATGCGAGATGTGGCGTATGAAACATCCGTAGAGCTTGCAAAAGAAAAAGGTATTTTCCCTAATTTTGCATGGGAAGGATATAGCCAGAGTAAATTCATCCAAAATTTGCCGAAGAAATTACAAGCTTCTATTAAAAAAGACGGCATTCGTAACGCCACTATTATGACGGTTGCTCCAACAGGTTCTGGTGGGATAGTAGCACAAGTAACAAGCGGTATTGAACCCATTTTTGCAACGAGTTACAAACGTCGCGTTAAAGAAAATTCCATTCATGGCGATGAGTTTAAAGAATATAAAGTCGTACACAACTCTCTCGCTCAAAAATTTGGCAGTGATGAGGATTTGCCTTCTTATGTTGTAACCTCCCATGATATTGATCCATTTGAGCGTGTAAAGATGCAAAGTATTATTCAAAAATATATCGATGCATCCATTAGTTCGACTGTAAACTTGCCTCAAGACGCAAGCGTTGAAACGGTTTCAGATATCTATATGAGTGCCTATAAATCTGGCCTAAAAGGCATCACCGTTTATAGAGAAGGTTCGCGTGACGGCATATTAATTACAGATAGAAAAAAAGAAGCACCAAAATCTGAAGCTAACATGAATGCCGAACCACCTGTTTTACATCCTCGGACGCGACCCAAAGAAACATACGGTGTAACGCGTCGAGTTCGGACAGGAGAAGGAACGCTTTATATAACGCTTAATCATGATGAAGAGGGGCTTAGCGAAGTCTTTACAACAATCGGAAAAGCGGGAGGTAATGCCGCCGCTCAAGCCGAAGCTATGAGCCGTCTTATTTCATTGGCTTTACGCTCTGGGATTGATGCCAACGAGGTTATTAAACAACTCAAAGGCATCAGTGGTCCGAACCCAGTTTGGGAAAATGGAACTCTGATTTTATCGACGCCGGATGCCATTGGTAAAGCCATGGAAAATCACCTTAAAGAATATCCAAAAAATAAATCAGCCAAAGGTGTCGTTGATACTCGGACATTTAAATCGGCAAATACAACGATTACTTCCAGCCCCGGTTTTGATATTTTGGGCAGTGAGAGTACGGATGGCGAAGAAAATACCTCAAAAACAATGATCGCGTGCCCAGAGTGTGGAGCTACGCTACTTCATGAATCTGGCTGCGTAACCTGCCATAATTGCGGATATTCTCGCTGTTAAGTCGCCTATAATATTCCGTCAAAGGGGCTGTTAGTAGCCCCTTTTTTATTGCGCAAAAAAATTAGCGCATTATCTTGACTTCAAATTAAATAGTTGATAGGAGACATTTGTATGAAATATTTAGCTCAAATTCTATTCCTTATGATACCTGTCATGGCCTGGAGTCAGGATAGTACAAGGTTTCAGATTGATGACTTTATCGATGAGCATCCCCATGCGATTCAATTTTCAGTGAGGAATTTTTCCTTATATTCAAGTTTAGGCACGGCTTTGACTTATGTAAAATTTGAAACTCCTGAAATTGCCCATCGGACAGCTTTCTCAATATTTGATATCGCACAAACCGAAGAGGGGGAAATTCTTGATAAGGTTATTTTAGATGATACAACTTATCAGGATACAAGCTATAACACAGGTTTTACCAATACGCGACACTCATTTCAGGTTTATCATCAACGCTTAAATTTTGTTCCTTTACGAGAGAATTTGAAATTATATCAAGGTTTTGGGCCTGTTCTTGATGTTCTTTATACAACGCAAAAAGCCAACTTAGACAATCGATCCTCCGAGAGTACAGCTCTTTATATAAGTGGCGGTATTCTTTATTCTATAGGAATTGATTGGTATTTCTATCAAAATTTTAGTCTTTCAGCGGAAACAATGACGGGCGTAAATATCGGATGGCAGCGCAGATTCTCAGAACAAATAGAGACACGGGACGATGGAGCTGATCAGTATATTGATGGAGCGACTCTGACGGGTTATTTTCATGAAATTTCCAGTAAAGTGCTGCTTGGTTTGAGTTTTCATTTCTAATTCAAATAATTTTGCCCTTGTTTATATTCCATTGAAAAATGTAACTAACAATGGAATTGAAGCCCAAAAGACGAAAGGGAGTTTAATGATGAAAAAAACAATTATTACTGAGCTTGTTCATCGTATTATTGTTGTCTAATTGTGATGAAAATATAAGCACACCATTTTCTGAAAGAATTCCACCCGATAGCATTATTTTTGAATTAAAAATCACCAATAGCGCCGGTGAGCTTACGGATACATTCTATCAAGACAGTACCATTTTCGCACAGTTTATGGTTGTGAATGGTACAGATGATAGTCTACGCTATTTAGGTGATGGTGGAGAACCAGCAGGCTCTATAGTGCCTTGTCCCGTTTCGGATTCTCTAGGAATGGATTGTATTATAGGGTATCCCTACTATGAAGTTGAATTTATGCTCCCAAGGGATTCATCCATCCAAGATACGACTGGAAAAGCTTTCTTCAATAGGTGTATAAAATTCGTTGTGGATTTGGCCGCCGAAGGGGAAAAATCGAAAAAAGTTAACTTTTTCTCATTTTTCTTTGCTTCGTATTACATTAAATATTTATACATTGCATTGGAAGTATGGAAATTGATAGAAACTGACACAATAGACATACGATTTTGAATTTAAAGTAAATATGAAAATAAGGACAAACCCCTGGATAAACTCCAAGCTATATTAAAAAAAATATCTGCGCCGAATGTTTTAGATATCGCGACTGGCGGTGGTAGCTTCTTAAAACAACTTTCTTTCGGTTTAAAAAACTATGCCCAATTAATCGGGATTGATACAAGTTTACAAGGGCTCAGGCACATAAAGCAAACCTTGTCGGATGCCTCTATCGTTCCGATTTGTATGAATGCCAATGCACTTGCTTTTTCGATTGAAAGTTTCGATCTAATCACGATTTCAAATTCTATACATCATTTCAATAATTACACAAATATTTTAGATAAAATGGTCACGACACTCAAATCTGATGGACATATTCTAATCAATGAAATGGTCTCGGATAAGCAAACGGAAACCCAAATGACCCATGTACTATTGCATCATTGGTGGGGTGAAATTGATACGGAATGCGGCATTGTCCATCATCCAACATTTTCGCAACAGAATCTTATTGAGATGAATGAACACGCCCTTCTGAAAACCATCGACGTTCAAGAAATCACAAATTTGGACGAAAACCCAACAGACACAGAGACGATCGATTATTTGTGAGGGATCATTGAACTGTACCAGAAACGAGCCCAAAATAGTAGCAAATACCAAAATTTTTTTGAAAAGGGGGAGGAATTGCGTGAGCGCGTAAAGACCGTTGGTTTTCATTCTGCGACTCAAGTTGTACTACTTATGAGGAAATATGTCTAAACCAATTATTATTGTTGTTGGCGGAGGAGCCGCAGGTCTTTTAGCTGCTGGGAAAGCAGCTGAAAATGGCGCAAAAGTCATCATATTGGAAAAAATGAAACGTCCCGCTCGAAAACTTGTTATTACAGGTAAAGGTCGCTGCAATATTACGAATCTCACAAATCTTGACGAATTTTTGCCTCACTTTGGACGGACATCCAAATTTATGAGACCTGCTTTTAATGCACTTTTTAATACTGAACTAAAAAACTTTCTATATAATCTTGGTCTGGAAATGGTCGATGAAAGAGGGGGTCGGGTTTTTACAAAAAGTGGTAAAGCATCTGATGTCCTAAAAGTTTTGCTGGCTTGGTTGAAGAAATTAGATGTCGAAATTTTAACATCAACACCTGCTAAAAGTCTCGTGATTGAAAATGAAAAAGTTATTGGTGTTAAAACAGCAGAACGGACTTTTTTCGCGGATGCTGTGATTTTATCAACCGGTGGTGCGAGCTATCCTGCTACGGGTTCTAGCGGTGATAGCTATCTGTTTGCCCAAAGCGTCGGGCATAAAATAATTCCAATTCATCCCGCTCTCGTTCCTTTTGATGTCTTAAATTATGAAACTATAAACAGCCTAAATGAACTCCATCTACGTAACGTCAATTGCCAATTATTCATTGACGGAAAAAAGAAATCGGACGCTTTTGGTGAATTAGAATTCCATGAAACAGGCGTTACAGGTCCGATTGTTTTGAATTTGAGTTTTACGATTGTCGCGGCTCTGAAGGAAGGTAAAAAAGTTAATCTACAAGTGGATTTTAAACCAGCATTGGACTCTGAAAAGCTTCATACTCGATTGTTACGAGACATCGCTGAGCGAGGTAAAGAAAGTCTAGAAAGCATGTTGAGAGGTTTACTTCCCTCACAACTTGTAACGATTTGTGTGATTCAAAACGAAATTAATGGGAAAAAATTAGCCAATACATTGACACAGAAAGAACGAAAAAAAGTTGTGCATTGGCTTAAGCATTTTATGATTGAAATCGATAAGCCAAGACCTTTTGAAGAAGCGATTGTTACCGCGGGAGGTGTAAATACGCGAGAAATTAATCCCAACACAATGGAGTCAAAACTTGTTCAGGATTTATTTATGGCAGGTGAGATGTTAGACGTCCAAGCGGATACGGGTGGTTTTAATTTGCAAGCTGCCTTTTCAACAGGTTGGTTAGCGGGCATTTCAGCGGCGCAAAAATTTGCCTAAATGGAAGTCACTTAACGTTCATTCATTGTTATTCTTTCATCTGTATTCTCAAGCTATTATCGTGATTATCAGCAATGGAAACTTGATAAAATATTTCAATTATTCTTAAAAAAAATGAAACTTGAAAGCGGTTGGTAAAACATGTTTTTCCGCTATATTTTGCCCGAAATATTTATGAAAAAAAGAAACGAAAAATTATGAAACAAATTAGAGCAACAACCATACTTGGTATTCAAATAAATGGAAAAACAGCCTTGGGTGGCGATGGCCAAGTCACATTGGGTGATACGATCATGAAACATTCAGCTTCCAAAGTCAGAACGCTTTACGATGGTAAAGTATTAGCGGGTTTTGCGGGAGCGGCGGCTGATGCATTTGCATTATTTGAAAAATTCGAAGGCAAATTAGACGAATTTCGAGGCGATTTAGTCCGATCTGCTGTTGAGTTGGCGAAAGATTGGCGGATGGATAAAGTACTTAGAAATCTTGATGCGCTTCTCATCGTTATGGACAAAGATAATGGTCTCATTATTAGTGGAACTGGCGATGTTATCGAAGCGGATGACGGTGTTTTTTCCATTGGGTCTGGTAGTCCGTATGCAACAGCGGCGGCACGAGCATTTATCAAAGCGGGGAAAAAAGTACCGAAAGATATAGTCCTGCAATCATTAGAAATCACATCAGGTATTTGTATTTACACCAATAACAACATAACCGTATTAGAACTCAAATAAATATGAAATATGAACATTTAACACCTCAACAAATTGTTGAAGAATTAGATAAGTACATCATCGGGCAAGGTGATGCGAAACGCTCCGTTGCAATTGCATTACGAAATAGATGGCGAAGACAACAAGTCACTGGCGAAATACGCGATGAAATTATGCCCAACAATATTATTATGATTGGTTCGACAGGGATTGGGAAAACAGAAATCGCTCGCCGTCTTGCCAGCCTTTCTCAAGCCCCCTTCATTAAAGTTGAGGCATCCAAATTTACAGAAGTTGGCTATGTGGGTCGCGATGTCGAATCCATGATTCGAGATTTGGCGGATGTGAGCTACAATATCGTTAAAACTGAGCACGAGAACGATGTCCAAGAAAAAGCCATTGATAGAGCAAATGATCGCATAATGGATTATTTACTGACGCCCGTTAAGCAAAATGATGAAGAAATTGAGGAATATTCGAGATATCAAAAAACACGAAATAAATTGTTTCTTCGCTTGATGGCGGGTGATTACGAATCGCGAGAGATTGAAATTACGATGAACACTCCGTCAGCAAGTATGCAAGTATTCGGTCCCGCTGGTATGGAAGATTTGGGGATTAATCTTCAAGATATGCTGGAAAATGCCATCCCTAAAAAGAAACAAACGAGACGCCTAAGTGTCGCTGAAGCACGCAAATTTTTAACGCAGGAAGAGTTGGATAGATTGCTCGACCAAGAAAAAATTAAGGCAGAGGCCGTTGTACGTCTTGAGCAAGCAGGTATTGTATTTCTTGATGAAATAGACAAGATAGCATCCTCCGAAGGTGGACGTGGACCTGATGTTTCGCGAGAAGGCGTTCAGCGAGATATTTTACCGATTGTTGAAGGAACTTCAGTGAAAACAAAATATGGCATTGTGAAAACAGATCATGTTTTATTTATTGCCGCGGGTGCTTTCCACATGACAAAGCCATCAGATTTAATTCCGGAGTTACAAGGACGTTTTCCTATTCGAGTCGAATTGGATAATTTAACAAAAGAAGATTTTGTCAAAATATTGACTCAACCAAAATCGGCACTTATTAAACAATACACGGCCTTGCTTGAATCCGAAAGTGCAACTATAACATTTACGAAGACCGCTATTGATGAAATTTCACGCGTCGCTTTTGAAGTGAATGAACGCATTGAGAATATAGGAGCCCGACGTTTACAAACTATTATGAGCCGACTCCTTGAAGACGTTATGTTCGAATTACCTGAACGTGCAGAGAAAGTCATCAAGATTACAAAGAAAAATGTACAGGATGCTTTCAAAGATTCAGTTGAGGACATCGACTTGAGTAAATATATCCTTTAGAATTATTACGGAGAATAAATGAAAAGAGACTTTTTAGCCGTCACAGATTTTAGTAAATCTGAAATTAGTGAAACCTTTGAAATAGCAAAAAAACTTAAAGCAGATGTCAAAGCTCAACGTCCTCACCACTATTTTGCCGGTGAAAGTATGGCGATGATTTTTGCAAAACCTTCGACTCGAACACGCATTAGTTTTGAAACGGGTATGTTTCAATTTGGCGGACACGCGTTATATCTTGGTCCCAATGATATTGGCATCGGAAAACGAGAAGCTGTAAAGGATATTGCGAGAGTTGTGTCTCGATATAACAATTGGATTATGGCACGACTTTTTGAGCATAAACACATTCTAGAATTGGCTGAATATGCCACCGTCCCCGTCATTAATGGTCTTACAGACTATAATCATCCTTGTCAAATTATGGCGGATATGCTGACGATTACGGAGCATCACGGTCAAGTTGAAGGGCAAAAAATTGTTTTTATTGGTGATGGCAACAACGTATGCAATAGCTTTTTAAACTTCGCTTCTGTTGTACCTTATCACTTTGTATTAGCAGCACCAGAGGGCTATGACCCTGATCCGACGACGCTTGAACGCGCTAGAAAAGCTGGATTGAGCGAGATTGAAATTGTTCGTGATCCAATTGAGGCCGTGAAAAACGCCGATGTCCTTTATACAGATGTTTGGACATCAATGGGACAAGAGGACGAGCGAAACAAACGTTTGACCGATTTTGCAAAATTCCAAATAAATAATGAATTGCTATCCTACGCAAAATCTGATGCCCTTGTCATGCATTGCTTACCTGCACATTACGGTGAAGAAATTACCGATGAGGTTTTAAATGGACCAAATTCTGTCGTTTTTGACGAAGCTGAAAATCGTATGCATGCGCAAAAAGCGATTCAAGTGATGCTTGCAAAATCAATGGGTAAAGAAATAGATATTTAAACTTCCTTCCATTCCATTTTCTATAGGCTCTTGGTTTTCAGGAGCTTTTTTGTTAATAATTAATTAAGTTTTTGACGGCTAATTCAATAATATTAACAAAAAATAATTGTTTTATTTCTCAAAATTAAACATAAAATATTGCCAGATGACAAGTATTAAATTACACAATTAATGCTAATGCAAAAAAATGAAATAAAGCGAGCAAAAAATGTCTGAAAAATTATATGAACAAGCCGTCGCCATAACCAATCTTACCTTTGATTTACTGCGCTGTTGTGAAGCAAAAGAAAAAATGTTTACAAAAGATCATGGATTGAAAGTCGCAGAATTTAGATGCTTGCGAATTATGCAAGAAGGTAAAACGTATTCGGTGCAAGAATTAGCTCGCACGATGCGTTTGTCGCCGAGTCGATTAACGCGCATCATAGACGGTCTTTTTATGGAAAAATTGGTTGAGAGAGTACAATCTACTGAGGATAGACGTTTTGCAAAAATATCCCTGACAGGAAAAGGTAAAACGCTGGTTTCAAAACTTCTTGAAGAATATGCAGCATTGCATGCGGACATGCTTCGCGGCACGAATGATGAAAATAGATTAAAAATTCATACGGGTATTTCATTAATGCACGAACTTGTTGAAGATTGGCTTGACAATCAATAAGAGCCGTGAAAAATATTTTTATAAAAAAAGGGAAGTGATTCATACACTTCTTTTTTTTTAAGTGTGACGAAAATCGATTGAATAAACTGTTTTTAGATTAGGTTTTCAGCGTGAAAAATAAACCCTCAACACAACTTGCAACACTATGCTACATCAAACAAGATGGTAAGACACTCATGTTATTTCGTAATAAAAAAGAGAATGATTATCACGAAGGGAAATGGAACGGTCTCGGTGGAAAATTCGAACCAGGCGAAACACCTGAAATGTGCGCTCAAAGGGAAATATTTGAAGAATCAGGATTAACAGTCGGTAAACTCGTTTTAAAAGGAATGATTCAATTTCCTCTGTTCGATGGGGAAAAGGATTGGTTCGTCTTCTGTTTTAACGCCTTTGATTGTACAGGGGATTTGATTGATTCAGAAGAAGGAAGTCTATCTTGGATTCCTGATGCAGACATCAAAAAATTAAATTTGTGGGAAGGTGATAAAATCTTTATTCCATGGTTAGAAAAAGATGGAATCTTTAGTGCACGCTTTGAGTATGAGAATGGGAGATTGAAGAACTGGAAACAAATAACATATCCGTAAATGAATCAACGAATGTTTAAAACACGCAACTCTGACTTAATAAAATGGAATGATAAATGAATAATAAATTTATAGTTATACTTATAATGTTAATGCTTTTGACGTCAACACTCATGGCAAAAATATCAAGCATATCGGGTACTATTTATGATAGCGCCACATTGGAGCCCTTGCCGTTTACCAACGTCGTTATTTCTGGAACGTATCTTGGTACGACGTCTAATGTCGATGGATATTTTTACCTAGGAAGTATAGAACAGGACACGATTAATCTCATTGTGAGCTATATAGGCTACCAAACAACCTATAAAACACTGTATTATATTAGCGAATCTCATGTCGTTTTATCTTTAGGTTTGATGTCAAAGACCCTCGGTGGAAAAGAAGTTCTCGTTGAAGACTCACTCGTCATAGCCGATAAAATTGTACTTTCATCCATTTACATCGATATTGGATTCCCATACAGTGCCATTCAAGAGAGACCGCATATTGAGGGAATCAAATCGGACATTAAGCGCATTAAATTTGAACCCTCAAAACAATTGCGAAAAGGAGGGGATCAGATTCAATATCTTGTTGATGGTGTCCCTGCATTTAACACGCGACATCTTTTTTCCGTATATGAGGCGTTTAATCTTGATGGCTTAAAATATGTAAAAAATCATAATATTTCTCAGGGACCTCAACCATTTAAAAATGCCCCAAAAGTAACCGAAATAATTTTTAATGAAGGCAATAGAACGCAGCTTGATGGGCATGGTGAATTAGGTTTGATTGAATCAAATTTAACATTATCTGGACCGCATCCTGCAAATGGTTCGTGGTATGTGTCAGGAAGAAGAGCTGATTTTGATGGACTTTACTCTCTTATGGCCAAGGACAATGCCAATGGGGTGGGCTTATTTAGAGCCGTGCCAGATTATTCTTTTTATGACATTAATAGCAAATTCACGATAGATATATCCGAAGATACGAAGGCATCTGCGAATTTATTTTTATCCTATGATAAATTGATTTGGACTGGAAGCGAGAATCAACATGCATTATCAGATTGGTACACTAACTACGCTTCAATGCGATTTCAACATAGAATTTCACCTCAGTTTTTAACGCGAGGATTATTTGCGCATAATGGTTATGGTGCGGATTTAGTCGATGCAAATTTTATCCAAAATAAAGATAGTAGCTTTTCATCAGAGTTGAGTTTGAAATATAACACGACGCTCATCTCCGTAGAATCTGACTATTTTACGAGTAAGAATAGTACTATAAAGGGTGGGGCAACGATTGAACACGTTACATCAAGCTTCATGGATTTTGATAGTACATCTTTGAAATTTCCAGCGAAAGGTCGAATATTTAGCCATATTAATGCCGAATATCACCAAGGTTTAAAAAAGAATATTGATGTCTCTGGCGGGTTAAATATTATTCAAAATCATGATATCGGGAAAGCATATTTCGACCCTTATTTGCGTTTAAACTGGGAACCCATGAATATTTATGGCTTGGGTTTTGGTGTAAGCCATCATACATCAATGATTGTGCAAGAAAGTATTAGAGGCTTACAATCTTTCCCAATCTATGATTTTATTTTGCCAGTTGACAATAGTATAGCGGCTCCTGTTGAATGGGATTTTGTTGTCGAGTCATGGGCCATGAATGCAGAAGGTCAACGAGGATCCGTCGAACTTGGATATAAGCGAATCAGCGAATATTCTATTCTGGACAGTGTTTGGTCGCCTGATGTGTCATCCTTGAATTCAATGTTAATTTCTGGTTTCTCGGGCAATTCATTTACTTCCAACGTAAAGTTTGAACAACAATGGGATACGTATTCATTAAATATTAACTATAAATTTCATTGGAGCTCCTTAAGCAATGGCGATTTGACAATCAAAGATCCGCGAGAAAGAAATCATACATTCAAAATGAGTTTTAGTGGCCCTTCACCCTTTGTTGTAGATGGCTTTGATGTTTCAATGATTCTCGCTTCTGGGAATGGTTATCTTGACCAAAGTAACGAATGGGTCAATCAAAATATTTTTCATAGAATTGATATGAGTGCATACAAGAAATTTAATTATGGTGTTTTAAGTGGTGTGGCTAAATTTGGTATATCAAATTTAACAAACGCCTCAACTCCCGATTTTCCAACAAATGCCTGGGTCTTGGGTAGTCAGTACGATAGAGAATTTGCGCTTTTACCTTTTATGCCAACGGTAGCGTTTGAATTTACGTTTTAAATAAAAAACTCCCATGAATGGGAGATGTTATTGAGATAAAAAGGAGGGGCTCAGCGAGGAAGAGCCCCCTTTTTATCTATGTGGGATATATAGAAGCCAACTTTCAAATAACACTACGACCTATTCAAATATTTCGAATTCCACTCTCGTAGTGTGGTAGCTTACGTTAGACGAAACAACCCCCTTTGGCAAGGGAACTTCTACAGTAAACGGAAGTTTTTCACCTGGGTTAATGGATGACTTTAATCGAACGCCTGATAGGAGTTCAATTGGTTTATTAAAAACAAAAGCCGAATCTTGGGTAATAACTTTTGTCGATTCATCATGAAGTTTAAAAATGACTCGGACAAAATCAGCCCGCCTTAATCCTTTATTTAGGATGTAACCCTTATACGTAATTTTTCCCGAAGATTTAGTTTCGATTGGTTCGCCAACTATCTCAATTTCTGGCTTCATTGTTGAAAAATCCGAAATTGTTTTGACATTATCTTTTTGAATACTTAAAAGACCAATAGGTGTTCGAACGAGCATTTCATCGACGGTTTCCTTAAGTATTTCGCCATATACGATCGTCCCATTCAAAAGGCTAATTTGACTGACTTTCTCAGGAATATTGATGATGCGTTGAATTTCTTTTCTGATTTGAGGTAAGGTCAAGTCATCATATTCTTTTTGCTGAGATCGAATATAATCAAGCTCTCCTTGGATTTCTTGAATATCACGTTTTAAAATTGAGATTTCATCTTTAGATGATTTCATAGGCGCTTTTGGTTTAAAGAATTGTGTCGCTAGGGAATCTTGCTTTTGCCCAAATGTCGATGATGTACCCAAAATTGAAATTGTAAGAATTAAGAGATATTTTGTCAAATGGAGAGTTTTCATTTCAATTTTCCTGTCCATTTACGTTGTGCATTCAATGCTTGTTTTTCCATTAAATCGTCCAAATTCTCAACTTCTGCATTGACCAAAATAGCATAAATTTCATCATAGAAAATATAACCATCCGCTTCGTCCAAGATTTTGGCGAGATCCAGAGCCGATTTTTTATCCTTGAGCTGAGCCAGCTTGCTTAAGGCTCGCTTGCGTATCCTTGAGGGTAGGTGGATGTCTTTCGCGACACTGATCATAACGGGAATCATTTTTGGATCTTCAAACGACTGTGTCGCACGGATCATAGCGTCCACCATGGAATGGTAAGTTACTTGTTCATCATTGATTGCAGAAATGAGCGCCAAAATCAATTTTTCGTTCTTTAAATCTTCAACGACCGATATTCCTAAATCATGAACTTGCTCTTGAGTACTTGGATCTTTCAGCATCACCGCGAGCATTTCTGCAATGGCGGGATCGTTTTTAGCCGCCAAAATTTCAACGGCAGCTTCGCGAACATTTAAGCTAACTTTTTTATTCTTTGCGAGACTAATGAGAATCGGAATAACCCGCTTATCGTCCATTTTTCCTAAGGTTTTTGTCATGGAATATTCGAATGCGTTGTATTGCTCTTTTGTTGAACCATACACCGTCAATAGTAACGGAATCGCACGATTGTCAGCTTGATTTTCAATGACACGAAGCAATGTTTCGCGACTTTTTAGATAATTTGCTTCATTTTGATTGAGTGCGCGAATCGATGCCTGTAAATCATCGGTTGATTTTGAATCGCTGAGGGATTGAATGGCGGTGAAAAATAGTTTTTCCTCTTTTGATTCATATTTACTTACGGCCATACGAATCGCTTTTTTGGCAACAGGGTCATCGGATTCAATCAAAGTTTTTAGCGCATAATTACGAATATCGCCACCGACGGTTTCATCCTGATAAATCTCAATGATGTCATCTAATGCAACTTTTTTTCCTTTACGATATTTAGTATATCGTTTATCAATAAGTTTTGTAGACGGTTTATTCCATCCACAATTTGAAATTGAAATAACAAATAAACTCAGAATCAGTAATGTAATGATTCGTTTGAAAATTGGTTTCATAGGCATTTTCGATTCGTTGATTTCGGGATTAATTTATTAGACATCAATATTATTTCCATGTTTTAAGTACTAATTCATTGCCATCAAAATGACCGTAAGTATTGTGCTGAATAAAATCACCGATAGTTAAAAATGTATGGTCTTCAAATGACTCAATATAAGGCAGGTGGATATGACCTGTTATAAAATAGTCAATACCCGATTTAAAAATGGATTCAGCATAAATACGATTTTCTTTAATCCTCGATTCAAGCGATTCGATGGTTTCTTGCGTATATTCACGACTTTTATACGAAACTAGTTTTGCCAATCGATGGCCCCAATCGGGATGAAATTGCTTAAAAAGCCAAATGATAACTGGATGACGTAAAAAGCGCTTCATAATTCTATATTTATTATCGTCTTTAGAAAGTCCGTCACCATGATTTAAGTGAAACGATTTCCCTGCAAATTTTAATGTAACAGGCTCATGGAATACTTTAATCCCAAGATGGTTCGTAATAAAATCACCGAGCCAGTAGTCATGATTCCCGCTATGATAATAGATATCAACGCCTGCATCCCGAAGGTTTTTCATTTTAACGAAAACATCGAAATAGTTTTTCGTAATGACATGTTCGTATTCAAAATAAAAATCAAACCAATCACCAACAATGACTAAGATTGCTTTTTCAGATTGAATTTTTTCAAGGAGTGAAAATAGATGGTTGCGTTTTCGTATTTCTTTCTCGTCAATTTCGATTTGGAGATGAATATCTGATAGAAAATATACATTGTTTTGAGGCATGCGGATAACATAAACATCAAAAGCGTCTCGCCACCATGAAAACAACGTTAAATTTATGTTAATTTCATTGACAAGTAAAATGAGAATAATTAACATCAAGGGATAGAAATAATTATTAGTAAACCTTTTGGAGGGTTACGTGGCGACAACATTAGATGCTTTAGGAATGATAGAAACTCGAGGCTTGATTGGTGCTATAGAGGCTGCCGATGCAATGGTGAAAGCGGCAAATGTTCGCTTGTTAAAAAAAGAAACAATTGGCGGTGGTTTTGTAACGGTTATGGTGAGAGGTGATGTGGGCGCGGTAAAGGCTGCCACTGACGCTGGAGCTGCAGCTGCAGAAAAAGTGGGCGAACTTGTTTCTGTCCATGTTATACCAAGACCTCATAGCGAAGTAGAAGCAATTCTTCCAGACGCAAAAATAGCTCCTGCTCAACCTGTAAAATAATATTTTACATTTATGCATTTCAAAAAGGCTTCGGTTTTCTGGAGCCTTTTTTATTTAATAATGATTTTCGTTTCAACGAGTCCATAGTCCAAGCATAGAAAACACTAAACATATTTTCTCGGAGAAAAGCTTGTCACTCCGAGCAACGAAACGGAGTTGAGTGTCCGTCGAAGAGTCCCCATCATAGGAAAAAGAGTAACGTAAGCAAATTGCTTGCGGTTAAAAAGCTTTACCACAGAGTTGCACGGAGAGTCACAGAGAAACACAAAGAAAAAAACAAGTATTGTCATGCTGAGCAATCCCGACTCTTTTGTTGGGATGACCGTCGAAGCATACTCATTATCCGAAATTATTTTACAACGAAAAATAACTTACCCGCAGATTTCACAGATTCGCGCAGAAATAAAAAACCTCACACCCTTCGACAAGCTCAGGACAGGCGCCGCCACAAAGCCACAAAGAAAAGCTAGTTTTTAAAAATTCCCATCAATACTTGTTATTTAATCGTTTTGTCACTGCAACCACCCCGCCCCGACCCATAGCGTCGTGACACCCCTCCTTAAAAAAGGATGGGAATTTGTCTCGTGGGTTTTCATTATTTTTAATTATGAGACCCAATCTAGCAATTAATTCTCACAGATAAGTATTCCTTAAGCCTAAACATCAATGCCCCTCCTTGATAAGGAGGGGCAGGGGTGGTAGATTTCTAAGCCCAATTTGAATAACAATCTCCATAACCCTCAAATGAATTACTAATATTAAACAAAATTTTGCTTTTGCTTTTGCTTTTGCTTATAATCCCCGCGCAATTGAGCAAAAAAAATTAGGAACGATATGAAGCGAGCATCTTTACCCATTGTAATTAAACCGAGAATGACCCAACTTTTAGTTTTTATCTTTTCACTTTTAACTTTCTGGGCCTGTCCCAACCCACCCCCAGAGCCTGAACCCATTTATACGACCACTTTTGAAGTTTACCAAATAGGTGCAGTCGATGCCCGTTTACATATAGCAGTGGGAGATTATTACGAGGGCTGGCACAGCAAAATATTTTTGGATGGCAATCTTGTAGCCGATAGTCTGAAGTTGCTATAGTTTGACGGACACATCGAGAAGAAGTATGTTGTACGCAA
>CALBFA010000015.1 GCA_937888365.1 uncultured Fidelibacterota bacterium | reverse complement strand
AAATGATGCAGCCTAACTTCTCGCTATGTCCATTTTATTGTTGCAACTCCATACCTTCCTTGCATACACTCTACATAGATAAGCCCATGAAAGGTCATAACCTCATGCAAGCCATCGCCAGAGTGAATCGAGTTTATAAAGACAAGCCAGGAGGTCTCATTGTAGATTATCTGGGTATAGCATCTGACTTGAAAAAAGCACTCTCCTTCTATTCTGATAGCGGTGGTAAAGGTGACCCAGCTGTCGCGCAGGAGAAAGCTGTTCAGCTCATGTTGGAGAAACTGGAAGTTGTCACTCAGATGTATCACGGCTTCCCTTACGAAGACTATTTCGGAGCAGGTACCGGAACAAAACTTTCCATGATTCTCGCGGCTGAAGAACACATACTAAGTATCAACGATGGTAAGAAACGGTATATCAATGAAGTGACAGCACTATCCCAGGCTTTCGCTATCGCCATCCCCCATGATCAAGCCATGGATGTGAAGGATGAGGTCTCCTTCTTTCAAGCGGTAAAATCTCGTTTGGCCAAATTTGATACTACTGGTTCAGGTAGAACGGACGAGGAACTCGAAACTGCCATTCGTCAGGTGATTGACCAGGCTTTGGTTTCTGAACAAGTCATTGATGTCTTTGATGCGGCAGGGATCAAGAAGCCTGACATTTCCATTCTTTCGGAGGATTTCCTCCTGGAAGTCAAGAATATGGAGCACAAGAATATTGCTCTGGAAGTTCTCAAGAAACTCCTCAACGATGAAATCAAATCCCGAACCAAGAAGAATCTGATTCAGAGTAAGTCGTTGATGGACATGCTGGAAGAATCTATCAAACGCTATCACAACAATGTCATTACGGCAGCTGAAGTCATTCAAGAATTGATCAACCTGAGTAAAGAGATTCAGCAGATGGACAAAGAACCTGAGGAAATGGGACTCTCTGATTTCGAATACGCCTTCTATACTGCCATCGCTTCTAATGATTCCGCCCGTGAATTAATGGCAAAGGATAAACTCCGCGAACTCGCTGTTGTTTTGTATGAAAAAGTCAAAGCGAATGCCTCCATAGATTGGACTATCATGGAGAGTGTGAAAGCAAAACTGAAAGTAATCGTAAAAAGAACGCTTCGTCAATATGGCTACCCGCCGGATATGCAGAAGCTGGCTACCGAGACCATATTGAAACAGGCAGAACTTATTGCAGAAGAGCTTCAGCGCGAAAATTGATTCTTCCACGGGAGAAACGGGATAATCTTTTTAAAAATGAGTTAGTATTAGTGGAGGGTTCTGCTCCCAAGCTTTTCCAGTAAGCAAAATATTGGCATCTTTAGTGCAATGATGGAAAAAATCTTTAAAAACGCTCGCAAAAATAATAGTATTTATCTGATTACTTAATCACGCTACTTTCCATAAAACAAAAAAGTCCATAAGTTGATATAACGAATGGACTTTAAGTGTGTCGAGGTAGCAGGATTCGAACCTGCGACCCCCTGCTCCCAAAGCAGGTGCTCTAGCCGGGCTGAGCCATACCTCGAAAAGAAATTACGAAGAATTTATTATTATTTTATTCATTCAATCGTATCTAAAAAAGCGACGAGAATATAGATTTAAATGATGTGGGAGCAAGTCTTAAGTACGGGTTCAGAATGATAATTTCATTGTGTGAATCGCATCTATGATTTCGCTTGTCACAAGCTTTTTGCAATTTCACAGGCGACTTTGATATTATTGATGGCCAAAGCCATATTTGTCTCTAGCAATTGAGGCCCCTCTGATTCAACCAGATGTTTAAGGAGCCATGGCGTGAGCGCTTTACCTCTTATGCCTAATGATGCCGCCTGCTGAACCAGTTTTTCTGTTACCGCTTCAATTCTTTCCTCAGAAATTGCATATGCAGCAGGGACAGGATTTGCTATGAGAAGTCCTGACGTCAAGTCTAGGGCACGATTCGCTTGGAACACCTTGGCAATCATTTCTGCGCTTGACGTTGACATCGTAAGTTTATGCCCTGAGTGTTGACTATAAAAAGCAGGAAATTCATCCGTTTTCATCCCAATTACTGGGACACTTAAAGTCTCCAAAAGCTCCAAAGTATTTGATAAATCAAGTATGGATTTTGCACCAGCTGACACAACAATGACGGGTGTTCGGGAGAGTTCAAAAAGGTCGGCTGAGATATCTAGTGAATGGGAAAGATTACGATGAACGCCACCAATACCGCCTGTGGCAAAGACTGAAATATTCGCTAAATGGGCAATTTTCATTGTCGCCGAAACGGTCGTGGCGCCATTAAGTTTATGTGAACATGTCCAAGCAATATCACGCGTCGCAACTTTTTGAATATTTTTTCCTTCGCAAAGTTGATGGATTTTTTCCGGAGACAAACCAACGTGAATAATACCATCAAATATGGCGATTGTTGCCGGTGTCACGCCCATTTCTCGAGCTGTATCCTCAGCTTTGTTGGCAAAATCTATATTTGCAGGGTAAGGCATGCCATGTGCCAGAATCGTCGATTCAAGGGCTATCATCGGATTATTTTTGTCAATTGCGTGTTGAACTTTATCAGAATATTTTATTGTGATCATTGTCTACCCTTAAAATTATTTGTTGTCATCTTGCACAGTTTATTATATTCCGTCGAGATGAAATAACAAGATAGGGGAGTAAGAAATGAGAAAAAATGTAATTGTATTAGCAATGATGACTTTAGCCATGATTTCTTGTACCGACACCGCAACTCTAGACATCGAAAACGATACATCTGGCTATATGTATGCCGTTGTTGACGGCGATACCAGTGATTATGACGCGGGGGATATTGTTACTACGGAATGGGAGCTAGCCAGTTCAATTTTTAGCTCAGAAACAGCTGAAGGCAACGTGGATGTCTGGGGATTTTTCGTATTTAAAGATCAATACTCATATTCAATTGACGCCGGTTCGAGTGAAACCATAACAGTTACAGCAGATGGTGGAGCGGTTGGAATTGAAAACAATAGTAGCTCATTTTATATTGATGAGGTCTACATTTCATTGTCTAGTTCAAGTTCATGGGGTAATAATTTAGTTTCATATTCGATTTATCCAGGCGAAACAGCTTATTGGACACTTTCTCCAGGAGAATGGGATATTAAAGTGGTCGATGATTGGGATGATGAATTTGTGAATATGGGTGAAATTATTTTCGCTGACGAGTTATCAATTTTTGGCTATACTGGCTTCTTAAAAGTTGTTCCAGGTATGGGCAAAGTCGGTATTGGAAATGATTCTGGTCAAATAGAATCAAGAGGACGAAGCCTTTCAGGTAAATAATAGACTAATATTTAATACCCGTTTCTAAATGAAAAAATAAAATCCCCTTTCACAGGGGATTTTATGTATATATTGGCGGGCTATTTCAAAATGGGGGGCGACAAGGTTTCGACGGGATGACGGGAACCTCTGATTGCATGTGGTGTTTCCCCAAAATCACCTTAAAAAGTTGGAAGCTAATTTTAATTGGCGAAAATAACTACGCATTAGCTGCTTAATTAATTAAGCAGCTACGTTTCTCAATGATTTTGCCTTTGGGTTGTTGAAGAGACGTCACTTACACGGGCTAGATTTCCTTCATTCTGGCGGGAGGAAATTGAAATTTAGCTGGATGGCTAGTGGTAATCCTGTCTAAAGGAGTGCTTATAGCAAGATCAAAATTTAGACTAAACATGTAGATGTCAGCTGGGCTTGCATTGCGGACGGGAGTTCGATTCTCCCCGCCTCCACACGACTACGCTCGTCAGAGCGTAGGAGTCCGCGTCATAGCTGAATAACATGAAGCGAAGACGGGATAAAAAACATCAAAGAAAGTTAATTGACGAGCTTCGTCGCTGCGGGCAGAAGACTGAATATGTATTATGTATATATTTTACGGTCTTTGGCAAAGCCGGGTCATTATTACACGGGGTTCACCAAAGACCTAACAAAGAGACTTATCAAGCATAACCATGGAGAAGTAATATCAACCCGCAAGTTCAAACCCTGGGAAATCAAAACCTTTATCGCCTTTTCAGATAAGCAGCGCGCTATCGAATTTGAAAAGTATCTAAAGACGCCCTCAGGCAGGGCGTTCGCAAAAAAACGTCTTTAACCAGCCTTCGCTCGTCAGAGCGGAGTCTTTTATTTTTCCACGCTATATAAGCAATAGTACGATAACCATTACACTTATGCCATTTGTATACATATTAGAATTCGTTTACATCATTCAAAGCACCGAAAATCCAAAGCAATATTATACGGGTTTAACCAATAATTTAGAGCGTCACCTTACGGATCACAATAACCGTGGAAAAGTGTCTCTTACACTGCATTTAAAGATGAGGAATTGGCAACAGCCTTCGAAAAGTATCTGAAGTCTGGGTCAGGCCGAGCCTTTTCAAAAAAACACTTGCGATAATTCAACCATTTTTAAAACGACCTTTTATATACATAATAGTATTAATATGTTTTGTGTAAAAATGCCACATTCGTGCCAGTATCATGCACCTTACATTTCCAATTTATACTGGTTAAATATTAGGTCCCCAAAAGCCCAAACTCAGAGGATGAACAGTATAAAACTAAAATGGAGACATCAATCTCCTGGCAAAATGATATCTAAAAAGTATACTCATTGGTAGTTAAATGAAAATCTACTGCTTTTAAATAATGAATAACAATAAATATATACCACGATTTTATATGTCCGTTACAAGGAGTCTCCGATATGAAAAAACCTTATAATCTTACAGAAGGTCCAATTATTACCTCTCTGATAAAAGTTGCTATTCCAATCATAGTCGCCAATATTTTGCAAACGGCTTATCAATTAACCGATACATTTTGGGTGGGGCGATTAGGAAGTAATGCCATCGCTGCTGTTTCAATTAGTTTCCCGATTATTTTTCTCTTGATTTCATTGGGCGGTGGCATGGCCATGGCTGGTACTATTCTGGTCGCTCAATTTATGGGGAAAGGTGATAAACAGGCTGTTGATCATATCACCTCACAAACGTCTCTAATGATTTGGATTATTTCAATTTGTTTATCCATTTTAGGCTTTGTATTGTCACCCATTCTCATCGGTTTCATGCACGTTGAAACCGCTGTCTATACCGGCGCAGTGAGCTATATGAGAATCACATTCACTGGTATAATATTTATGTTCTCGTCCATGGTGTTCCAATCACTCATGCGTGGCGTGGGAGACGTCAAAACACCAATGTATATTATTCTTGGGACGGTTTTGCTCAATTTAGTCCTCGACCCATTATTTATTTTCGGTTATGGTATTTTTCCTGCCCTTGGTGTGGGCGGGGCCGCCCTTGCCTCTGTTGGTACGCAAGCGATAGCTGCATTCATCGGTTATGGTATTTTGCTAAGAGGAAAACGTCAGATACAATTACATCTGAGAGATTTAAAACCCGATTATCCGTTAATTAAGAAAATGTTCAAAATTGGAGTCCCAGCTTCAATTGAACAATCGACACGCGCCGCAGGTATGACGGCAATGGTCGGATTGGTGGCCTCTTTTGGAACATTGACCCTGGCTGCATACGGAATCGGCAGCCGTATATTGAGTTTTGTCATCATACCCGCTCTGGGTTTATCCATGGCGACTTCAACTTTAGTAGGTCAAAATATTGGGGCAGGGAAACTGGATCGAGCTGAAAAGATTACAAAATTAAGTACGGTTGGCGGATTTATTGTCTTAACATTTATTGGCATTATTATGTTTTTATTGGCGAAACAAATTGCAGCGATTTTTATTCCCCACGAAACCGCAACCATTAATGCAAGCGCTGCGTTTATTAAAACAATGGCGTTGACTTTTGGATTTATCGGCATCCAAATGTCTTTGAATGGCGTTTTCAGAGGTTCAGGAAATACAGTGTTTCCGATGGTGTTATCCATTATTTCCTTATGGATATTGAGATTCCCTTTGGCTTATGTACTTTCACATTTTACACATTTTGCTGAACGGGGTATCTGGCTTTCATTTCCCATCGCCAATGTTATCGCTGCCATCATCACAATAATTTGGTATAAACGAGGCACCTGGAAGCTGAAAAGGATAACGGACGAGATTGTACTTGAAAGAGGAACGACAGAAGAAGCAATTATTGAAGAGGGTATTAACTCCTGATTTGTTGAGAAAACCAATTTTAAAAAAACGCTTTAAAAGAAAAACCCCTAGATAAAAATCTTGTTATTGACCCACGGGTTATCATATTACTGACCAGTCAGAAAGAGGAGAGACACGACTAAAATGGTTTCAGCAAAAAAAGAACAACGCAAAGAACAATATCGTGTCGAGATATTGCAAATCGCAGAAAAAGTTTTTGCCCAGAATGGATTTCACATGACAACGATGGTCGCTGTGGCAGAAGAGTGTGGATGGAGTAAGGGAACGCTCTACCTGTATTTCAAAAATAAGGAAGATTTATTTTTTTCAATTCTCATTGAAAAAACAGATCAATTTTCTGCGGCACTCCTCAGTGAGTTGAGAACTGCACAGGGTATTGAAGGGAAGATTGCCGCCTTTATTGATGCCTTGTTCCGATTCTTTACTGAAAACAAACACTTTTTCCAGCTGATTATCACCGAACAGGGTAAAGTTATGCAGGGCTCTGACTCTGGGATGCGAGAAAAGCTTATCAATCAGCAGCATGATTATATCGAAAAAATTTCACAAGCTCTAAGTCAAGGAATGCCCGCTAACAATCCGTTTTCTGCAAATATTTTGGCAGGGAGTATTATCGGAGCCGTGAACCTCCACCTCATAAATTGGCTAATGGCATCTGAAGGATTTGATCTAGATGAGGTTAAACATCAAATTAAAACTTTGTTTATTAATGGAATACGCACACATGAAAATAATTAGAATGATAATTTTTCTGCTGCCATTGCTCGGGTTGGCGGCAAATCAAAAACATCTCTCCATAGACGAGAGCATCAAAATCGCCCTGGAGCAAAACCCAAATATTAAAATGGCAGGCGAAAAAGTAAATGATGCTCAGCAGCAAGTTTACCAGGCTTACGGCTCTGCATTACCAAGTGTCAGTTTGCAAGGCACTCGCATTATGGACGAGAAGGTGCAAGTTATTCAAAATCCATTTGCGCTTCCTGGCGCTTCTACGACCTTGGAATTGGATTTTACAATGGACTACCAATATGATGTCCGAGTGAGCCAGCCTCTGTTTACGGGTGGAAAAATTGCTATGGGAACTTTCATGGCTCAAAAAGGACTAAACCTCGTGCAATCTCAATATGCTCAGGAAAGAAACAATCTCTCATTCAACGTGATTCAGAGCTATCTGGCGATGCTCGTCAGCAAAGAATTTTTAGCGGTGGCAGAGGATGGCTATAATACAGCTTACGAATTCTATGAGATTTCAAAATTACTTTATGCTCAGGGAATGATTTCCAAGCTTGATTTACTCCAGACAGAAGTTCAAGCCGCCAATCTACTACCTCAAAAGACTCAGGCAGAGAACGGTGTTATCATGGCTGCAGCGGGTTTAAAAATGCTTCTTGGTCTCGATTCAAACACGGAAATTGTTCTTACGGATGTCATGTCCTATAATCCGGGTCAATACAATTTGAATGAGCTGCAAGCAAAAGCCCTCAAAAATCGAAATGAAATAAAACAAATGGATATCTCAAAATCTTTGAGTTCAATGAATGTCAACATGGCGCGTTCAGATTTTCTGCCTATGGTGGCGTTGAGTTATTCCTATTCAAAATCTGGCAATGACCTCGCTATTTATTCGGACTGGGACGACAGCTATATGGTGGCAGTCGGATTTAGCTACGACCTCTTTAAAGGAGGTACACGCTTTTCAAAAGTACAGCAGGCGAAGATCGCGGAGCGTCAGATGAATTATGGTTATGATGCCTTAAAAGACGCTGTCCTTTTTGACGTTGAACAATCCTATCTACGCCTTGTTGAGGCGGAAAAAAATATTCTATCTCAGGGGAAAACGGTTGGTCAAGCTGAAGAAGCCGCCAGACTGGCAAAAATTCAATTCCGCGAAGGAACCATCACGAACCTCCAGGCAAATCAGGTACAGATAAACTTGACGGCTGCTAAAGCTAATTATTTACAAGCATTATTTAACTATACTCTCGCAGAGGCCAGTATTAAAAAGGCCACAGGCGAATCCCTCCACAACTAAGGAGTATTTCATCCATGAAAACTTTCAAAAAATTTCTTATCATTACTTTTATTATAAGCCTAATTGTCAACTGTAGTGAAGGCGACTCAAAGGAAGTGACTGAAGCCTGGCCCCGTCGAGCGGTACCGGTTAAAGTTGCCACCGTCAAGTCCCAAACTTTTTCAAGTACGCTCACCTATAACGGCTCGCTCATGGCGATTCAAACCGCTCGAATTATTCCTGAAATTCCGGGCAAAATTGAGAAACTAAATGTGCAAATAGGGGACTATGTAACAGCAGGGAGTGAACTTGTCCAGATGGATATTAGCACCTTAAACTTGCAACATAAACAAGCCGCCGCAGGATTGTCAGTCGCAAATGCCAACTTGATTGATGCCGAGAAAAACTGGGAGCGCGTTCAAACCCTCCACGCTGAAAACGCCGTTTCTCAACAACAATTCGAAAAAATGAAGCTGGGATTGAATGCCGCCCAAGCCCAGATGAATCAAGCTCGAGCCGGACTCGATCTGCTCAAAATGCAGCTTGACAAGGCAACATTGACAGCGCCTTTTGCTGGCGTCATCACTCAGAAAGGATTCCAAAAAGGTGATCTTTTTAGTCCTGCTGTTATGATGCCTGTTTACACGCTTCAAGATGTTTCTCGCATCAAACTAGAACTACAGATTACCTCTCAAGAGATTATGGGAATTGCAAAGGGTCAGACGGCTCAATTGACAGTTGATTATTTAGACAAACCTGTCTCTGGTCGGGTCACCTTGGTAGGCGTTGCCGCCGATCCAATGTCAAAAACCTTTTTTGTTGAATGCCAGTTTGACAATTCAAATGGCGCCCTCAGAGCTGGTACTTTTGGTCAAGTAGGCATCACCATTAAAGAAATTAAAAATGTTTTTGTGATCCCAAAAAACTCCCTCATAAACAAATCACATGTATTTGTTGTCAAAGATAATCACGCCTATCTAAGAAAAGTTGAGATCCTACAATCAAGCCTGACAGAATTAATTGTTGGATCGGGTCTTACGGATGATGAGCAATATGTCATCAGCGGTGCCTACATCCTGGCGGACAGCAGCCTCGTGCAGATCGAGAATTAAGGTGATACTATGAAGATAGTCGATTTTTCCGTCGATCGAAAAATATCCGTCACCATGATTACGCTTATTGTAATCCTAGGCGGAATCATTGCTTTTACCAAACTTGGTTTGGATATGCTCCCGGATGTTGAATTCCCCATGGTTTCTGTCGTTACGGTTTATAGCGGCGCCAGCCCTGAAGATATTGAATCCATCGTGACAAAGCCACTCGAACAAGCTATCGCATCTGTTACAGGTGTAAAAGGTGTCGTCTCGACCACCGTAGAAGGCATGTCCATGGTTACTGTGGAATTCGCAAATGGAACGAATCTCGATTTTGCCGCCCAAGATGTGAGGGATCAATTGGCCATGTTCGCCGATTTTCTCCCTGATGATATTCAAACGCCGCTGGTGATGAAGTTTGACATGTCGGCCTTGCCGGTCCTGTTTTACGGTGTCACCAGTGAAGACCGTCCCCTGAATGAACTGGCGGAGTACATGGATGAGACGGCGGGATATCGCTTGGAACGCATCGAAGGCGTTGCGTCCGTTATGATACAGTCTCCAGAAGTGAAGGAAATCCAAGTCGAAATTGATCAGCATGCTCTGGAAACCTCAGGAATTACCTTAGATCAGGTTGTGCAAATGATTGGATTTGAAAACCTGAATATGCCTGCGGGACGCATCGTAGAAGACCACAAAGACTATTTGATTCGGACCCGCGCAGAGTTTGCATCCCTGACAGAGATTGAAGATTTGATTGTCGGTATGTCACCTACGGGAAATCCCATCAAATTAAGGCAGATTGCCAAAGTCAAAGATACGGTTTCCGACCTGCGGACAGAGATGCGGGTTCAATCTAAACCTGGCGTCATGATGATCATTACCAAGCAATCTGGAGCCAACACCGTGCAGGTGGCAGATGCGGTGAAACAGGAACTTAAGAATCTGGAAAAGATTCTCCCCAAAGATATTGAAATGCATATCGGTATGGATATGTCCGCCAGTGTCAAACTCACGGTGAACAGTACAGGACGAACAGCTCTCCTCGGTGGCGTGTTGGCCATGCTCATGATTTATTTATTCTTGAGAAATATCCGACCCACTATTGCTGTAGGAATCGCCATTCCAGTATCAATCATTGTCACTTTTATCCCAATTTATGCAGTGGGATATACGTTAAATTTGCTGACACTCGGTGGTCTTGCTTTGGGAATTGGAATGCTGGTGGATAACGCCATTGTGGTGATCGAAAATGTTTTTCGCCACCTTGAAGATGGCAAAAGTCGCAAAGAAGCAGCCCGTTTGGGTGCCTCTGAAGTGGGTATGGCCATTACCGCATCCACACTCACAACGCTGGCTGTTTTCTTGCCAATGGCCATGGGACAAGGGACGGCGGGACAACTGGTTCGAGGCTTAGCTTTGGCGATATCCTTCTCCTTGCTGGCATCACTGTTTGTCTCTTTGACAATGGTTCCCATGCTGGCATCCGTATTTTTCAAACCTCGCAGCAAAGTTGATTATACGCTCAAAGCTAAAGATTCCTGGATTGTTCGTTTACGAGCTTTTTACAAGGAAAAACTCATCATCGTTCTTCGACATCGATGGAAAACCCTCGGAGTCGCAACGCTGCTATTTGTCATCTCTTTGGCTATCATCCCTTTAGTGGGAACTGAATTCATGCCAGAAATGGATCAGGCAATGCTCATGATGAAAATTAAACTTCCTGTAGGATCAGCCCTCGAAGAAACGGATCGGGTTGTACGACAGGTTGAGCAAATCTGTCTGAATGAGCCTTCTATCGAAACTGTCATCGTCTCCAATGGCGTGAATGAAGAGGATCGAGGCGGTGGTGGCGATATGGCCAATGCTGGATCCCATGAAGGCATGATTATGATGGCGTTGAAACCAAAATCTGATCGCGCACTCTCTACAAAAATGATTGGCGAGAAAATTCGTGGCGAAATTCCTGTCATGCGAGACGTGAAGATTGAATTTCTCGATTTTGGCGCTGCCATGGGCGGCGGCGGAAAAGATGTGGAAATACAGATTTTTGGCAAGGACTTCGTTATCTTAGAAGAAATTAGCCGCGAAATCGCATCTGCTATAAAAGGGGTCGATGGTATTACAGACATTAAATCTTCCATGGAAGAAGCAAAACCGGAATATCACATCGCACTGAATCGGGAAGAAATAAATCGCATGGGATTAATATCGGGGCAAGTGGCTAACACGATAAAGACATCCACTTTGGGTCAGGTTGCAACTCGCTATCGATTTGCAGGAGAAGAGACTAATGTTCGAATCAAGTTTCGCGAAGATCAACGTAGCTCCATTCGTGATATTGAAATGATTAAATTAACGACTCCAATGAAAACCCAGATTCCCCTTACGCAAGTTGCTTCAATCACCCGAGAAGAAGGCCCCGTGAAAATTATCCGAGATAATCAAAGTCGCATGGTTCTGGTTACGGCCAGCATTATTGATCGTGACTTGGGTTCCGTTATGAAAGACGTCCTGAAAATATTAGAGCCTATACAGGCTGAGGTTCCTGATGGCTATTTCGTGGAATATGGTGGTCAATATGAACAAATGATTGATACCTTTATAACGCTGGGACAGGCATTAGCTTTAGCCATTCTACTCGTATTTATGGTGATGGCATCTCAGTTCGAGTCTCTGATTCATCCCTTGGTCATTATGGTGACGATTCCGCTTGCGCTGATTGGCGTTGTCTTTGGTTTTCTGGTTTCCGGTGTAACAATCAGTCTTACGAGTTTTATCGGTTTTATTCTGCTAACAGGAATTGTGGTGAACAATGGAATCGTGCTGGTGGATTATATCAATCAATTACGCCTAAAAGGAGTGGAGGCCACAGCGGCCATTATTGAAGCAGGTTCAACTCGGCTCCGCCCTGTGCTTATCACAGCTCTGACCACCATTTTTGGTATGCTACCGATGGTGTTGGACAATAAAGAGGGCGCCGAAATGAGGGCTCCCATGGCCATAACTGTAATCGGTGGATTGACGGCCGCCACGTTTCTGACTTTGTTTGTGGTCCCATCACTTTATAGTCTCATTGCAGATTTAGGGATTCGTAGAGCAGCAAGGCGAGCAGCAAAAGCGGGATAAATCATAAATATTATTTTAGTGAATTTTTAAAAAGGGGATAGTTTTTTGCTAACCCTTTTTCTTTTTGAACTATCCTCAACTCAGAACTTTACAGATTAATAATCTGAGTTTTGAACTTTCAGAATAAGAAGTATTGATAACACACTTGAATCATTAATAGGAGAACAGAATATGAAATTAAATGATAAAGATATTTACGCTGGCGTTGATCCCGAAAAAAATGAACGATGGAACAAGGAAGTCGATGAAAAATATGATTCCGAAAAAGTGGCTGAATCAAAGCGAAACGTTGGGAAAATGTCAAAGGAGCAATTTAAATCTGTTCAAAAACAGGGTGAGATTATTACAATGGCAATAGGTGAGAAAATGCATTTAAAAAGTTCGTTTCTCGAAGTACAAGATTTAATCAAACAACATCAGAAGTGGATTGAAAACTTTTACGCTTGTTCAGCAGAGATGTATAGAGGGCTGGGTCAAGTTTACAAAGAGAATCCTGAATTCACTGCCTATTACGAAAAAGTTAAACCAGGTTTAGCAGCTTATATGTGCGAAGCTATGAGCTTTTATGCGGATTCGATTCGTAAAAATTAGAAATTATCTAAAACTGTCGGCTGGCGTTTAGACCCATTCGATAAAAATTGGTCGAACCTTCTTGTTCAAGGCGATAGCTAAATCGAAATTTTGTCTTTTGATTTATTCTCGCAGAGAGTCCGATTTCGGGTAAATGACGCGTTCTATAGACACTATCACCTAAGATTTTATACATAAAAAGTTCGTCATAGGCATCAACATAAAGCCAAGGTTTTACTTTTTTGCTGACGGATGCATGGACTCTACCACCTGTATTCATGTAGGAGAGTAGCAGCATTGTCCCTGCGTTTAAAGACAGTTCGTTGGATGTAAAACTCTGTTGGTTGTACGTTAGACCATAGGTTTGGATGTTTCTGCCGTTAAAATCGCTTCGATAAGAAGCCTGGCCAGAAAGCACGAAGCCACGATGACTTATCCAGCTAATATTCACGTTTAAAGAATGGCGTACAGCGAGATTCGGTTCGACGGAACTGGTATCCAATAGATTAATAACATTTTCGCGATAGCTATAGCGGAAATTGCTAGATATAGAATTTCCCATTCTCCACTTCAATGATGCTCTAAAACGAGTGAGAGAAATGAGACTTAATGCTGAATTTTTATCGAATAAATCCAGATCAAATTCGCCGCTGCTATTAAGACGTAATTTTTTATTGAATTTTAGAGATGTCGCAACGAGCAAATAGTTTCTATCCAAATTGCCATTTAATGTCTCAATAATACTGCCAACTTGGACATAACCTTTTTCCAAAGTCTCTTCATCTAAGATTGAAAATTTGAGTCGTTGATTGCTGGGCGTAATGTTTGAAAATGTCGCTTGTTTTCCCCCTAAGAGTGCTAAAAGACGTTTGTTCATTTTCCAAGTTAAACCTAAACCATCCACAGTCCCAAGCATTGAAAATTGAGGATGATACATGCGTCCCATTAAATAGCTTACGGGCTTATTTGGATTTTTGTAACTCAACATCAACGAATAAATCTGAGCATTTATTAAATTATTTGTGCTGGATTGATTGCCTCGAACGTAGAGATTGGCGCTGAGATATTTGATGCCAATATCGTTCGCCTGAAACCGTCCATAAAGCGATGTTGTCGTCATATTAATGCTATCTTTATTACTGCCTCTGTCATCGACTCGAGCGGATAAATATCCTGTAAATGTTGGGCTAAAACGGCTTTCATCAATCGCAATTCCGCTACGTTCTCTTGGTTTATAGGCCGAACTGTCCAAAAATACTTGCGTTGGTTTGGGGCTTGTCACAACAATGGCTTGTTCAATATTTTTAACATCGACCTCTTTTATTTTGGGCCGAATATATTGAACGACGTCCCCAATTTGCCAATCAATCACAGTCGAATCGAGGGGTAATAAAGCCGATGTTGCTCCACTTATTGAAGTAATAATGGCAAGGCCAATCGTTTTCTTGTCTTGGACAACCGTTAAAGTATCACCTTTTTCAAGGCCTTGTTTTTTACCCAAGTCCGTGTATGCGTTATCCTGAGCAATATAGGTAATAGAACCTTGAATTAATTCCTGACTGAATGCAAATCCAGTAAGAATGAAAAATAGTATTAAAGCATTAAAAAAATTAGATTTAGATTGATTCATTAATCGCCGCATGTGTTTTTATTTCCTTGTGGGTGGCAAAATAAACAGTCAGAAGCTGTCACGCCACTTCTTGGGTAAGTGAAGCCATTGCAACTTTCACAACCGCTACCTTCGCAATGTCTCCCGTACATATTACTGACAGAATGACATCCCGATCCAAAGCATGTGAAATCATTGTAAACGCCCGCTTGTGTATGGCACGTTGAGCATGATGGCCATTTCCATCGATGTACCCCTGAATAGATTGGGAAAAAGATATCATGGTTAAGTGCTAATATTTGATTCCAATTTGTTGGAGCATGACAGGCAGAGCAATCACCATTTGCATCCACACCATCATGTGCTTCTAAATCATCCGCAAAATTCGCAAAATGGCAAGAAACGCAGTCTAGTGATGGCATTGTCTGAGGGGATGTATGGCATGCATAACAATCATTTAGATGATGTCCGGCTATGAGTGGCAATAAGGTTTCATCATGTTTACGAAATGCTTGTGCGGGACTCCAATTTTCCGGAGTATGGCATTCTTCGCATTGCTTTCCCCAGTAATTTTGATGCATATCCTGATGGCAATTAGAGCATTCCAAACCGTTTGATTTAAATAAGTGAAAATCTTCGATTGATTTTCCGCGATGGCACTGTTTGCAACTTAAATCTTGATGTGACAAGACCAGAGGGAAGTCAGTTTGTCGACTATGATTAAAATTCGGAGTCGAACTCAAAGGAGACCAAGCACCATTGATATGACAGTCTAAGCACGCCTCATCAGGCATCTCTTGGGTGTGAATGGTGAGTAAGCTAAAAAGAAGCAGCGTTATTATTTTAACGAGTTTCATAGTCCTTTATTCCTATGGGTAAAGGTCTCGTTCGTTTTCTGTAATCATTTAATAAATCGCCGTCACAATCATCTTCATCGCCTGAAGGATGACAAAAATAGCAATCAGCAGGTGTGACACTAGATCCTGGGTAAGTAATACCATTACATGATTCCCATTGTCCATCGTCCCAATGTTCGCTATTCATCTCAGAAATAGAATGACATCCAGAGCCAAAGCATGTGAAATCAGCATAATTGCTACTATTGGAATGACACTGAGAACAGGAATTCCACTCATTGCGATGTTTACCGCTATAGATTGGGAAATATTGAGAATCATGATTAAACGTAACGGGTGTCCAAGCGGTATTTGAATGGCATGAGCTACAATCCAGAGGAAAAGATGAACTTGAATGATTTGGATCCGTTGTGCTATTATAATCATCAAGATGGCATGTTGCACTACCGCACGTTCGAATCGGCGGATTTATGGGCCAGCTACTGTGACATTCTGAGCACGAAACACTAGTGTGTGCGCCTTGAAGAAGGAATCCCGTTGTCGCCACATCATGTACAAATGAACTGGGTGTCCACACAGTAGTGGTATGGCAGCTTGCACACGTTGTCGGGAATGACGATGCTAAGTGTGGCGGATTGGTGGTTTCATTATAATTCGAGATGTGACACGTTGCATCAGAGCAAGAGCGTGGAACATCAGGGGAATCCCATGTCTCGTGGCAACTATTACAGCTTGTAATCTCTACGTGTGCGCCATCAATAAGGAATCCCGTTGTCACCACATCATGTATGAATGAACTAGGTTGCCAAACGCTTGTTGTATGGCAAGTTTCGCATGTAGTTGGTAAATTTGATGCCACATGCGGTGGATTCGTGGTTTCGTTATAGGTCGTTATATGGCAGGTTGCATCAGAGCAAGAGCGTGGAACATCAGGGGAATCCCATGTCTCGTGGCAACTATTACAGCTTGTAATCTCTACGTGTGCGCCATCAATAAGGAATCCTGTTGTCGCCACATCATGAATGAATGAACTGGGTTGCCAAACGCTCGTAGTATGGCAGGTTTCGCATGTTGTAGATAAATTTGATGCCACATGTGGTGGATTCGCCGTTTCATTATAGGTCGTGAGGTGACAAGTTGCATCTGCGCATGAACGCGGCACATCCGGGGAGTCCCAGATTTCATGACAGCTATTACAAGTTGCCGTTTCATGAGCACCATCAATAAGGAATCCCGTTGTTACTACATCATGTACGAATGAACTGGGTTGCCAAACAGTCGTCGTATGACAGGTTTCGCATGTTGTAGGAAAACCAAAGGCCAAATGCGGTGGATTTATTGTTTCGTTATAAGTTGTGTTATGGCAGCTTGCATCTGCACATGTACGCGGCACATCAGGGGAGTCCCAGGTTTCATGACAGCTATTACAAGTTGCCGTTTCATGTGCACCATCGATGAGGAATCCTGTTGTCACCACATCATGTACAAATGAACTGGGTTGCCAAACAGATGTACTATGACATTCATTACACGTCGTTGGGAAAGCTGACGAAAGATGGGGTGGATTCGTTGTTTCATTATAATTTGTGATATGACATGAAGCATCAGAACAAGTACGGATACCAGTTGATGGTTCCCAATTTGAATGGCAACCAATACACCCAGTCGTTTCATGAGCGCCGTCTACGAGAAAACCTGTCGATGGGACATCATGAGAGAATGTGCTCGGTGTCCAAACCGTCGTTGTATGGCAATCGGAACATATTGTTGGCATATTATAATCCACATGAGGCGGATTTATTGTTTCCGTATAATTCGTGAGATGACACGATGCATCATAACAAGTTCGTACCTCGCTAGGAGGAATCCAATTATCATGGCAACTGGTACATGTCGTTGTCGTATGTGAACCGTCTAATTGAAAGCCCGTCGTCTCTATATCATGTACAAATAAACCAGGTTGCCATGCTGTCGTATTGTGGCATTCTGCACAGGTTGTGGGGAATGAAAAATCGAAATGGGGAGGATTCGTTGTTTCGTTGTAATTTGTGAGATGGCAGCTTGCATCGGCACATGTTCTTGGGGTGGGTTCAATTTGCCATGTCGTATGACATTGGGTGCAATTCGTGACTAGATGAGATCCGTCAACGAGGAATCCTGTTGTGGGCACATCATGTACAAATGAACTGGGCGTCCACGACTCCGTTACATGGCATTCAGCGCAATTAAGCGAAATTTGCATGGTTACATGTGGTGGTTCAGTTGTCCCATTATATTCGGGCATGTGACAACTACTACATTCGAGAATCGTGTTTGCATGCAAGAAAATGCTTGGACTCCAAGCGTCTTCAGAATGGCATGTTTCGCAAATTGTTATGGGGAAGCCACTCTCGATATGGTTGGGAGTGGTCGTATTATTAAAATTTTCTTCGTGGCAGCCATCACATGTCAATGGTAAATCATATCCATTTACATGGCACGCTTCGCATGTTGCATTGGTATGGGCGCCTAATAATGGAAAACCTGTTAACACGTGATCGATATGCTGCGAATTCCAAAAATCAGTCGCATGACAAACTTCACAGGAAGTAGGTAATCCTGTTAATGTGTGGCTTGGCTCTGTTGTGGCATTATAATTATCAATATGGCAATCAACGCAAGCGGTGCCTTGAGACGAATAGGGTGCCGACGTGTGGCATAAATCGCATGTCAAATCGATGTGTGAGCCCGTCATGATAAAAGTTGTTTGTGTGTCATGATCCCATGGACTGGGTTGCCACGCGACTTCATTATGGCAATCGCTACAATTATCGTCAAACTCAGCATCTTGATGTGATGGAAGAACCGTCGCTTCCCAATTGTCTAAATGACAACCGGCGCAATTTTCAGGAGTATCATTGAAATCACCATCGATATGACAATCTGCGCAAACGATTTCCGTATGTGCATCACGAAGTGAATATCCAGTTTGTTCATGATTAAACCATGAATTCCACGTAAATTTATCATGACAAGAGGCGCAATCTGTTGGATAACCGTCGGCAATGTGCGGTGGATTGACACTCTCGTTGTAATCCTTCATATGACAACTTTCGCAACTGGATTCCGTAGCCGTAGCAGGTCCAGTATGGCACGCAGCGCAATCAACTTCGCCATGCATCCCCAGTAAGAAAAAGCCTGTATTATTATGGCTAAATAAGGAAGGTGCCCACTGTTTGGACGTACTTGCATGACAGCTTTCGCAATCGGTATTTAAATCAAGGAGTTGATGATTGGGATTTGCACTGGATGTATAATTTGCCAGATGGCAGTCTAAACAATCTGTTGACAAATTATCAGAACCATTCGTATTTCCAATATGGCATGCTTCGCAATTGACATTCGTATGAGGACCGATAAGAGGAAATCGTGTTAAATTATGGTTTTGGAACTCTGTAGCTAAAGTCCAACTCGAAGGATTGTGGCAATGCTGACAATCTTGTCCCCATTGATCTTGATGCACGTCTGTATGACAGCTGCTACATTCAGAAGAAATGGACGCAAAATCATGTTTTTCTTTTGGCGTCGTCCCTTTATGACACTGAATACAAGTAATGTCTAAATGAGTACCTTGGAGTTCAAATGCCGTGGTCGTATGATCAAATCCTTTTCCAGCTTCAAACAACCATTCTGTACCATGATGGCAGTTTTCACACGATAGTTTAGTGAGAAATTCTTCTTCAACTTGATTACCGAAAAGAAGTGTAGAGACGCTTAGTATCATTAATAAGTATCTCATTTTTTGAAGTCTCCAAAACTATGACAATCTTGGCATTTGTGGTTGATGGGTTTAAAACGTATGGTTGAAATGGTTACATCTAATTTATGACATTGACCACATTGCAAATCTTTGTGCTGGCCATCTAATTCAAATTCAGTGTTTTTTTTGTGGTCAAATTTTGTAATGGGCCACTGAGTTGTAGAATGACATTTATCGCATGTTTTAGCTTCCAATTGTTTGGCGTGCATATCATCATGACAGCTGACGCAGGTTTTTTTGTTTCCCTCATATTGTATAATAGAATCGACTGGTTTATGGCACGATTCACACGTGATTTCAATATGCTTGCCCGTTAAAGGGAAATCCGTTTTTTCATGGCTAAATTTCAGCGTATTCCATTCGGACGTATCATGACAGCGACTACACCAATTTTCTTCTTTGTAATATCTACTAAACTGTTTACCATGAGCATTCTCATGACAGGCTTCACAATCAATTTTTTCCCAGTAATATTTCGATTTATTATCTTTTAGATGGCAGAAAACGCACGGTTGGGCAAGGTGCGCTCCATCAAGTTGAAAACGAGCCTCTTTGTGTTGAATAATTCCAAAAAGTGGTGGCGTAAATCCTTGAACATTGTGGCAGCCTTCACAACTCGTACCCTTTTTCGATTTACTAAAAGCACCTTTATGATAATCCTCATGACAATCCAAACATTGGTCGTACGTTGTTTTGTCTGTAAATGCTTTTTCGATTTTATGGCATTTTTTGCATTCGACTTTTTGATGCTTACCTAAAAGCGGATACTTCGTTTTGTCGTGATTAAATGATTTCGATTTATTATCAACTTTAAAGCTTTTCTCGTTATGGCACTCAAGGCAATTTTGGCCAAAAGAACCATTGTGCTCATCTTTATGACAATCCGTACATTGAGTATATTTTGTAACACTAAACAGCATCGCTTGATATTTATCAACTTTAGCTTGTTTCTCTTTATGGCATTTTTCACATTCTACTTTTTCATGTGCACCCTTCAGAGGAAATTTTGTATCTTTTTTATGGTCAAATGTTTTTAAAACGCTTTCCCAAGATTTCGTTGCGTGACAATCCTGACATTTCTTTTCTTTAAATTCACCGTTATGGACATCTTTATGACAATCGGTACATTGGTCATACTGTGCAACGCTAAAACGCATGGCCTCGTACTTATCAACTTTGGCTTGTTTCTCAGTATGGCATTTTTCACATTCTACTTTTTCATGAGCGCCAGTTAATGGATATTGTGTGTCTTTTTTATGGTCAAAAGTTTTTAAAACATTTTCCCAGGCTTTGGTTGTATGACAATCCTGACACTTCTTTTCTTTGAATTCACCATCATGAACATCTTTATGGCAATCTGCGCATTCTGTACCAAGCCCCAGAAATGTATGCTCTATCATTTCAAGAGGTTTAATTGATTCAGCATATTCTATGACGTCTTTGGCGAGGATTAAATCTTTTTTATGGCAATCTTCGCATTTAATATCGATATGTTTTCCATCAATTTCGTACCCTGTTTTTTTATGATCAAATGCATCTTTGGATGGTTCCCAATGAATCATTTTAAAATCACGATCCAAATGATCCGTGTGACATAAGGCGCAGTTTTTATCGTCTAACTTACCGTGAAATCCTTTTTCCTCATTCACACGATTTTGTATGGGTTTATGACAGTCCAGGCATTTTGGAGAGATATCTTTATTGCCCCATGTATGGCAAT
Source organism: uncultured Fidelibacterota bacterium (assembly GCA_937888365.1). GTDB lineage: Bacteria > Fidelibacterota > UBA8477 > UBA8477 > JABMPR01 > CALBFA01. The sequence goes on along the minus strand of CALBFA010000015.1, from coordinate 4,187 downwards.
TTAAACATTCCGTCATCCCCGATAAATGGGCGTGTGCGCTGGATAAAGGGCCGGGACTTAACTGAGCTTGAAGTGAGATTATTCCAACAAAGAATAAAAATATTATTTGAAGAGGTCTCAATAAACTCATGAAATTGTGGCCGTTCCGAACTGAACGCCTAAGGAATCCATTAACTTAAATGGAAGAACGCCACCGGCAAAAATAAAGACATAATTGTTTTCCAAGCGAATGGATTTATCACCTTGATTTAAAGTGACATAATCATCATGAATGGAAACAGGGTTTGATTCGTAAAGGATATTTATCCAGCCATTTTTTACGGCTTTTTTAACTTGCTCTTCGTTACGAGACTTGATTCTACTTAACACATTTTTACGATAGGAAAGTGTCACCGTGTTGCCCGGTTGCTGTCCGAGACCCACAGCAGATTCTACGGCTGAATCACCACCACCGACGACGAGAATATGTTGATTTTGGTAGCGTTCGGCATCAATAAGTTTATAAGCAACTTTGGGAAGACCTTCTCCAGGAATATTGAGTTTCCGCGGTGTACCGCGTCGTCCTAAGGCTAAAACAACATAATCGGCATCAAATTGACCTAATGTTGTGCGCACGATATAAGACGATTCCGTTTTTTCGAGGGCCAAAAGCTGATGACCTGTTTGAAAATCGGGGCTATTCGTTTTCAAAATATCATCCCAAATTTCCAGCAATTCTTCTTTTTCGTACTCCTTGTTTTTCAAAATTCCGTATCCAGGGAGCTCGACAGGTTGTACTAACACCAGTTTTTTACGAGGATATTGAAGAATCGTGCCGCCTGGTTTACTTTGATCTATTAATGTTATTGCTGCACCTTGTAAGTGTAATGAGATCGAACAAGCCAAACCAGCAGGTCCGGCACCCACAACAACGATTTTTGACTCTTTTTTCGAATCTTTAGTTCGCTGTTGTATCGTCTGCGCAACACGTACACCCTGACTTATAGCATTTCGAATAAGAGCAAGACCACCGAGTTCACCAATAATAAAGACATTCTCCAAATTAGACTCTAACTTGTCATTTAGTTGTGGAATGTCTTCGCGGCTCGAAATATCGCCTAATCCAACTTCAATCCCACCGACGGGACACGATTCCATGCAAACCTCATGGCCAATGCATTTATTGCCATTGATAAGAACGGCTTTTCCGCCGACGAGGCCTAAGACTTCACCTTCAGGACAAACTTTTGTGCAAATACCACAACCAATACATCTAGAAAGGTCAATGATTGGGTGTTGCATCAAAGGCTTATTGGCCCCTGTTTTATTGGCATCTTCTAATTTATTGAGGGTGAGACGATGGTTTTTAAGCCATCGGATTAAATAAGGAATCGTAAAAATTAAAATTAAAATAATGCCGGTAAGCCATGATAAGACGTATTCGTTGTTTAAAAAATCCATGTAAATCCAAAACTATAGGTGAGTATGATGTGTACGCTTAATACAAGAAAAATTGCATAAGCAAAAGGTTTATGAATGACGTGCCACCAATGAAAAAGCCTATGGACAGAGTCTAAAACGACCATGCGCTGTTGTAACACCAATTGCATTTTGATGTTTGTTTTCAGAAAGGCTAATTCGTGAGCACTCGTTCCGTATGTTTCTTGTAAATCATGCATTAAATTCCGAATCTGTTTATGTCGCGTAAAGTCGAAAGCCAGTAATTTTATGAGGGACCTAAACGTGCTTTTTGATTCAAGCTCAGGGACAAGTGTTTGCATTCTATTAATATCAGTTGATGAAATACCAAATTCCATTTGAAGCTCTCTAAGTTTTGATGCTTTTTCCATATTGATTTGTTTAACGGACATTTCATGGCCATCACGTCGGCGGGGGATGTGACCATAGAGATATCGTCCAACAATACCGCTCAACATTACAGCGATCATTGCCCAATACATAACACCGATGATTCCATCAAATTGAAAAGCTGCATGATATGCTGCAAGCAAAGGGGCCGTAATACCAAGCCACATGTGATATTTTAACCATTGACTAAGGCGACCTAATCCTCTCATACGATTCCAATGTTTTCGAATGATATAAAGCCATAATAAAACCATAAAAAAACCAGCTAAGAAACCAATCCCGTGACCATATAAACCGCTGGAACTGTATAAATCATTGAGCTCTTGAGCGAGATGTCTTTCTGAAACCGGTATATTGAAATATCCAGAACTTTCAAATGTATATAGGGTAACAAATGCTATAAGGATTAATGAAATAAGTATAATAATGATATTATGGGTCGTGGCTTTCATATGTTATTAATTATTTTCACCTCTAGTTTGAGTTAATGCACTGCTAACATCTGTGCAGCGTCAGTTAGTATAATTCAAAAGTAAATTCAACAAATAATTTGTATCACCTTTATTAATTTGTAATGCCAAAGGATATTGCATCTTAAAAAGTAAGAATTTTCATAAAACTAAATGGGGATTTTGATTTTAAAAATGGTTCCCTTGTCTCTCATGTGAGAAACAGAACCACCCAGTTGATCTTCGCCAAGCATATATATTAAATTGAGCCCCATAGTTTTTGAATTTTCAATTTCGAAATCAAGGGGAATGCCAATACCATTATCAATGACGTTTACTTCCACGGTTTTGGGATTTAATTTTTTGAGTTCAACTATCAATTTTGGCTTTTTCTTAAAATCAATAGGAAAAGCGTGTATTAAACTATTTGAAAGGAGCTCATTAATGATTAAGCCAATAGGAATCGCTTTATCGAGGGAAAATCTTATTTCGGATTGATCCGATATTAATTCAGGAATCACCCGTATATTTCCTATCGTATTATGCAAATTATCAATCATTTTCTTCAAATAAGTAAGCAGGTTGATGTCTACAAAATCTTCTGAGCGATAAAGCTCTTCATGAACGAGTGCCATGGCACGAATTCTGTTCTGAAAATCACCAATAATATTTATAGTTTTGGGCTCAGTTGATATCAATTTTTGTAATCCCAACAAACTTGTGATGACTTGTAAATTATTTTTTACGCGGTGATGAATTTCCTGGAGCAGAATCTCTTTCTGTTTTAAGGATTTTGAGATGAGATCTGCTTGTATGACTTCTTCAGTGATATCCTCAAATGCAATGGCAATTTTCCAAATTCTTTTCTCTCTCGTTTCCAGGGGATAAATACGAATATTATAGAATTTATTGTCATGTTCTGCCTTGAGAATACGAAAATTCTCACCTGATTTTGCCGTATGAAATCCAGGAGGTATGCCTAAGGAATTGGCAATTTTATTTTTTAAAATATTGAAATTCTTTTCGGCTTTAGAACCCGAATATAGTTGATCCCACAAGTCATTGGACTGAGAGAGCGACCCATCTAAATTTATAATTGCAATTGGAAAGGGGGATTGTGAGACAAGCGATTGAAAATTTTTAGCTCTTTCAGATGCCTTATGATGGGCTTCAATTCTGGATTTTATTTCTAATTGAAGTTGTAGGTTCAATTTCTCTAATTCTTTTTCTCTATTAATGATGGCATTAACGCGCAATTCATAAATGATGAAAAGCCCGCACGCAATAGCAATAATGACGAATCCGATAAACCAATTTGTTTTCCAAAATGGTGGATGGATTATAATCTCCAGTGCTTGAGCTTCCTGGCCCCAATATCCATCATTATTTGAGCTTTTTATATGTAATTTATATCGACCTTGAGGGAGGGAAGTGAACGTTGCTTGGCTTTTATTTTTTAGATATTGCCAACTCAAATCAAAACCTTCTAAATAATATGCAAATTGATTCTTGGATGGTTCAGTATATTCAGTACTGGCTAATTGAATTATGACCATGTAGTCATCAGGATAAAGATGAAGTTCTTTCAAAAAAATTGCAGCGGTATCTAAGCGAGTATCCTCATTTAACGGTTTATTGATAGAAATTTCAGTAATATAGGTGTTTGACTTTGTTGTGTTGTCTCTAATTTCATTGGGATAGAAATAAGTAATACCGCCAATTCCAGCAAAATACATTCGACCATCACTTGCTTTAAGGGCTGCAGGATTGAATTCGTTACTTTGGATTCCATCAAAAACGTCATAGTTTCGAAAAGTTTTAAACGTTTTATTAAATTTTGGGGAGTGTCAAAATAACTGGGTCTGAAAGGGCCGTAATGAGTTGTGTGAT
>CALBFA010000014.1 GCA_937888365.1 uncultured Fidelibacterota bacterium | reverse complement strand
TATTTACGGCGCTTGGAAAGACGCTCGACAAACGTCTAAAAAATAGAATGCCCATTGTTTCTAAAGTGTATTTATTGCGGCTCAATTCAAATCATTAAAAAACCGAATGAGACGAGGCAATTACCTTGATTAATTACGTCTCTATATTGTTTTAATACTCAAATTTTAAAACCGAACCGTCCAATCGGGATGGCTCGAAACTTCATTTTCCTTAATATACAAGCCTTGAGGTAGTCCTGGCGGAAGCATAACCGGCAAGGCTGGGGCAGCAAGAATGGAGTCTAGTTTTGTGGCTATTAGAGATGGCGCAACGAGAAGTCCCACAAAAACGGCGGCATATTTTCCTGGTGGCAATTGTATAAAATATTCGGCACTATCAATTCCAGAGACAACGGGCGTTGAAAAGGTAACAATGTGGTCCGCCACATGGAATAGATCAAGGGAGTCTAAAATAATGATAGCTCCGCCTTTGACGTTTTCGGGCCAAGCATTTCCAAATTTCAAAATTCCTTCAACGCCCGAAACCGTCGAGAGGCTTTCTGGTTCTTCACACGCCATCATAAACAAAAGAAAAAAAGCTACAACAATTGAAACGAATAATTTCATCGGATGGTCCCTCCAATACTTAAGGTAAAATGCCGGTCTGCGTTAATATTTCGCTCAAGCGTTGTATAATAATATTGAAACGCATTATTCACGCGAAATTGAACGTTCCAATCTTTCACTTGGGTCGAAAGGGCAAAATTCCAAACGTGAATCGGTACTTGTTTGTCCTCGCCTGTCTTAATATTCTCTTGGTAAATTTCAACGCTTTCCAAAGCAGATGCGTAACGGTACTCCGACAAGAGGTGTATATTTAAAAAACGTGCGCCCAGGCTCGTGGTTGCCGAGTGTCTGTATCGATACGATAGCGTGTCTAGGACAACATTGTTTTCATCCAGTTTCACGGGGTCTAAATAGGTATAATTTTGTGATAGCTCTAAAAGATGGTTTAAGAAACTCGCTTGCAATGATGTCTCGTAACCACGAATCCGTGCATTTTCGACATTTTCAAAATGGATTGTGCCATTGCCGTCGGGCTTTGGTTCTATCATATCGATAAAATCAGTTTGGAAAATTGCACTGTTGAGTTGGAGTCCGTCAATCAGGCCTAAATTCGCTGCTTTTAAGGTGAATCCTGTCTCCCCCATCGTGCTGATTTCGGGTCGCAAGTTTGGATTGGGTTCAACCTGAAAAATACTCAGCGTCGAGTTCGCAAACATTTCCGCAACCGTCGGAACCCGAAATCCTTTTCCGTACGAAGCGCGCCACGAAAACCATTGGGCTGGCATTATGTTTATCGCGAGAGACGGCGAAAAAATGCCGGACTGGACATCGTTATCCACATAATAAGTTTCGTATCGTGCGCCTGTCGTCAAGGTTGAAATAGATGCGAGTTTTTTCTGAACTTGGGCATAAGCCGCCACCTGCTCTTGATGATGCAATCCAAATATTTTGGCATCAATAATCGCTTTTTGCAAACTGATACCTGATATTAAATCCGTTGATTTAAAGAGCGTTGTATTGTTCTGTGTTTCGAGAAAATATTTCGTCTCATGGGAAAAATCTTGCGCCAAGGAATTGTTTTCCCAGTCAATCAAATACAGTCCACTTTTCACGGAGTATCGAGAATCTTCCGAGCTAATAAACTGATAATCAATGTGGGAAAATAATTTGGTCCCGGTAATTTGGTTCTTTTCGGTTCCCGTGACGGCTTCAAAGGGTGAGGCTTGGGATTTCCATGTGCCGATTAATCCTGCCGTTTCATTGAGGGCATTGATAAAGAATGATGCTGTATGACGATTGCGGAAATTGAATTTTATTTTTCCCGAAAGGTGAACGACATCTTCCCAATTCATTTCCGTATAGCCATCACTATGATATGATTTCAAGCGCAACCAGGCACTATGATTTCCGATTTTTCGCGAATGCGAAATACTGAAGTCTCGTGTTAAACTCGGTGAATCACGCCATTGCCATTGTTCATAGGCAGGTTGTGAAAATACGCCAAGCTGTGTCGAAAAATTCCATTCTGGTTTGGGTGACGCGACTCGGGTAAGAATGTTAATAACTCCGCCCATGGCTGATGATCCATAGAGAGCGCCGCCGCCGGATTTTACAACTTCGATTTGAGAAATTTCTGATGTTGGGACGACATTCCAGCTCACGTTTCCTGCGGCGCCACCTAATAGGGGTACGCCATCAAGTAGCACAAGACTTCTGCTCCCTGCGCCCATGGTATATCCAGAAGCGCCACGAATACTCAGCTGACCGTTTACCGTCGAAACGCCGGCCACATAGGGAAGCGCTTCCTCTAAAGATAGAGCGCCTTTTTCCGAGAGATCCCGACGACCAATTATAGAAACAGACACTGGCGACTCCATAATATTTTGCGCTTTCCGCGTCGATGTCACGATGACTTCAGGCTGATTCAAGATGTCGGAGTTGAGTTTAATATCCAAATTTTTTATAATGCCCGGAACAATTTCAATATTGGTGACGGATTGTTTTTCGTATCCCATCATAGAAAAAACGACGGTAATTTTGTCTGGCGGAAGTCCATTGATTTCGAAAAAACCGTCCATGTTGCTGGTAGTGCCACGAAAAGAATCTTTGATTAGAACATTCACGCCTGGTAGCGCTTCGCCAGACCTAAAATCGGAGACATGGCCTTTTAGTCCGCCAGATGTTTGTCCAAAAACCGCCTGAAACATCATCAATATTAAAAGAATAAGGACTCGTTTAAGGTTTAATTGTCTTTCCATTTTATCACCTTTTTACCGTTTGTTATTTTGAACAAAATCGCCTGTGACTGGGGAATATATAAGGGTTTAGTCAGTTTTGATTTTGTTTTGATTTCCGATAGCCGACAACAACATGCCAGGCCATAATATATTGAATTGCTCGAAACGAAATAAAATCTGGCGATACAACGCGAACGACTCGCGCCAAATAATATCCCCATTTATTAAAGAATAATTTTACACCAATCGGGAGCGTGTTCTTGTTTTGCTTCTTATAAAAACGTGAAATCACAAGATGAGGATATAGCTCAGGATAATTTTTAATAAGGTAAGGAATCGTCTTTTCGCCATACTCTTCCAGCTTCGCCATCGCCTGCCAAAAACTATTGTGTTGATGGCTGGTAAGCGCGTTGGGCTGATAAACGATGGCGCCTTTGTGTAATTTCGAAAGTTGATAAGCGAACACCATGTCTTCGCCACCATAATGGACAATATTTTCATCAAAACGTAATCCCAAGTCGAGTACGCTGGAGCGAATCGAGAAATTATTAGTATTCACTTTTGCGAAATGTATCCTCGTTTTGCCCGACTTAGCATAGTCGCGTCGGGGTCCACGTAAGTCGCTATCCAGGTAACGAAACCACTTACTTTTCTTCGTAAATACATTGGAATGATACTCGCCACGAACCGCTACAATTTTCGGGTCGTCATACATTTCGACATGTCGTTCAATCAAGTCCGCATTAGTTTCGACATCGCTATCGAGAAAAAGAATCATGTCAGATTTGGTGGCTTCGAGGCCAAGATTTCGCGCTTTCGCAGGGCCGGATTTCGTCTCGAGAGACAATACTTTAACATCGAAACTATAGCTCCTTTCCTTGAAAAACGCGACGGTTTTATCGCTTGAGCCATCATTGCAAATAAACCAAACGAGCTGCTCTTTCGGCCACGAAAGCTTCTCCAGGCTTCCGGCTAAACGAATGAGCCCTGCGAGATTATTAAAAGCAGGTGTAATAATGGAAACAGTATTAATAGACATCTTTGTTTTGGGGTCATCCTTGTCGGACTAAACCCAATTTTCCCTTTCATACAATTTATAAACCTGTTTTATGACGGCTTGTATCGAATGTGTTTTTTCTACCCAAGCCCTCCCGCTTTTTTTCAGCGTCGCAATTTTATCGGGATTTTCCACGAAGGCAACTAAATCCTCGTAAAGCGATGCTTTTGAAACATTGCAAAATGGATGGTCAGGTATGAAGGCTTCGTATTGTTGCAATAAATTTGTCGCACACGCAACGCCCATGGAAAGGGCTTCGACGGAATTCATACCGTATCCCCAGCCGCCTAAATTTGCCACTTGGTCGATATAGATATCTGCCAAGGCTTTACGTCGCAATGTTTCTTGATAAGGTTGATTTTCGATGAGATCAAAGATGATGCCGTGGCTTTTTTCCAGCTTTTGACAGGCTTCAATTATGGCGTCTGAGCCTTTCCAATATCGATCTCGCGTGGCATGACAAATTCGTAAGGGATGTCCAGAATTAAAAGTTGTTGTGAAGTTATCCACATTAAATGGTAAAAAAACATAGTCCATTTTGGGATGTCTTTCCATCAAGTCCAGCTCGGAGCTTGTGTTGATATCAGCGAGAGCGTCAATCCAAGGAAAAACGCCTCGCGTTCGCATGTCTGCACCATGATAATTGATGACAAATTTTTTGCCTTGTGCTTTCCATTGATTCAAAGGCCAAGGAAACATCCGCAACAGACCATGACCCCCTTCGATATGATAGATGTCGAAATCGTCCAAATTATATCGCTTAATCGCGGCAAAAATCATCGGCGCCCAGATAATGTCGCGCACGTAAAAGAAACTTTTCTGCCAAAAACCCACATTCCATGTTGGCGGATAACCGGGCGCCTCGGCGTATTGTGTGCGCTCTGGAATCATAGCATTTTTGCCGAATCGAAACCAAGACGCGTTCGGCATGAGTGGCAAGTTAAGACAGATGTCTTCTTGAAAATTTCCCGCGGCTTTAAAAAGCGTTAAATATCGCGCTTCGTTTCCCATCTCTTTGTGGCCGCGGACAAACATAGGCAGCGTATTCGCCGTATTTTCCACCATGATATAGAGAATTTTCATGCCGTTTTACGTTTCATTTTATATACAATTTCTTTGACTTGAGACAGCGTAATGATTCCTATTAAAACAAGGATTGGAAAATAGGCAATGACGGGAATCCAAAAACCGATTTGTCCCCACGAAACCAAGCCGGGGAAAAGGTAGAGACCCGCGAGAGAAACGGCCAGAAGTGTAAGCTTCCCGATTTCATAAGGAACAGGATAGAACTGTTTCGATTTGATGTAAAGAAACAGCGTCTGGGCGCCTTGAGCCATCACGAAAGACCATGCTGCCATATAGAACGGGGCATGGAAAACGGCAAAAAATAAATAGTTCGCCGTGAGATTTACGAGCATTCCGGCTCCTGTAAATAATGCGGAGAGGTGAGTCTTTTTTTGGATATACATCCCAACGACTAAGTTGACATAGATTCCTTGTATTAAAAAGCCCAGCATTACGATGGGGATAACAATCATTCCGGGTTCGTAGCTGGGTGGGATTAAGGTTTTGCCAAAAATGGGTTGTGTAATAAACGGCGCAATAATGTGACTGACAATAAGAAATACAAAACCTGCGACGGAAACAAAGAGTGTTAAAACTTTGGCGTAGGTTTGTTTTGCATTGTCTTGCTTGGAAATAGACAGGAAGAACGGCTGCCATGCGAAACGAAACGCCGTCACGACTAAAGCCATCACAATACCAATTTTATAGCCTGCGCCGTATAAAGCGACGGTTTCTTTGTTAAAAAAACCTTTCAAAATAAATCGATCCGCGAGGCCTGTAACCATTGCGAAAAATACGGCGGGCATGGTCGGTAGCCCGAAAGACATCATTTCGCGCCATAAGGTCGATTTAATTTTGAATTCGAAGCGACCCCATAATGCGAACGAGCTGAGGATAAGTTTAGTAAGGGAACTGATAACATTAGCCCACAGTGCGCCTTCGAGACCATAATTTAGTACGGCGACAAAAAGAATGTTTAAACCAAGATTAATGAGCACTTCGGCGAAAATGATAGCGGAATATCGCATGGGCTTTTGCAGTGCTCGAAATGTGAGAACGGGAATAAAGGACAGGCCGTCAAGGGTTAAGATAAGTGTCGCGAGATAGAGATAGGTGTTTTGATTGCCGCTATCATCAAAGAATCCTGCAATAGACGGCGTGATTAAAAGCAGTAGGGCGCTAATACCCAGCGTTGAAAATAATACGCCTGAGTAGAGGGTTGAGAAAATGGTTTTTCGTTTCGCGTCGTCAGATTCAGGAATAAAAAAGCGCATGAATGCGGCGTCGGTTCCGTAGAGATAGAGGACATTCATGAGGCCTAAAAATGTATAAATCAGCGTATAAGAGCCAAAATTCTCTTGGCTTAAAATATTGGTATAAAGGGGTAAAAGTAGAAACGTTATGGCGCGATTGAGGATATTACCAAGTCCATAAATAAGGGTTTGTCCCGCCAGTTTTTTTACATGCTTTTTGGTTGATTCTTGTTTTTCGCTCATGAGCCTCAAGTATAAAGAAAAACTTACCTAAAACCATACTGACGATGTAGATATTCTCACCTTGAAAAGGAGCGATTTTTACATAAGAAATGATAATAGTACTTAAAATAAGTCGCTTTTAAAAATTTTGAACGCTTCATAGACAAACCCATTTTTTGTATTAAATTGCCCTACAGGAGAAAATTATGGAAAACAAGATTAGAGAAAATATCGAGAGTCCTGACCAGCTTGAGGCATTATACCAAGCTGACAAAAATGGCTTTAAACGCTCATTCTTAAGTATCTACTCTGATATTTCTGAATCTTCCGTTTCGGCGTTTTGGAAAGCCCGACTTGAGTTTGACAAGCCCGCCCACATTCCGTCTAGCGATATGAAAACAAACATCCTGTGGCTGATTGTCGCGTGTTTGATCTCTGGCCTCTTCATAAAAATCCCTCAGCTATTTAATATGAATCTCGAAGAAACATTCTTTTATGAGAAAAATGCAGGCCTGATTGTGCTCTTTGGATTGTCGCTGTATTCTTTTTTCACGAAGAAGCGTCTCGACCCTCCACCGCTCATTATCGCGGGTGTCGTTTTTTGTGTCTCGGCAATTTATATTAATTTTTTACCCTCTGATAGAGGAAGCGATTCTGTCGCCCTCTCCTTTATCCATTTACCGCTATTTTTGTGGTGTTTATACGGTTTGATTTTTATTGATTTCGACCTAAAGGAGACGTCAAAACGAATTGATTACATCCGATACAATGGCGATTTGGTCATTCTCATTGCTATTATTTTAATTGCGGGTGGTATTTTAACCGGCGTAACCATCGGACTCTTTTATGCCATCGATTTAAACATTGAGCGGTTTTATTTTGATTACATCGTCTTCGTTGGGTTGGTTTCTGCCCCCATCGTGGCGACTTACGTCATTAAAAATTTTCCTGCGATAACAAATAAAATCGCGCCTATCATTGCCCGTCTCTTTAGCCCATTGGTTCTTATAACATTGTTTGTTTTCCTCCTTAGCATGGCCGTTACAGGTAAAGACCCTTATAACGACAGGGAATTTCTGATTGTCTTTAATCTTTTGCTTTTAGGTGTGATGGCGATCATCGTGTTTTCGGTTTCTGAAACATCGACTCATACGAAACAGCGCTTTAATGAATTGACACTTTTTATGCTAACAATTCTCACCTTAATCGTCGATTTGGTTGCCTTGTCAGCGATTATTTATCGTCTAGGCGAATATGGCATTACACCCAATAGAGTCGCCGTTTTAGGCTCAAACCTGTTGTTTTTTGGAAATCTATTAATAATTCTGATGGATTTATATAGAACAAATTTTAAAGGACAATCGATTAAAAACGTTGAGCTTTCGATTGCGCGCTATTTGCCTCTTTATACAGCATGGACATTCTTTATGACTTTTGGATTGCCGCTTTTATTTGGGTTTAAATAAAAATATGTCCAAATGTAACGGTCTGAGTTATAGCGCAAACACAACCGCATTTAACTTTAAAATATTTTTCGTGTTTCGCAATTTTTAGGTCAAAAAAGGAAAGGATTCTCTATGAAATCATTAAAAACAGCGGTTCTTTACGGTGTATATCTTTGGATTATCGCGTTTGTTGCAGCCGTTCTAATTTTTCCTATTCATGATACGCATCGTGCTTTTTTTGAGTCTATCATGCCTGTTGTCATCTCTATTGTCACTTCATTTTTCGCTTATAAATATATTAAAAAGCTTGATGAAAATTTCGTAAAAGAGTCTTTTCTTTTTGGTGTCACGATCACCGTTGTAAATTGGATTATTGATGCTTTTGTCATGCTTTCGCCGAGTCCAATGCAAATGACTGTTTCCGATTATGTTCAGGATATTGGATTTACTTATTTAATGATGATTGCCATTTGCGCGGGATTTGGATATGTCGCGAAGCATTTTTCACAACTCGAGAAAACGTAGCCTCAAGCTGATAAGAGCATGAACAATACAAACCCAGACGTGGACGTCTTTTTTGGCGCGTTGAAAAAGTGGCACAACGAACTGTCTAAATTGAGAGCCATTATTCTTGAATGCCAACTTAAAGAAGAAGTGAAGTGGCGCGTGCCTTGTTATACCTATAACAACGGCAATGTCGTTTTGATACACGGCTTTAAGGAGTATTGCGCCAGCGCTTTTTTTAAAGGTGCGTTGCTGAAAGATCCGAAACAAATTCTGATTCAGCAAACGGAAAATGTACAGTCGGGTCGTCAGATTCGTTTCGCAAGCCTCTCTGAAATTGTGGCGCAGGAAGACATCATTAAAGCCTATATTTATGAAGCCATCGAAGTGGATAAGTCGGGTCAGAAAGTCGAGTTAAAAAAGATATCTGACTTTGAAATGCCAGACGAATTTTATACTAAATGCGATGAAAGCCCTGCTTTTAAATCGGCGTTTGAGGCTTTAACGCCAGGTCGCCAGCGCGCCTATAGCCTGCTCTTTTCCGCAGCCAAACAGGCTGAAACCCGTGTGTCGCGAATTGAAAAATATGAAGAGCGGATTCTTGACGGGAAGGGTCCACAAGAGTGTGTGTGCGGGCACTCTCAAAAGCCGCCTCGTTGCGACGGAAGCCATAAACATTTTCAATAAATCCGCCCCTTCATAAACAACCTGCGGCTAAATCATTGTAAACGGAATCTCCGGAAACCAAAATCGCTTGTGCACAATGCTAAAAAAGGCATCTACACAATAGTGTTTACAAGCGCTTTGCTGCTATTTTAAAAAGATTTGCTTCTCTCGATAATTTGACTATTTCAATCAGTAATCAAGTCGTACGGTTCGTACAGAAAGATTTTTATGATTCAAACAAAAGTATTTAACACAGTGAAAAAACCAAATTTA
>CALBFA010000013.1 GCA_937888365.1 uncultured Fidelibacterota bacterium | reverse complement strand
TTGCTTGCGTTCGGTGATATCCCTCATTATCCCTTGTAAACCTACAATTTTCCCCCTTTGATAAACTGGGGTGGCGTTGATCTCCATTGGAATAATTCGTCCTGCTTTGGTCTTTTGCTTTATTTCAAAATTCTTGAGTTGTTTGCCGGTTAACACCAAACTTAAAGCCTTTATCGCCCTGGGAGTTTCTTTAATTGGTGTGGTTGTTTTCAGATGCTTTCCGATCAACTCATCAAGCTGGTATCCGTACAGATCTACTATCCTGGGACTTACATATTCAATGATACCGGTTTTACTCAATCGGATTACCAGATCAGCTGATGTTTCTACAAAGTGTCTAAACTTCTCTTCCGATTCTTGCAGGGCTTTTTCCATCTGCTTGCGCTCGGTGATGTCTTTGTCTATTCCACGATACCCTAAAAGGTTTCCGCTTTCATCCAGGATGGGCACACCATTGGTAAGGAGACAGATCCTTTTTCCATCTCTCGTAATGTTCCAATTCTCGAGATCCTTGATGGGCGACTTGTTTGCCACGATTTCAGAGAATATTTGTGCGACAAGAGAAACAGACTGGCGACTGGTTTTTAGGCAGCGTCACCGATGAAAATGAACGGGCAATTCTCATCAATTTTGATTTTTTAGACGCTAACTATGATTATGATGCCATCATTTATTCTGATGGCGTTGATGCGCATTGGAATGACAATCCGACATCTATAAATATAGAAAAATTAAGCATTAATCGTACGATGTCTAAATCGTTTCATTTAGCGCCAGGTGGCGGTTTAGCCATCAGCCTAAAAATTAGAGAATAAGTTTTAAAGGCTCGCTTGCTCGAGTAAAATAAGTATTAGTTTCATTAATTAAACCTTTTAAAGTGTAGGCAAACAGAGGAGGATATGTGAATTTTTCGAGTTTAGATTACGCTACTTTTATAAGCTACATTGTATTTATTGTAGGTTTAGGGCTTTGGGTTTCGCAAGAGAAAAAAGGTCATGCAAAAAATGCCAGCGACTATTTTCTCGCGAGCAAATCATTGCCATGGTGGGCAATTGGAACATCACTCATTGCCGCAAATATTTCCGCCGAACAATATATTGGTATGTCAGGGTCAGGTTTTGTCATTGGTTTGGGAATCGCTACTTACGAATGGACCGCTGCGATTACACTAATTGTAGTTGCAAAATATTTTTTACCCATATTCTTAAAAGAAGGTATTTATACGATGCCTCAATTGCTAGAAATTCGCTTTGATCGACGGGTTCGAACAGGTCTAGCCGTTTTTTGGTTATTGCTCTATGTATTTGTCAACTTGACGTCCGTTCTTTATCTCGGTTCATTGGCTTTACAAACGATATTAGGTGTTCCACTTATATGGGGGATTCTGAGTCTAGCCGCATTTTCAGCTCTTTATACCATTTATGGCGGGCTTAAAGCGGTTGTCTGGACGGATGTTGTCCAAGTTCTCGTCCTCATCGTTGGTGGATTAGTTACGACCTATTTTGCCCTCGATGCCGTGAGCAATGGACAAGGAGCGCTAGTTGGTTTTAGTGATTTACTCAAACAAGTCCCTGAAAAATTTGATATGATTTTAGATCCATCAAATCCCAATTATGCCGAATTACCGGGTCTTGGTGTTCTTCTAGGCGGGATGTGGATGGCTCATTTTTTTTATTGGGGATGCAATCAATACATCATTCAACGTGCATTGGCTGCGAAAAATATTCAAGAAGCTCAGCGCGGTTTATTGTTTGGTGGATACCTAAAATTATTGACGCCTCTCATCGTCGTTGTTCCAGGAATCGTTGCCTTTGCTTTGAACGCTGACATTGGCAAACCCGATGAAGCCTATCCTTGGCTATTAAGTACATTTGTACCTTCCGGACTTAAAGGACTCGCCTTTGCAGCGCTGATTGCAGCAATCGTATCATCCCTAAGCTCAATGGTTAATAGCACGGCCACTATTTTTTCAATGGATATTTATAAGCAGCTCATCAATAAAGATGCATCGGAAGATAAGCTCGTATTTACTGGACGTATTACGAGCGCTGTCGCTTTAATCATTGCCGTTCTGATTGCACCAACACTCTCAACCCTTGATCAAGCTTTTCAATTTATTCAAGAGTTTACGGGCTTTATCAGCCCTGGAATTTTCGCCATTTTCATTTTCGGGCTCTTCTGGAAAAAAGCAACGGCAAACTCCGCGCTTTGGGCTGCTGTATTGACGATTCCCCTTTCACTCGCCATAAAATTCTTTATTCCAAGTCTTCCCTTTTTAAACCGAATGGGAATTGTGTTTCTCATATTAAGTGCAATCGTTGTATTCATAACGCTTTGGGAATCCAAAGAAGATTCGCCAAAAGCTATTAAATTGCATAAAGACATTTTTCATACGGACACATTATTTAATGTGGGTTCAATTGGAATTTTTGCCATCTTGGCTGTGTTCTATATTATGTGGTGGTAAATATTGTAATAGAATAAAAGCAAAAAAAAGGCTCTGGAAACCCAGGGCCTTTTTTAATTTATCTCAAAGTGCTTCTACATTAGCTTAAAGCAATATCTCTTCTTTGAAGTTCAGCTAAGAAATCATCCCAAAGTGTTTCAAGTTTTTTCCGTTGTACCGACGCCATTTCAGCAAGAGATGCAAGATTTTCAAGATGATAGGGTTTACTCTGGGCAATCTCAAGACAGTAATCAATGCCATTTTGCATATTCTCAAAATAGGATTTGAAACGTTTCGCTTCCTTTAGATCATAGATTGCTTTTTTAGTCATCGACTCAAAATAATCGACATACATTTTTAATTCATGCGCAAACATGTGAGGCCGGGTTTCTGAAACCAGTGATTTCCCACGTCCATAAATATGGTCGACCATTTCTCTCAATGTATAATAACGATTAAACCAAGCGACGTTGGAACCGGGACAAATAGCCTGTGGTCCGCGATCGACATCCAAAATACCTAAATTAATGAGTACGCCATTGCCGAGATGAACGCAGAGACATTCCTTTTTATGTACTTCTGCAATCTCCTGAGCTTTTTTCTCCTCACTCATGTCAGAATTATCAATCTGCTCAAGTTTTAAAATTTGATATTCTGAAGATGCCGTACAAATTGGTTTTTCTGTAAAATCGGTATTCGATTTTAAGAACCCGCGTGGACAAGACGAACCTGGTTTCTTAGTATTCATCCGACCTTTTGTCCATATTTGCGAACCTGTATTTTTAATATTATTAAATGGGACACCCAGTGGTGATGCATCGCTAAGAAACAAATCGTCTTCACCGGCATTTTTTATGAGTTCCCGAGTCGATTCATCAATGGGTGTTGCTTCTGGAACCAACAGAAAAGGGCTGGCCCATCCGGTTAAATCCATACCAAAATCCTTATGGAGCCTCATTGTTTCACCGATTGTTCCAATTCCACCTTGAACCGTAATAAGGGAGTCCATAATTTTTTCACCAAAAAATGATTTTTCAATCTTTGAATAATATTTACGGATTAGGGGTTCGAACAACTCAGAAAGTTCGTCTCTTTTATCACGAAATTCTTTCAAAATTGTTGGTAATAAGTAGCCATTTGAAGCGAAAGCATGACCTCCGCAATTCAAGCCAGACTCGATACGAAACTCAAAAACCTCGAGACCCTTCTTTGCTAAAAACTTCCCTTGAATCATCGTAGAACGAAAATCGCTCACTTTGAGAATAATTTTTTTTCTTATTTCGCCAGACCTGTCTCGATAAAAATCTTTGAATTGCGTCATATAAGCGTAGAGACTTTGATTAATCCCAGCCGAGAAAACTATATTAGCTTTGAGTTTACTATTGGCAAAACCTCTTAGTGCAGATTTTGCATCGGAAAAAGTTTCATCGAGTTTAATGCCATCGACGGTTTCGCCGAGTAAATCAACTTTAACCATTATATTAACGTCTATGGATCCTGCTTCCATTTGAGCCGTCAAATCCTGTTCAAAAGACTCACGTTCATGGCCTGGTGTCATCGATAGTAATTTATCGTACATTTGCCTCAGAGTGCTTGAGTCAGGAAGCATTTCAAAATATTTTGTTTTATCATTATTTTGAAAAAATGGTTGTTGGCGAATCGCTTCTAATTTTATATCAACGACATCCTTCACTAAATTTAGATAAGCTGTAATCCGCTTAGCACGGCCATCATGTTCCTTTTTAGGAATTGGTGTGTAAGGCAACGAAAATTGTTTTGCGTAAAAACGCCTGACTTTCTCTACAAGCAAATCATCAATAATTGAAATAACGGAATTAATCCCAAATGGTGCCACCCGAATCGGTGTATCTACTGAATGGCCTGTTCCCATAACTGGGATGTGAAATGTATGTAATTTATTGGACATATTATTCCTCATATTTTGGGTAAAATGTCTCATTCTTTTACTTTTATGAGACCCCTCATACTAATTCTCAAACTTCAGCGAAACAAACATTATATCACGTAGAATACATAATGTAAACATCACATTTTTATAATTTCATTTCCAAAAAGAAAAAGAGATGATATCCAATGACACGGTTCCAATAGCGCCAACTATGGCCGCCAGGCCTCTCAATATAATCGTGTGGAATTTTCACATCACTGAGTTCCTTATGCAGCTTTCTATTGTCTTGAATAAAAATATCATCAACGCCACAATCGATAAGAATCCGTAAGCCCTCTTTTGGAAATTTATGCACTAAGCCGAGAATTGAATGCTCTTCCCAGCATAATTCATTCTCTTCTTTGGGGCCAAGCCGCGTTTCTAATTCCCATTTATGTGAAGATGTTCGAATATCCACGCCTCCACTCATACTTGCAACTGCGGAAAATAATTCGGGGTGTCGAATAGCAAGAAAAAGAGCTCCATGGCCACCCATACTTAAACCCGTTATAAATCGACTATTTTTATGAGCGTTCGTTTTATAGTTTTGATCAATAAATGGAATAAGCTCTTTTATAATATGTGTTTCGTATTGATAATTTGCATCATTCACCGAATCAAAATACCAACTATCCTTTGCTCCATCTGGACAGACAATGATTACATTATATTGATCCGCTAAATCTTCAATATCCGTACGCATCGTCCAATTTGTGTGGTCTCCACCATAGCCATGTAGCACATAAGCTACAGAATAGTTGTCATTACCGCTCTTATAAGTTTCAGGAAGTATAATAGTTGCGGGAATATTTTTTCCCATTGAATCGCTCAAAATAAGTTGGGTTTGTACATCGTAAGCCCAAACGATTTGAAATAAAATCAAGAAGACAAGCGTGCGTGATGTTTTTTTAATAATTGTTAACATCTCTGCTTTTCAAAAGCGGTTTTTCTATTCTGTTTATTTCAAGGTTTTAGCTTGATCGACTAATTCACGATAACTCGCTAAAGGATTGATTTCGAACGCAATTTGAGCTCTCAGTAACGCGAGTCGTGGTTTTTTCTGCATTAAATAAATTTTGGAAAGAAGCCCATGACTCCTATCATCATTGTAATTAATGGCCAGTGCCGCGTCGCATTCTTTTATCGCTGCTTCCAGCCACGTCTCACTTTCGAGTTGTGCTAATCCCATATAATATTGAGCGAGGATATAATGTCCTTCAATTTTGTCAGGAAAATTTTTATTAAAGCTTTTTAAATCATCCACTTCAACTCTATTAGACGAAATCATGAATCCAAGATACGGTTCCCAAATTTCATATATATTATTTTTCCGTTTAATAGCACCTTGGTAAAGAGAAATAATTTCAGCCTCATCTTGCCCATTCAGCTCGCCAATTTGGGCCAGACCGGAAAATGCCTCTGCCGTCATGGGATTAATTTTTTTGGCTTTATTAAAGTATGTCTCGGCTTCAACGGCATTTTTTTCAGCTAATTTAATTTTTCCCATACCGATGAGAGCATTTACTGAAATGGAATCCTGTTCAAATGATAGATTATACCAATTAAAAGCTTCTTCGGTCAATCCTTGCTTAAGCATAAGTTCGCCTAATTGATAAAGTACGTCGGGATTTTTTTCATCTACTGCAAATGCTTTTTCTGCATAAGTACGCGCTTTTTCCCATTCATCTGCTTGCGAGAGATATTGACTGGCTTTCAATAATAAAGCAATGCTTTCAGGATTTTTTTCCAGTCCTAAGATGCATTGACTCAATGAGATTTCAATGTCCCCTAATGATTCATAAATATCGGCCGCAAATAAAAATATCGCTTCATCATCGGGTAAAATAGCTTGAGCTTGGGAAATAAGTTGAAGCGCTTGATCATAATGTCCCAACGCTTTCTGAGTTTTGGCTTGATTAAGCAAATCGTCGCTCGATTTGCCGCAAGCAACTAGCATAACTGCAAGTCCGATTACCCATAAATTTATTTTTAACGTTGACATTCGATTCACTCCGTTGTTTTGGTTTAAGCTAATTTTGCCACCGAGTTGAGCAAGAAATAATCATCGCTTTAAATATGAAGGGAATGTTTATTTATTGTAGCAACATTATTATTCTATACCAAAATTTTGAATCCTTTTCTTCTTTTGTGCGTTAAGAGATAATTGGTGAAAAATAAAGAAAGTGAGATAACTTATGACCATGCGAAAAAAAATACCAATAACCCTCTCTTTTATCATGTTTAGCTTAATACTAGCCATCATTTTTAACAATAATCCATTAACAGCGAGAGACACTGTGTCCCAAAATAAGGAATCTAAAATGAAAGCCTTTAATACTCTGAGCTTGGAAGAAGCTCGCGTCATTATAGGAAAAGGAACGGAACGTCCCTTTTCAGGAAAATACGACCAAGCTTTTGAAAAAGGAATCTACACCTGTAAACAGTGCGATGCTCCTCTTTATGAATCGGAATCGAAATTTGACGGTCATTGCGGATGGCCCAGTTTTGATGATGAAATTGATGGCGCTGTAAAAAAAGAACGCGATACCGATGGACGACGTACTGAAATACTCTGTGCGAACTGTAATGGACACTTAGGTCATGTTTTTCTGGGAGAGGGATTTACAGAAAAGAATACACGTCATTGTGTTAATTCTGTATCGATGAACTTTATTCCTAATGCAAAAATAGAGACTGCAATTTTTGCTTCGGGATGTTTTTGGGGAACCGAATATCACATGCAAAAAGTCGAGGGTGTTATTTCGACGACTGTTGGCTACACAGGAGGACACGTCGAGAGCCCTAGCTATAAGCAAGTTTGCACAGGTGCAACGGGTCATGCCGAATCCGTAGAAGTCAAGTTTGATAGCACAAAGGTTAGTTATGAAACATTGGCCAAACTCTTTTTTGAGACACATGATCCGACTCAAGAAGATGGCCAAGGGCCAGACATAGGTGAACAATATCGAAGCGGCATTTTCTACACGAATGATGCACAAAAGCTTGTCGCCGATAGCCTTATCCAGATTTTAGAAAAAAAGGGATATGACGTCGTAACCGAAGTAACATCATTTTCTAAATTTTATGTCGCCGAAAATTATCATCAAGATTACTATGATAACAAAGGCACTAAACCTTATTGCCATATTTATAGAAAGAAATTCTAAGAATTTATTTATGAGCGCTTCATGAAAACGGTTCAATTTCGACAACACGGTTTATCAAATATGCTTGAAGTTAAGGATATCCAAAAACCCGTAATTTCTAAAAATCAAGTCCTTGTAAAAATCATGTCTAGCGGGCTCAATCATTTGGATTTATGGATTCGTGGCGGATTGCCAGGCCTCAAGATTCCCCTGCCGCACATACCTGGGAGTGACGGAGCGGGTACAATCGTCGAGATTGGAAGCGATGTAAATAATTGGAAGGTCGGCGATGATGTCATCATACAGCCCGGTACATTTTGTGGTGAATGCCCATCGTGTCTTGCTGGCGAAGAAGATTTGTGTCCACACTATGGTATTTTGGGAGAAACCGAATCTGGCGTCCAACAGGAATTTGTTGCATTAAATTCCGAAAATCTTGGTAAAAAGCCAATCGATATGTCTTGGGAAGCAGCGGGGTGTCTCGCATTATCAGCATTAACAGCACATCACATGTTGATGGCTAGAGCCGAGATTAAATCCTCCGATACCGTCTTGATTCTAGGCGGTGATTCAGGCGTTGGTATTTATGGCATCCAAATCGCCAAATATTACGGCGCAACTGTTATTGCCTCGGGAAGCTCTGAATCGAAACGTAAATTCGCAATGGAATTAGGTGCGGATTATGTTATCAATCATCGAGAGGAGAATTTTAGTCGAGAGATTAAAAAACTTACGGCTGGCAAAGGTGTTAATATTGTTTTTGAACATATTGGACAGGCGACTTGGCTCGAAAGTATCAAATCGCTTGCCTGGAATGGGCGGCTTGTGACATGTGGTTCGACAACTGGGACTCAAGGAGAATTGAATTTACAGCATCTTTTTTATAAACGTTTGAGTATCCTCGGTTCAACAATGGGTTCTGTCAGTGACTTTAGGACTATTATTAAACTCGCTAAAACTGGCGCTATTAAGCCCGTTATTGATAAAGTATTTCCTTTTCCTCGTGCCTCTGAGGCACATGATTATCTCAAAAATGAGCATCAATTTGGTAAAGTTGTCCTCATGGGATGGGATTAATTGGCGGATGCTGTTTAATTACACTCTTATCAAAACATTAATATTTTATTAGAACAATATTTTTAAAACAACTCGGCCTATTGCCTCATAAATAAAGGTAACCGAAGCTAGTTAGAATTCTTCATAGATA
>CALBFA010000012.1 GCA_937888365.1 uncultured Fidelibacterota bacterium | reverse complement strand
TAAAAAAGTTGCACAGACATCTTGGCCACCAACTATGCCAGCGTTATTTATCTATGAAATCCGTTCAATCCGTGTCCTATAATTATTCGTTGTTAAAAATAATTCAATAAAAAACTTACCATCTGATTATCTGCAAACTAGCAAAATGACTTAAAGTAACTTTAAGTACGAAATTCTGACTTAAAGTAATATGTAACATTATCATTATTAAACAAAGATATAGGCGTAAAATGGTTTATTAATTAAGGCATAGTGTGCTAAAGACAAAAATAATAATGAGAAATATGCAAAATACAAATTGCCTCGCTAGGGCTCTTCTTTTATGTTGCTGCCGTGATTTATCAATATCGAATAAAATCTAAAATAAAAATAAATATCCCCTTATTGTGTCAATTGGGGAAGGCCATGGAGAGCCTTGCCTAGATGAAATTTCTCGGTAAGGAAATCGCTAGCCCGTTCGTCCTTGCCTCTGGAATATTAGGAATTTCTGCCTCATCAATGCTACGAGCCGTCCGTGATGGCGCTGGCATGGTAACGACGAAATCCTTGTCTCTTACGCCAAGAGCGGGGCATGATAGCCCTATCATTGCCGAATTCGATGGTGGCCTTACAAATTCTGTAGGGCTGACGAATCCTGGCATTTATGAAGGCTTGGAAGAAGTTGAGAAGTACAAGCGTGAGACGGATGCACCTATTATTGTCAGTATTTTTGGTCGCCACATCGATGACTTCGCAGAGCTGGCAAAACTTGTCAATCAAAGTTCCGCTGATTTTATAGAACTCAATCTTTCCTGCCCAAATGTCGAGGACGAATTTAGTCGTCCCTTTGCCTTAGATATCCACAAAGTAGGTAAAATTGTTGCATCAGTCTCTCGCGTCACAACCATTCCATTTTTGACAAAATTATCGCCCAATGCACCCAACATTATCGACATCGCAAAACATGCAGAAGAGAAGGGAAGCCACGGTGCGACTCTTATCAATACTCTAGGTCATGGTATGGTGATTGACATTTATACCGCCAAGCCCGTTTTAAAAAATCATTTCGGCGGTATTTCAGGCCCTGCTATAAAGCCTCTCGCTGTAAAAATAGTTCATGATGCCTATAAGCGTTTGAACACGCCTATAATCGGCACAGGCGGTGTTACAACTGGAAATGACGCAATTGAAATGTTGATGGTGGGTGCGACGACTGTTGGCGTCGGGACGGCAGTATATTATCGTGGCGTTGACGTGTTTAAAGCACTTGATAACGAATTGAACGCATTTATTCAACAATCAGAATTTACGCATTGGAGCGAATTGATAGGACGCGTGCATCGTGATTAAATATCCAAGAATGACGATGACAGTCGTCAACATTCGTGAGGAAGCGAATGATATATTTACCATCGAACTCGCATTTGTAAATTCAAATTGTGACATCAAATATTTCATCGCAAAACCAGGTCAATTTATAATGGTTCAAGTCTTTGGCGTTGGCGAAAAACCGTTCTCAATTTTTCATTCTGTCGAAACTTCTCTGAGCTTTACATTTAAAAGAATCGGATCAGTTACGGAAGCTTTGGCAAAAATAAAACCTCATGACTTATTAACAATTCGCGGACCTTATGGTACAGAATATACTTTAAGTCATGGTCGTAACTTATTGATAGGTGGAGGTTATGCTACACCTCCTATACGAATGCTCGCCTACGAATTAAAAAAACAAGGATTTGAAGAACCCACAATTATCAATGCAGCGCGAACACAGGAGTATCTTCTTTATTCACAAGAATTTAACAAGCTTACAAATGCTTACCACGAAGCAACAGATGACGGTTCACGAGCTTATCATGGAAACGCCGTTGAATTGATGCGCGACCTTTTAACTCAAGAAAAATTTGATAAAATATACATATCCGGTCCCGAAAAAATGGCGTATTTCGCTTTTCTCGAAGCCGAAAAATATGGAATCCCTTGTGAAATCTCATTGGAGCGCTACATGAAATGCGGCGTTGGCATTTGCGGCTCATGTGTCCTCGACCCAACGGGTCTAATACTATGTCAGGAAGGTCCCGTTCTATCGAGTGAAACCCTGAGAAATATTGAAGATTTCGGGAAATTACTTCGCAATAAAACAGGATCAATTGAAAAAATATAGGAAGAATTACGGAATGATTTCAAACGACAAAAAAGATCTTATTCATACCCTACACAATGCTGGTGTTATAAAATTTGGCGAATTTAGACTCAAATCTGGATTACTATCACCCTTCTATATTGATTTACGCATCATTATTTCATTTCCAAAAATAATGAAACTCGTTACGAAGCTTTTCGCAGAAAAAGCAAAAAATATCGAGTTTGATGTTATTGCAGGAATTCCATACACTGCATTACCAATGGCCAGTTTGTTGGCCGATTATCTAGAAAAACCTCTCGTTTACGCCCGCAAAGAAACGAAAGCCTATGGAACAGGAAAATTAGTAGAAGGTATTTATGAAAAAGGGCAAACGTGCCTGATTCTTGATGACTTAATTACGACAGGGGAAAGTAAGTTGGAAACATCTGCAATATATGAGAAATCGGAGCTTGTCGTTAAGGACATGCTTATTCTCATCGATAGAAGCCCCAATGGCAGCGATATTCTGGCGAACAAAGGTTATAAACTTCATTCCGTTTTGCATATCGATGAAATCGTAGAGGAATTAGTCGCTGCAAAAAAATTAGACGCCAGTCAAGTCGAATCCATACGCTCATTTATTCATAGCCAAACGACTGATGCGAAAAAAACGTTCCGTCAACGCTTGGAAATCGTTGAAAATACACGAACCAAGTCTTTGATTGAAACAATGCTCCGGAAAAATTCCAATCTCGTTATTTCTCTTGATGAACCCAATAATGACATATTTTTTAAGATATTGAAAGCAGTTGGTTCTGAAATTGTCATGGTCAAAACTCATGTCGATATTATGGAATCATTCGACAATCAATTCCTAATAGAATTGAAAGAACTCGCCACGAAATTGGATTTCCATATTTTTGAGGATCGAAAATTCGCGGATATTGGCAACACGGTTCGTCACCAATTTCAAGGTGGACTCTATAAAATATCAGACTGGGCCGATTTCGTAACGGTTCATTCCGTTTCCGGAGCAGGTGTTTTGGATGGCTTAATGTCGAATTTAGTCAATCCACCGTCAGCCTTTTTACTGGCGCGGATGTCATCCAAAGGGAATTTAATTTCGGAGGATTACACACGTCGGACGATAGACATGGGCAAAGATTCAGAAAATGTGACAGGCTATATCGGCCATGGAACTGATGTCGAGGATTTGGCGCGTTTCAAAGCCAAGATTCCAGAGCATCAACTCTTATTAATGCCAGGTGTTCAGCTTCAAAAGGGGAGCGATGGTTTGGGACAGCAATATGTTTCCGTTGCTGAAGCCATGGAAGGCGGCGCAGATTTAATTATCGTTGGACGTGGCATTATCGCAGCCGAAAATCCAGCGCAAACCGCATCCATATATAGAAAAACAGCTTGGGATGTTTTTAAAGGTAAACTTGATTCAATTGAGGATTAAAAATTTGGGACGCACGATAAGAAAGGAAAAAAAATTATGAATCACCTTATTTCTATGAGGGATTTGAATGAAAAGCAAATCATGGCATATATGCACCTTGCGGAAAAAATTGAGAACGGGAAAGTTTCCATAAATTTGCAGGGGAAACTCATGGCCGCCTTATTTTATGAGCCCTCAACGCGGACACGTATGTCTTTTGAAACGGCCATGAAGCGTTTATCGGGCGAAGTTATTTCTATGGTTGGCACGGCTGGAACCAGTGTGCAAAAAGGCGAAACTCTCGCCGACACCGCAAAAATTATGGCGCGCTATACGGATGTCATCGTTATAAGACATCCCAACGAAGGCGCCGCAAGATGGGTGAGTGAAGTCGTGGATGTCCCGGTTATCAACGCCGGCGATGGCTCGAATCAACATCCGACTCAATCGCTTCTGGACCTATATTCCATAATGAAAACCCAAGGCACGCTACGAGATTTGAATATTACACTCGTCGGCGATTTAAAATACGGACGTACTGTCCATTCACTTGTGCAAGCCATGTCGCCGTTTAACCCAACATTTACCTTTGTTTCGCCACCGTCTTTGGCCATGCCTGATGACATATTGCGCGAATTATCGGACAAAAATATCAGCTTTGCCAATACTGAGGATTTAAACTCATCGGCGTCATCTGCCGACATAATGTATGTGACACGAATTCAGCGTGAACGATTCCCTGACCCCGAAGAATATGACAAAGTCAAAAATCTATTTATTGTCAATAATAGTGTTTTAGAAAATGCCAAAGACAATCTAAAAGTGCTACATCCATTGCCTCGCGTCAATGAAATTGCTGTTGAAGTCGATTCGACGCCTTATGCCTATTATTTTGAACAAGCCGAAAATGGTGTCATTATTCGACAAGCCATTTTGGCTAAACATCTTGGAGTTGCAGAATGATTAAAACCCTAAAAGTTGATGCCATTAAACGCGGCACTGTGATAGATCATATCCCTGGTGGAATGGGACTTGAAGTTTTGGCCATATTAAAACCACGGCCTGGTGAGGTTGTTGCGTTAGGGATGAATCTTTCGAGCCATGTCCTTGCGAAGAAAGACATTGTTAAAATTGAGGGACGCGAGTTAACTCAGCGAGAAGTCAGTAAAATTGCCCTTATGGCACCCAACGCAAATGTGAATATTGTGCGTGATTATGACGTGATAAAGAAATACACTGTCTCGTTACCAAAAGTATTTTCAGGCGTTTTCAAATGCCCCAATCCGCAATGCATTACAAATGCCGAAGTCATTAAAACCGTGTTTACTGTTTTTGATGGCTCTCCAATTCGTTTGCAGTGCACCTATTGCGAACGGGACTATCTTTCAAATGAATTATATAGCTAAGTGTAACATAAATCGTAACATTGAAACAATTTTAAGGAAATAAATAATGGCGAAAATTGGAATAATTATTGGAAGTGACAGCGATCTACCTGTTTTGGAAAAAGGATTGAAAATTCTCGATGACATGAAAATACTCTATGATTTACGCATTCTATCGGCGCATCGTACGCCTGAAGCCGTGACGGATTACGTAAAATCAGCCGGTGAATCGGGTACAAAAGTGTTTATCGCAGGGGCTGGGAAAGCGGCACATCTCCCTGGCGTTGTGGCATCACAAACATTATGTCCTGTTATTGGCTTGCCCATAAAAGCCAGTTTAGATGGCTTGGATGCCTTGCTCTCTATCGTTCAAATGCCAGGCGGAATACCCGTTGCGACAGTTGGTATTAATGCATCAGACAATGCCGTATTACTAGCGCTGCAAATATTAGGGACACATGATAAAACTATTTTCGATGCTCTTGTTAAGCACAGAGAATCGATGAAAAACAAAGTCTTAGAAAAAAATCAAGCATATCAAAAAAAGGGATAGATCGATGATAAAAGGAAAATTTTTATACGAAGGTAAAGCAAAACAATTGTATGAAACAGACGATCCGGATGTTGTTTACATTCATTATAAAGATGATGCCACGGCATTTAATGCTTTAAAACGAGGCAGTATTAAAAACAAAGGCGTTGTGAATAATACATTGGCCAATCACTTTTTTAAAGCACTGGAAACCAAGGGTATTCCGACGCATTTCATCGAGCAACTTTCAGATCGTGACACCTTAGCTAAAAAAGTCAAAATTGTCCCTGTTGAAGTTATTGTGCGGAATATAGTCGCTGGCTCTATGGCGAAGCGTATGGGTCTCGAAGAAGGCACGAAACTCACGCATCCAATCATCGAATATAGTTATAAAAGTGATGCCTTAGGCGATCCACTCATGGGTGATGACTATCCAACGGCCATTGGATTAGCGACATCGGAGGAGATGGCAAAAATTCGCAACTTTTCAGCCAAAATTAATGAACTCCTAAAGTCAGCATTGCTGGAAGCAGGCATCAAACTCGTCGATTTTAAACTCGAGTTTGGTCGCTATAAAGGCGACATTATTTTAGCTGACGAAATTTCGCCTGATACCTGTCGTTTTTGGGATTTAGAAACCAACGAAAAATTGGACAAAGATAGATTCCGCCGTGATTTAGGTGGTGTAGAAGCGGCTTACGCAGAAGTTTTAAAACGCTTAATGACTGATTGATTATACAAAAATTAAAAGGGAAAAAATTATGATTAAAGCATCCGTAACTGTTATGCTTAAAAAAGCCATCTTCGATCCACAAGGAATGGCCGTAAAGCATGGACTTGATTCGATCGGTTTCAAAAATATTGATGATGTAAGAGTGGGTCGTCAAATTATTATCCAAATTGACAGCAACGATTTTGGCCACGCCGAAGAAGAAGTGAAAGAAATGTGTGATAAATTGCTGGCAAATCCAGTCGTCGAATCATGGTCGCATACTTTGGAATTAATGCAATGAAATTTGGCGTTTTAAATTTTCCAGGCTCAAACTGTGCCGAGGATTGTTTTCATGTTTTAGATAAAGTCGTCAATCAACCGACGCGCTATTTTTGGCATCAAGAAACGAACACTACCGATTTAGACGCCATTGTCGTACCAGGTGGATTTTCCTACGGCGATTACTTGCGACCCGGTGCTATCGCTCGATTTGCGCCTGCTATGGATGCCTTGAAAGAGTTCGTTGAGAAGGGGAAACTGGTCATTGGTATTTGCAATGGTTTTCAGATTTTAACCGAAGCTGGATTATTGCCCGGAAGTCTTATTAAAAATAAATCCGTCAAATTTCTTTGTCAGGATCAAACGATCCGCGTTGAAAATGCTAAAACACCTTTTACACAAAAATTTCATAAACATGAACTTCTGATGACGCCCATCGCCCACAATGAAGGCAATTATTACATCGATGATGAAGGATTGGCAGAACTGGAAGCACATCATCAAATAATATTTCGTTACGCGTCGCAAGATGGAACCGTCGATGATAGCACGAATCCCAACGGCTCTGTCTCGAATATTGCAGGCATTTGCAACAAATCCTTCAATGTTTTGGGTATGATGCCTCATCCGGAACGCAACGCTGAATCCTTACTCGGCAACGCGCAAGGCATCAAGGTATTTGAATCAATGATTCTATCATTTACAAATTCAGGGAATTGAATATGAAACCTTTATGGAAAGAAGCAGGGTTGACCCAAAAGGAATATGACCTTTTGCTTCAACATCTTGGACGCGAGCCAAATCCAACCGAAACAGCACTTTACGGTGTAATGTGGTCAGAGCATTGCGGCTATAAAAATACACGACCTCTCTTTAAAAATTTCCCTACGACGGGTCCTCGGATTTTGCAGGGTCCTGGTGAAAATGCAGGAATTGTCGATATTGACGACGATCAAGTCATCACATTCAAAGTCGAAAGTCACAACCATCCATCGGCGATAGCTCCTTTCCAAGGCGCAGCGACAGGTGTTGGTGGTATTATTCGTGATATTTTAGCCATGGGAGCAAAGCCGATTGGCGTATTAAATTCCCTCCATTTCGCAACACCAAAAGGCAAAGGCCATACAAAATGGCTTATTTCGGAAGTGATTCGTGGTATCGGTGATTATGGTAATTGCATTGGTATTCCAACAATTGGCGGCGAAGTGCGCTTTGCTGAAACATATCGTGGCAATCCATTAGTGAACGCTATGTGCGTTGGATTAATGAATAAATCCGAGATTCAAACCGCATCAGCGGAAGGTCCTGGAAATTCATTGATGATTGTGGGGAATCTAACAGGTCGTGACGGTATCGGCGGCGCAAGTTTCGCATCAAAAGAATTAGATGAGACGAATCAAGAAGATCGAGGCGCTGTACAAGTTGGTGACCCTTTTATGGAAAAACTCCTTATCGATGCCTGTCTCGAAGTTTTCGCTAAAGATTTCGTTGTCGGTGTCCAAGATATGGGCGCTGCTGGTATCATTTCGTCAACGTCCGAAACTGCCAGCAAAGCAGGGAACGGTGTTGAAATTGATGTGTCTCTCGTGCCAACGCGTGAGGCGGGGATGAGTCCCGCTGAGATCATGATTTCGGAAAGTCAAGAACGGATGCTTCTTATCGTGAAGCAAGGTCGAGAAGACGAAGTGAATGCAATTTTCCATAAATGGGATTTGCATGCTGTAGTGATTGGCAACGTTACGAATGATGGCTTTTTACGTGTCAAAGAAGGCGATGTCACTGTTGCGGAAATTCCAGCAGCATCTTTGACCGATGCGCCTATCATTTGTCGCGTTGGAAAAGTGCCAGATTATTTATCAAAAACTCAATCCTTTGATGAATCAAGCGTTTCGCTTCCAGACGACATGAATGCTACGCTGCAAAAGCTTGTTTCTTCGCCCAATATCGCCTCTAGGCGCTGGGTTTACCGACAATACGACCATATGGTGCAAACCAACACTGTTGTCCGTCCTGGCGGGAATACGGGGGTTTTACGCATTAAAGGTACACAAAAAGCCGTCACCTTCTCAACGGATGCAAACGGACGTTATTGTTATCTCAATCCCAAAGAAGGTTCTAAAATTGTCATTGCAGAAGCGGCAAGAAATCATATCGCAAGCGGTGCTTTACCCATTGCCGTAACAGATGGCTTGAATTTTGGGAATCCCGAAAAACCCGAAATATTCTATCAATTGGAGCAATCAATTTTGGGGATATCTGAAGCCTGTCGTGTTTTGGATACGCCTATCATTTCGGGAAATGCAAGTCTCTACAACGAAACGCCGGATCAAGGCGCTATATACCCAACGCCTGTAATTGGCATGGCAGGATTAATAAAAAATGTTGAGCACATCACGACAAAACCCTTCAAACGAGCAGGCGATGTTGTGTTCCAAGTCGGTGATTTTAGCAATGAAATAGGCGCCAGCGAATATTTGGAAGTCATCCATGGAAAAATCAGTGGCGATGTCCCTAAAATTGAATTAGCTCTTGAAAAACGAACGCAAGATTTCGTCCTAAATGCCATTCAAAAATCTATCATCAATTCGGCAACAGACATTGGTGATGGTGGCTTAGCGATTGCGTTAACGGAATGTCTATATGAGACAAAATTCGGCGCTAGTATTGAAATCCCTGAGAGCTCCTATCGTTTAGATGCCTTGCTTTTTGGAGAGGCACAATCACGATTTTTATTGAGTGTTGCCCCAGATAATATGAAAACATTTCAAAGTTATGCAGAACAATCAAATATCCCTATATCAAAATTGGGTATTGTCAATTCAAGTGGCAATTTACGCGTTCGGTATCAAGGCGAATCTGTCATTGAGCAAGATGTCACAACACTTGAATCAATGAATGAAGCGACGTTCCCCGAAATGATGAGGTAGAATTTAATGTTCGATAAACTTCACGAAGAGTGTGGTATATTTGGAATTTTCGGATCACCGCTAAACAAAACGACGTCGTATTGCTATTATGGCCTTTTTGCTCAGCAACATCGAGGGCAGGAGAGTGCCGGAATTGCCATTAGTGATGGAAAACAGCTTCATTATTACAAAGATGAAGGCCTCGTTCAGGACGTATTTGATTCGAAGATTTTATCATTTTTAGAAGGTCATAGCGGCATTGGCCATGTTCGTTATGCGACAAGTGGCGGCAAAGGAGCCGTGAATGCTCAACCTATTTTGGCGTCAGGTATTACTGGACAAATAGCTTTAGTACATAATGGTAACTTAGTGAATACCAAGGTATTACGAGAAGAGCTCATTGCTGAAGATGTGAATTTCCATACCAGTTCTGATAGTGAAGTTATCCTTCGCATGATTATCTATTATATGCGAAATGGCCAAAAACTAGTTGAAGCTGTGAAAATGACCATGAGCCGAATTTCAGGCGGATACAGTATTATTCTATTGCTCGAGAACCGAATGCTAGCATTTCGCGATCCCCATGGTATTCGTCCGCTTGTATTGGGTGATTTAGAAGGAATCCCCGTTTTGGCGAGTGAGTCTTGTGCATTTGGTGCGATCCAAGCAAAACTTGTCCGAAACATATTACCAGGAGAAATTCTAGATATTTCAGAGACGGGGACGAAAAGCCATTTTATCAAACCTTTATCAGAGCGATTCTGTTCCTTCGAATTCGTCTATTTCGCACGTACAGATAGCGATATAGAAGGTGCCAATGTCTATGAAACACGCTTGAAAATGGGTCGAGAATTATATCGCGAAACCCACATCGATGCGGATATTGTAATCGATATTCCTGATTCAGGTACGACGGCAGCATTAGGATATTCCTATGAATCAGGCATTCAATTTTCCAAAGGATTTTATCGAAATAGCTATATTGGGCGCACGTTTATCAAACCCAATCAAGACATGCGGGAAATGGGCGTCAATTTTAAGTTGAACCCCATCGTATCGCATGTAAAAGGCAAACGTATTATTATGGTTGATGACTCAATCGTGAGAGGAACAACGATGAAACGCATCGTCAAAAGTATGCGTGATGCCGGAGCAAAAGAAATCCATGTGATGATAAGTTCGCCAGCCGTTCGACATAGTTGTTTTTATGGCATCGACACACCTACTGAAAACGAGCTTATTGCATCACATAAAACAACGGAAGAAATCTGTGAATACATTGCTGCTGATTCATTACATTTTTTATCCATTGATGGCCTAGGAAATGCCACGTCGCATGTAGGACTTGAACGTTGCTATGCTTGCTTTAATGGCGATTATATCGTAGCTCCGCATGTAAATCATACTGAAATAGTTGAAACAATGGTTCAACTCGAAATTCTCTAAGTTCGTTTTACACAAAATGTCATATATGAGATTCAATCAAAACATATTATTCCTAACCAAAACACTAAATTTTGTCTTTTGGGAGACAACTCATGACACGCATCGACTATAAATCCTCAGGTGTAAATATTGAAAAAGGCTATGAGACCGTCAAAATGATTACGGAGCCGGTAAAACGAACGCATGGCTCCGAAGTGCTTGGAAGTATTGGCGGTTTTGGGGGACTATTTCAACCAAATTTGAGTGGCATTGAAACGCCGGTTCTTGTCAGTGGCACAGATGGCGTTGGCACCAAACTAAAAATTGCATTTGCATTGGATAAACATGACAGCATTGGTCAAGACCTTGTCGCGATGTGTGTGAATGACGTTCTTTGCGTTGGCGCGAAACCCTTATTTTTCCTTGATTACATTGCGACAGGCGAATTGAGACCAAAACAAATCGCGGCAATCGTTGATGGCATTGCAAGGGCTTGTCAAGAAACGGGGACAGCTTTGATTGGGGGAGAAACAGCCGAGATGCCGGGTTTCTATGCAAAAGGTGAATATGATGTTGCAGGCTTTACCGTTGGAATCGTAGATAAGTCCCTGATGATTTCTGGAGACAATGTTCAAGAAGGCGACATTATTTTAGGATTGCCGTCGTCGGGTTTTCACTCCAATGGTTTTTCGCTGTTGCGAAAAGTAATCGCGGAAAGCGAATACGGTGACGATTTCAATGGCAGAACGTGGGGCGATATATTATTGACACCGACCAAATTATATGTTGCCGCAGTACAAACGCTTCTACAAAAGTATCCGAATGCAATCTCGGGTATGGCGCATATAACAGGGGGTGGATTTATAGAAAATATACCGCGAGCTTATAGCCAAGAATTCTCAGCAACAATTGATACTTCTCAATGGAAAGTACCTGAACCTTTCCTTGAGATTCAACGGCGAACATCCCTCAATAATGATGAAATGTTCAATACATTTAACATGGGTATTGGATATATAATATTAGTTAATAAGCACTATATCAATGAGTTAGAAGGCATACTTAAAGATATTGGTGAAATAAGTTTCCGTATTGGTGAAATGACGTTAAAAAATGAAAATAATGAGTCGATATGCTTCGTGTAGGTGTTTTAGTTTCGGGTGGCGGGACTAATTTTCAAGCGATAAGTGATGCCATCAATAATGGAAAAATACCAGATACAGAAATTGTTTTGCTTATCTCCAGCACCAAAAATGCTTATGCATTAGAGCGAGGAAAAGTGTTTAATATTCCGTCGAAAGTTATTGTAAGAAAAGATTATCCATCGGCAGAAGCATACAATGTGGCCATGGTTCAAGCCCTCAATTCATCGAGAGTTGATGTTGTCTTACTTGCAGGATTTATGAAAATTTTGTCATCGACTTTTATTCAAGCCTTTCGAAATCGCATCTTAAATATACATCCTTCTTTAATTCCTGCTTTCTCAGGAAAAGGATATTACGGATTAAAGGTCCATGAAGCCGTATTAAAAAAAGGCGTAAAAGTGACAGGTGCAACGGTTCATTTAGTGAATGAAGAGGTCGATGGTGGGAAAATCCTGGCGCAAAAAGCCATCACGGTAAAAGAAAATGATACGCCTGAAACTCTGCAACAACGGGTGATGGAGGAAGCCGAATGGCAAATCTATCCAGAAGTATTGCGGGATTGGGCCTTAGGCAATTATAATTATTTATTTGAAAGGACTTCCTGAAATGGAAATCAAAAGAGCACTTCTTAGTGTGTCGGATAAAACAGGACTTGTAGAACTCGCCACATTATTGGCGGGTAAAGGCGTCGAACTCATATCAACTGGCGGCAGCGCCAGCGTTTTACGCGAAAATGGAATTCCAGTCAAAGACGTAAGCGAGTTGACGAGCTTTCCCGAGATATTTGACGGTCGTGTGAAAACATTGCATCCAATCATTCATGGTGGCATTTTAGGACGCCGACAACTGGAAAAAGATAAAGTGGAAGCTAAGGCGTTGAATATTGGATTTATTGACTTAGTTGTCGTCAATTTATATCCATTTGAAGAGGCTGTAAAAAACCCGAATATTGGGTTGAATCAAGCACTTGAAAAGATTGATATTGGCGGTGTGACTTTGATTCGAGCGGCGGCGAAAAATTTTGAAAATGTACTTATTCTTACGAATCCAAGCGATTATTCAGAATTTACAGAAAAATTTGAATCTGATTCAATTGACATTTCATTCAATCAAAAAATGGCGGTGAAAGGATTTGAACACACAGCCTATTATGATGCCGTCATTGCCTCTGATTTGCGACATCGACTGTATCAATCCGAGTCACCTTTATCCGATCATCTTTCCTTGCCTTATCGAAAAAAGGAAACCTTACGTTATGGCGAAAATCCTCATCAAGATGCCTTCTATTACGCGCAACCTTTATCACGTAACACCTTAGCAGGCGCAGAGCAATTAAATGGCAAGGCTCTTTCGTTTAATAATATTTCAGATGCATCGGCGGCCATCAATATTGTGCGTGAATTTTCAAGACCGACAGCCGTTGCCGTCAAACACAATAATCCTTGTGGTGTCGCGAGTGGCGAAACTCTTTTCGAAGCTTTTGAAAAAGCGTACAATGCGGATCCTGTTTCCATTTTTGGCGGCATCATAGCTCTCAATGGTCGCGTTGATGTGCATACGGCAACGCTATTGAAAAGCATTTTTCTTGAAATTGTGATAGCGCCGGAATTTGACGACGAGGCGCTCAAAATATTGAAAAAGAAAAAGAATCTTCGCGTTTTAAAAATGGATTTTAATGGTAGTCAGCAAACATCCATGGAATTACGTTCGGTTGACGGCGGAATATTGGTTCAGTCGAAGGATTTAAAGCTGATGGAATCGCAATCAACCGTGACAAAACGTGAGCCTAATGAATCCGAAATGCAGGATTTGGCCTTTGCTTGGAAAATTGTCAAACATGTCAAATCGAATGCCATCGTAGTCGTGAAAAGTGAAACGACCTTGGGAATTGGTGGTGGACAAACATCGCGCGTATGGGCTGTTGAAAATGCCATCGACAGAGCAACAGGCGATACGACGGGAGCGGTATTGGCGTCGGATGCATTTTTCCCATTTTCGGATTCGGTGGAACTGGCAGGTAAGGCAGGAATCACAGCTATTATCCAACCAGGCGGCTCTGTAAAAGACGGCGATTCTATTGAAAAATGCAACGAATTTAATATGGCCATGGTTTTCACAGGAATGCGTCATTTTAAACATTAGAATTGAAGATAATTAAATGAACATACTTCTCATCGGCAACGGCGGACGTGAACATGCGATTGCAGGGTCTTTGATAAAAAGTTCCAATTGTTCCGAATTATTTGTGTCACCTGGAAACGCTGGGACGGATGAAATTGCAACGAATCTTGACGGGAATAGTATTGCAGATTGGATAAAAATTGTCATTGATTATCATATTGATTTAACCATCGTGGGGCCTGAACAACCTTTAGTTGATGGCATTGTTGATGTCTTTCGCGCAAGACATTATCCTATTGTCGGACCGACGAAAAATGCATCACAACTAGAAGGTTCGAAACGTTTCTCGAAGGAATTTATGATGCGACACAATATTCCGACGGCTCGCTATGAGGTGTTTCAAGACGCTGATTTGGCGAAACACTATCTCAAGGACTGCAATGAGTATCCTATTGTGATTAAAGCGGATGGCTTGGCGGCAGGGAAAGGTGTATTGATACCTGAAAATGAAATAGGCGCCATGAAAGCAATTGACGATATTATGGTAGATAAAGCGTTTGGGAATGCTGGAAGAGAAGTCGTTATAGAAGAATTTATGACGGGCATTGAATGTTCAGCTCTTGTTTTTACAGATGGTGTGACTATAAAGCCAATGGTGTCAGCAAAAGATTACAAACGTGCTTTAGAGGGCGATTTAGGACTGAACACAGGCGGTATGGGGGCCATTTCGCCGAATCCCAATTATAGTATTGACGTGGAAGATGCCGTTATGAATACAATATTGATGCCTACGATACGCGGTATGGCAAGCGAAGGGAATCGCTTTCAAGGAATTCTTTATTTAGGATTGATGTTGACGGAATTTGGGCCTAAAGTCGTCGAGTACAATGTCCGATTCGGTGACCCTGAGACCCAAGTAATTCTACCGCGTTTAGAGACAGATTTGCTGGAAATATTTTGGGCAATTGAGGAAAATCGACTGGAATCTTTGGATATTAAATGGAAAAATGATGTTGCTGCGACGGTTGTACTGGCTTCTGGTGGTTATCCTGGAAAATATGAGAAGGGATATCCTATAAATGGAATAGATAGTCAGACCGAGAGTATTATATTTCATGCAGGGACGTTGAAAAAAGGCGGATATGTCGTCACAAATGGTGGCAGGGTTATTGCCGTTACTTCGCTTGCTGAAACGATAGGATTGGCATTGAAGAAAAGTTATGAAGCTATTGATAAAATTGAATTTACGGGTAAGATATTCCGCCATGACATTGGAAGTTAAGGCATAAAGAGGAAAATATGATTCAACATAGTGTAATGTGGAAATTCAAAGAGAATCAAACGATTGACGACGTAAAAGCCATCAAGAACAAATTAGAAATACTACCGACCATTATCCCTCAAATTGCATTTTATGCGATTGGTTTAAATATTAAACAAGCCGATAATGCCATGGATATGATTCTGATTTCTAAATTTGAGTCAAAAGAAGATATGTTAACTTACGCTGCACACGATGAGCATCAAAAAATTGTAAAAATTATTAGTGAAAGTATTATAGAGTCGAGAGTCGTTGATTTTGAGTACTCGTTTATTGATATTAGAAATATTGTAAGAAATCGAGTTATGTGAACATGTTATGGATTTAATAATAGAAACCCAGCTTTTTAAGATTAACTTGACCAATGGGGGAGAACGATTGATATGATGGACATAAGAAATAAAAAAATCGCACATTTAACCTTAAAAATA
Source organism: uncultured Fidelibacterota bacterium (assembly GCA_937888365.1). Classification (GTDB taxonomy): domain Bacteria; phylum Fidelibacterota; class UBA8477; order UBA8477; family JABMPR01; genus CALBFA01. The sequence continues at coordinate 427 of CALBFA010000012.1, read as the reverse complement.
GCGATTCCTATTTCGTTAACGATTGCTTGTATTATTTATTTCTTTTTAATAGTCGAACGTGAAGCGGAGCTAGAAAATGTAAAAATGAGAGAAAATCATCTTATTAATTTACAGAGTTCTGACATTGATAATAATATTGATTTTGTGATATCTGAGCTATCAATAATGTCCCACGAGAAGTTATTAAAAAATTTGTGGGAAAATTCAAACATCGATGTGCAAAACAATTTCTCGTCTATAACGGAGCATTATATTGAGATATCACGACATCGGCAATTATATGACCAAATACGCCTGTTGGATGCTAATGGAAATGAACAGATTAGAGTTAATTATAAATTTAAGCAACCCGAAATTGTACCCAAAGAAAAATTAGGGAGTGTCAAAATAACTGGGTCTCTGTTTAAGACTTCCAAAGGTATTTAGC
>CALBFA010000011.1 GCA_937888365.1 uncultured Fidelibacterota bacterium | reverse complement strand
GCTCTATCACATAACTCATTACGGCCCTTTCAGACCCAGTTATTTTGACACTCCCTTCTTTTCCATTTTAATAATTTGTTCATCGGCGTGATACGAGCTTCGCACAAGCGGACCCGATTCGACATATTCAAAACCAATTTCATATCCAAATATTTTAAACGCTTCAAATTCGTCGGGTGTAACATAGCGACGAACAGGAAGGTGGTTGACGGTGGGTTGTAAATATTGCCCCAGAGAAAAAACTTGCGTCCCCGTTTGCCGGACATCCCGCATCAAATCAAAGATTTCGTCATTCCTCTCACCCAGTCCCACCATAATCGATGTTTTCGTCTGGAGACCAAACTCTACTGATTGTCGCAACACAGCCAATGACCTTTCGTATCGTGCTTGAGGACGAACATCCCAATGAAGGCGTCGAATCGTTTCCATATTATGGCTCATGATTTCTGGCTTAGATTTTAAAACCGTTAAGATATCATCCACTTTGCCTTTAAAATCTGGCGTCAAAACCTCCACCGAACACCCCGGAATCTCTCGATGGATGGCATCAATTGTTTCGGCCCAAATCGAGGCGCCACCGTCATCTAAATCATCTCTGTCAACAGAGGTAATGACGCAATGTTTCAAGCCCATGCGTTTTACAGCCGCCGCCGTTCGTGATGGCTCTAAAGGATCGTTCCACGTTGGTTTGCCTGTTTTAACCGCGCAAAATCCGCAGGAGCGGGTACAGGTTTCGCCTAATATCATAATAGTAGCAGCGCGACGCTCCCAGCACTCACTGATGTTTGGACAAAGCGCTTCCTGACAAACCGTATGAACGTCTAATTTTTCTACAATGCTTTTTAAATCTTGGAAATTAGGTCCTGATCGTAATTGCGTTTTGAGCCATTTTGGCTTGCGTAGTCGGACGTCTTCAGCCATCAAACAAGGTGTCCAAATCAAAAGTTTCGAGATTTTTCACAATCTCTTCGATAAACATTCCGCCATTTGCGCCATCGACTAAACGATGGTCAATACCCAATGTAAAGATAGCCATGTGACGAATTCCAATCGTGTCGCCTGTTTCAGTTTCAATAACAACAGGTCGTTTTTTAATCGCACCGACACCTAAAATACCGACATTCGGCTGGTTAATAATGGGATAGCCTGCCAAGTTTCCGAAGACGCCAAAGTTCGTAATGGAAAACGTAGATCCGCTTAAGTCATCGAGGGTAAGCTTTTTATTTCGCGCTTTTAAAACAATTTCAGAAACAGCGCGGGAAATCCCGAGCAAGGTCAATTCTTCGGCGTTTCGGACAGGCGGCACGACTAAGCCATCGCCCACGGAAACGGCAATTCCAATATGAATATGTTTGTGGCGAATAATTTTTCCGCCGTCTAAAGACGAATTTAGTATGGGAAACTTTTGTAATGCATCGGAAACGGCCGCCGTGATAAAATGTGTCACCGTCAGGGAATATCCCTCGCGTTTTTTAAATTCCGCTCTGTGTTTTTCGAGATATTTCATGATGCGTGTCATATCGACTTCGCTAGAAACATACACATGAGCCGATGTGTCGATGCTCTGTCGCATATGCTTCGCGATGGATTTTCGCATGGTATTCATTTCAGAAATCTCAATCGAATTGGCATCAAGCGTCTCGCTCAATCCTGTCGCATCGAGTCCTCCTCGAGTCGAAATAGACGGTGCTGAACCGCGCGTTTTAAGATAGAATTCGACATCTTTTTTCGTGACGCGACCTTGATGACCTGTTCCTGGAATGTGCAAAAGTTCATCTTGAGAAATGTTCTCTTTCTCCGCAATTTTTCGCACGACGGGTGAATAATTCTTTAAATCAGTAGGGAATGATGCCTTTGTCTCGGCATTTTTTGGAGGAGTCGTCACTGTTTTGGCGGGGCTTAATATTTCCTCATGAACGATGGGTTTTTCGTCTTCGGATTTTGATATTTTTGGGGATGGAATAACGCCTTTACCGGAGGTGTCAATCCGCGCAATGACGGTATCTACATCATAGGTTTTATTAATTTCGCCAATGATTTCAACAAGCGTTCCTGCGACGGGGGACGGAATTTCCGAATCGACTTTATCTGTCGCAATTTCCAATAATATTTCGTCTTCTTCGACAGAGTCGCCGATCGTTTTCTTCCATTCAATCACGGTACCTTCGGTGAGAGACTCTCCCATTCGTGGCATTTTTATATCAACAATCATAATTTCCTCTTTGTTCTTTCGCAACCAAGATGGTTGTGCTGTATCGTAAGCGTCTCGCTTGCGGTTTCTTTTCCAAATTTGATTGGGTTATCTTTTATATATTGTCTAATCTTTTTCAATTGATCTAGATTTCTTATGATGTGATCAAACGATTCATGCATCCAGACTTGTCCGCTTCTCTTTAACGCTTTATTAATTTCCTTTGAAAATGATTTCCATGAGTGAGTTACACTGTCCAAAGTCCAGTCACCCAATAATCTGACAAGGACATGAACATGATTTGACATAATAACCCAAGAGTCCAAAATATATCGCTCATTATCAAAATGCTTCAAAGCGTTTTCAACAATCATATTAGTTTTTGGTTTATCTAGAAAACACAAACCAAAACCGCTATCAAGTAAATCTTTTATCCTTTTTGAAAACAGTCTATAATATTCGTTTCTCTTTTCAAAATTTAATAAAGCGAAGTCATTCTTTGAGACAATTTTGTTTTTTTTATGCCACAATTCACGTTCGTGCTTGATACTCTTTGAAATTTCACTTGGGATTGAATCCCAAAGACGAAATGTAATGAAATAAAAAACGCTATCTTGTTCCCAATGTGGGAGCCGTCTGTTTCTCTGATATTTCAAAAAATGCGTGTCAAAAAATGCTGCCTCAAAACCATTTTCATCTAAATGTTTTTCGGGTGACATTTTTTTAGCTAATTCTTTCATTTCACTGGTTTCAAACTTGGTTACTTTTATTTTTTTACTTTCGCAACCAAGATGGTTGCGTTACTCTGTATCAATATTTCAGTAAACCCAACGCGACGCGTTTTATGTCGTCTGTTTGTGGTAAAACAACTTCTTCCAAATCCCAATTATATGGAACAGGACTATCTTTCGCGGCGACACGTTTTACCGGTGCATCAAGATATTGGAAAAAATCATCGGCAATAATAGCGGCGATTTCAGCTCCTGGCCCTGCGGTGAAAGTATCTTCATAAGCAACCATAACTTTCGAAGTCTTCGCGACAGATTTCCCAATAGCCTGTTTATCTAAGGGGTTCAACGTTCTTAAATCAATCACTTCGACACTATATCCGAATTCTTTTTCCAATGTTTTGGCAACGTCAATAGATTTATAAACGAGCATTCCATAGGTTACAATCGTTAAATCGCTTCCTTCTCTCACGACATTTGCTTTGCCAAAAGGTAAAATGAAATCTTCGTCTGGTTCCGGTCGTTTGGCAAAACCCTGGCGATACATTCCTTTATGCTCCATGAAAATAACGGGGTCATTTGATCGGATAGCTGCTTTCAAGAGCCCTTTTGCATCCGACGCATTGGAGGGATAGACCAAGCGAATGCCAGGCATGTGCATAAAATATCCTTCGATACTTTGGCTATGACAGAGTCCGCCGTGAATATATCCACCTACCGGAACGCGTATAACAATCGATGATGAAAATGCATTATTGGAGCGATACCGCATGGTGGCGACCTCATTGCGAAGCTGCATCATTGCCGTCCAGATATAGTCGCCAAATTGAATCTCAACAACGGGGGAATAGCCTGCAACGGCAGCGCCGACAGCCGTCCCAACTATAGATGCCTCTGCCAAGGGCGAATTAAATACGCGCTGGGTTCCAAATTTTGTCGAAAGCCCTTTTGTCGCTGTAAAAACGCCGCCCTTACCATCAGCTACATCTTGTCCATAAATCAAAATTTTATCATTTCGCTCCATTTCTTCATGGAGAGCATGGTTTATCGCGTCAACGATGACGATTTCATCACCTGTCGTTTTCGGCTCCAGTGTTGCTTCAGGGAGATCATTCCCCTCAAAATAAACATGGGTTGTGGCGTCGGCTTGAGAGGGGAATTCCGCATTCCCGGCAAAACTTGCGGCTTCATCGACTAATTGAACAACGTCGTCCCAGACATTATCAAAATCGGCCTCTTTTAATTGTTTTGATTCAACACAAATCTTTTGAAATTTTTCCATCGGGTCGCGTTTAAGGTCGGCTGCTATATCTTCCGCTTTTCGATATTTACGATGGTCATCACTGGACGAATGCGGTAGAAGTCGAACAACGTGTGAGACGACAATTGCGGGACCTTTGCCACCACGAATATGTTGAATGGCGTCTTTAAATGTGTCGTAAACTTGAAAAAAATCAGTTCCATCAACATGAAACCGTTTTAAGCCTTGATAACCACCGACCATCTCATAGACAGAGCCATCAAAATTTTGCTGCGATTTATGCACAGAAATTGCGTAGTCATTGTCTTCGATATGAAAAAGTACAGGCAAAGCTTCTCGGCTCGCCCAATTAAGAGCCTCGTGAAACTCGCCTTGGCTCGTCGTTCCTTCACCTGATGAGACATAAACGAGACCTGCTTTTCCATTTCGTTTCAATGCCATTGCCGTTCCAACGGCTTGCAAATATTGGGTGCCTGTGGGGCTGGATTGACTGACAATATTGAGCTTTTTATCCCCATAATGTTGTGGCATTTGACGGCCACCAGAAGAAGGGCCATCGGCTTTTGACAAAAATTCCAAAAATTGATCTTTCGGCGATGAGCCAAGTTGTAAAACATAAGCTTGGTCTCGATAATAGGGATAGCTCCAGTCCGTAATAGGATTTATCTGTGAAGCACAGGCGACCTGAGCGCCTTCATGTCCAGAAGCACCGATATGAAAAAACGATTTCCCTTGCCTTAAAAGCGTTAGCATTTTCTCATCCATTCGACGCGATGTCGCCATCACTTTATAAATATTCAATAGTTCTTCGCGGGAAAAACCATGTAGTTTTTGTGTCATTTATAACTCCATTTATAAAAAATCAATTCGTCTTGGTTTAAATATTTTATACAAGGTCATTATGCTGAATTTCATCAAAGTTAAAGATTGTTTTAAAATGTTCAATAATGCAATTCTGCACTTCATCAAAATCGGGTTCTTTGCCCAATTGTTTTTTAATACTTGTAACGCCTTTATCTTTAATTCCACAGGGTATCATGCCATTAAAGTAAGATAAATCGGGGGCAATGTTAAGGGCAAATCCATGCATAGTAATCCATCGACTCAAGCGCACGCCCATGGCGGCGATTTTTTCATTTCCAATCCAAACGCCTGTAAGTTTTTCGATGCGGCTTGCCGAGATGTCGTAATCTTTCAGGCATCGAATAATAACTTCTTCCAAATTTCGCATATACCAAGAAGCGCTGGTTTTGTGTTCTTTTAAGTTAATAATGGGATATCCCACCAATTGACCGGGCCCATGCCATGTAATGTCGCCGCCTCTATCTGATTGAATCACTAGTGCATCTTTTGAATCAATTAAATTTTCTTTGTTCGCATTTTTACCAAAGGTATAAACGGAAGGGTGTTGTAAAAGTAACAGCGTGTCTGGGATGTCATTTGCGCGCCTTGCAGCATGGAGCTGTCGTTGCCAATCCCACGCTTTTTGATAGTCGCAAAGACCCACTTTAATAACGTCTAGTAAGGAACTCAATGCATATTCTCTATATTTTTATGACCTGAAAAAGGGTCATTTAAGTTTTATTTCTTTCCTGAATTGACAAACATTCAGGCACTCTCATTAAAAATTTTACACAATTAATCAAACGAATTAATTTTGGGCAACGAAAGTCCCACTATTAATAACGCCTGGAAAGCCTGCAAATGTCCATTCTCCCTGGATCGTATTCCCGTCAATCGTGCCGACTAACATGACATTATTATCTGCATAATTTGGATTTAAGTTGGCGTAGAAACTTATGTCGTCAATAAAGCCCGTGCCTGTTCCTTTGCCAATTTGTGGGCCGATATTTTGTGGGTTGCCAATAGCGCTAAAATCCCAATTACATGAGATATCGGTGGAGTCACCTTGTTCAATTGTCAATATTCCTTCTATCGTTTTAATCCCATTTATGTCATATCCGATGTAATCATAACTCTCATCGGACGTTTTGTTTGCATTACAGCTCATCCAAAATAGAGCAAGCCATAAAACCGAAATATATCTCACCATCGCTTTTATGTTTTTCATTCGCTTTGTCGTACTCGATTCTTGCGTAGGCTAATATTTTTTTCTGAGTGTCTCTTTGGCTAAAAATATAATGAAACACCTACGCGTGTCGAACCATATAGCTCATACGTTGGTAGTTTGGAATCGAAAATAAAATTGTATTCTCTATCTTCTGGGAAGGTTTCCGTTTTTGTACTCGAAGACTTTAAAACAGACCATTTTAACGTAGAACTATATTCTGCGGTTATGCCTAAAAAATTATTCACACGCCATTCCCAACCCACAACGCCTTGCAATCCCAAAGAAAGAGTTGAATTTGAAATGGATGTGTTTTCCAGAGACAAGGTCGTATCACTTGCTGTTTCTTCGTCTTTACCATTTTTTTTAAAATTAAAACCCATCAATGGACCGCCACCGTAGTAGAGGCTTACTTTTTCTATATGTCGTTTATGGGTTAAACGAGAATAAGCTAATAAAAAATCAAAACGCTTATCAAATTTCTCATCTGTTTCATATAAAAGGGTTGTCGTGTCAAGAATGATGTACTGATTTTCGGTATCGTACTGATATGATTCGTTTGTTGAACTTGCATTTAGGGTCAGGGAATATCGAGTTTCTTTTTCAGGACTTAGCATTTTTTTGTAAGAAATCGTACTGCCGTCAAAACTTCCAAAACTAAAGTTGCTATATCTAAATTGAAGTGCTTCGGTCAGTATTGTTTCTGGTTCAGATTCCGTTTGTGCATATAGAACCGTACAAAACATGACCATCACGATTAGAATAATTTTTGTAGCTTTCATATTATGTTCCTTTAATTATTTGGATGTTTTTGTCTCAATGTTTTCATTACGTCGTCCCCACAATGTCTTTCTAATATAAACGACCTTAAACGTTGAGCTTGCAAAAAAATCACATCTCTCAGAGTATTTTAAAAGATTTTTTATTTATTTGATTTCTTTTGCGAGGGGATGTCACTTGAGCTCCGACTCTATGATTAATTCATCATCGAAGGGTAATGATGTGTATTTTCTGCCTCGTAATAACATTCCTATTGAATCCGCTAGGCCGGAAAGATTTCTAAATGACACGGGTAAGGCATCACCATAATGATACAAAAGGCTACGAAAAACCTCGAAGTGCAGATGGGGAACACCGCCACTTCTGCCTGATAAACCACATAACCCCAACAACTGACCAATTTTTACGGTGTCATGTCGGGTTACGGTAACGCTTCCCTTTTGCAGATGCGCATACCACGCCAAAGTGCTATCAGAATGCTGAATTACGACGCGGTTATTGTGACCAGGTTTACGATCAGAATCTTTATAATTATTTTCAATCGCTATAACGATTCCGCCACGCGATGCTGTAATGGGCGACCCTAATGGCATTGAAAAATCATAGGCGAGCCTGTTTTTATGCCCCTGTTTATTATTGTATGATTGGAAAATATCATGTGTTTCACCAACTGGAAAGGGAAGCACATAAGGCGATGTTTTCGGGTCGGGAAATTGAATATCACGAAATACAGGATCGCACCCGATAAATATGAGTAAAAAAAAGATCCGTATTTTTGTGCTAATTTTCAATGTTTTGCGTAGGATATGATTTCTATAATTTTGTCGTCACGAACACTCAAAATAGTGAGGCCGCGGAAAGAGGGTTCCTCTGGGTGCCAGCGTTGTTTCCATCTCAAAACACATCGATTACCATAGCCAAAAAGTTCTTCCGTTTCGAGAGATGCGTCTGGATATTTCTGAAACAATGATTCATAGTATTTCAGGACGTCGGATTTTCCCGTATATGTTTCACCTGAGGGGAATGGTGAAAAATCATCCTGCGTCATATCGTCAGAAAAAATTTTGGACATCATGTCGATATTGTGATGATTAAAACTTTCAATCATTTGAATTGCCAGTCGAGTGGCGGCTTCTACTTTTGCCATCCGAACGGGACTCATTTATGTCGTCCTGAATCTTGATTGAATAAATATTTTGTCCCTATAATTTTCAAAGTACGTTTCCACTATCCACGATTATGATTCATACATTTTTAATTATTTCTCAAATATTCGAGCTTCGTAACGCGCTCTCAACACTCTCATTTCATCAATTATTGGCTGAATACTTTCAAGAGAATCGCCATATTCGAATGTGATTTTTTTGGTGATTCCGTTCTCTTTCAACGCAATCCATTCGGCTCCACCATCGGCACAATCAGGGCATCCTATCACGTCGGGATAATCTTGCATACTATCCATGTCAGCCAATGACATAATCGTTTGCCATTCACCGGGTTGGAGATCATATTCTTTTTGAATTTTTGCAAAAGCGCTATCTGGCGCCCAGCTTGATGCCGTATAGGATGCTCCCGTTGACGTGATTTCTAAAACGCGAATACAATATCCCACGCACATGCCAAAGGATGTGCCACTGGAAATGCTTACTGTTTGGTCGTCGTTCGTACAGCTCACGAACAGGAAGAGAAAGGTTAAAAATAGAATGATGTTTTTCATTTTTCTACTCTAAGTTGCCTAAAGAATAAAGTTCGTCAAAAAAATTTGTTTTATGTATCATCTGGCCTCCATATGGGAAAAATATAGGGTTTTTCGTTGATAAACACACAAAAATATTGAATGTGAATTTTGAGTTGAGGGTGATTTTTTATTATGATATTCGTACCAAATGTCTTCTGTTGTTTTCATAATGCCTCTTTATGTTTTCGTTGATTATATGACCATAATTAGTGAAAACCTTAAAAAAAAGAAGCGGAATGTGAGAAGTGGAATTTTGAATATTTGCACCCCCGACCCCGAATTGTTTATGGGTATTTAGGGAATCTAATGTGCTTGGTCTGCGTCATTGATTTGCCACACATTAATTGTACATCATCTCCATTTTATTATACCTTATATCTATTATATAGCTCATTTCTAATAGGGCATTTACATATTTTTGTCTTTCCATAGGATTCGAAAAAGAGACAAGGTACATCTTCACCACATTGGACAATAGAGAGCTGTGGATTTAAGTTAATTATAACTTTACAAAGTTCTTCCGGTTTACATGATAGACAATAAAAATTCTTCTCGCACTTTATTGTCTTTTGAATTGTTTCTTCTAGAATTTCCATTTTCATCCTCCTCCTTTTTCATTCTATTCTTTTACGTATAACGAGGTCGTTCTGCGGTGTTAGTAGTATTCGTACATTTCATAATGAGTAATTGAAACATGTTTAGTCTCAAAATCCTCAATTTCACACAAACCGCTTTTCATGTCTTTAGCAGCGCGTGTTAGATACTGATTAAATGATATCATCATTCAGTTTTTATTGCGGAAAGTGAACCAAAACTTTCCATCCCTAAATGACCCCACAATATCCAAGTGCCCGTTAATTGGTTATTTTTGAATAGGCCCTTAATAACAAATGATCCAAAATTTGGTAACACAGCAGAAACAAATTCAATTGTATCATTTTCTATCTCACAAATGACTGTTCTATTTGATAAGTATTGAGAAATTGAAATTGTATCCATTTCATCAGTGAAATTTCTTAAGCAGACAGAATCTAAATCATTAGTATTGAATATTATTATACTCCCTTCACTCAATAATAGAGGATCCGCATTACTAAAACTGCATAAATATTCACCATATATATCAAAATTTTCTTCTTTATTCGATTCATTACAGCTTAGTACAAAAATGCAAAGTACAATTGGTAATCTTTCTGTAAATTTATTTTTCATCATTTTGAGGGCATCTAACGGAGCTTCGGTTCTCTTGCAGCATGTTGTGTTTTGCAAAAAGACTTTACTCAAGGACATGTTCAGACAATTGTTAGACTCCGTTTGCGCGGGGATAAGTAGCAAGTGGCATTCGAATCTCTGTTAAAGGTAACGCGGAAACGTCGGTTTTGATAGAGTATGTCCTGAATTATATTCTTAATATCCGACAGAAGTCTGGTGTCTTTACTGATATTAAAAAATCTAGGTTTCAATTCTTCCCTCATTGTCCTATCTATTTAGTGGCAGTTTAATGTCGCTTAAATAGAGTGTAAACCAAGAAATATTTCGTTTTAGTATGATGCTGATGTTTTTAACACAATGATGCAAAGTCGCCAAGAAGGATTAATTATTTCTTCGCGCCCTCTGTGTAAATCTCTGCTAACTCTGTGGTAAAAAAATCTACCACCCTTCGACAAGCTCAGGACAGGCGCCGCTCCACAAAGAAGCACTAAGATTCACAAAGAAAAAGAGTAAGTAAAAAAGCCTCACACCCTTCGACAAGCTCAGGGCAGGCGCCGTTGCACCAAGGCACAAAGAAAAGCGATGAATGGATTTCTCTTCTTTTGCAAATCCCGAAACCAATTCCCCTTCTAGAAGGGGTTAGGGGTAGGTAAGAATTACACATATATATAACAGCCGTATTTTTCTAAAATCAACCCTCGTTAATCGATATTCTTAAATCAAATATAATTTTCTTTGCGTTCTCTTTTTTAAAAACCCACCCCTAGCCCCTCCCTAAAGGGGAATTAGCTTATTCTTATGCTCAATGATTGTAACGTAAGCATCTTGTTGCGGAAAAATATTCCATATAATTTTCTCTGTGCTCTCTACATAAATCTCTGCTCCCTCATAGTAAAAGATTCTATGAGCTCACGCTCAGTCGCAAATACACACCCCTGACACCTAAAAATTACAAAACTCATCATTGCATCGACACAGAAACGGGCTAAGCTTTGTTCATGAACAAGTTGTTTCAATTAAGAGATGTCGGCCTTTCCATGGATGGCCAAGCCATTCTGAAAAATCTCAATCTCGACATCTTTGCGGGAGAATTTTTGGCCATTCTCGGGCCGTCAGGGTCGGGTAAATCTACATGCCTGCGATTACTCAATAATCTCTATAGCGCGCGTTTCGGCGAGATCCTGTACAAAGATAAAGACATCACCGATTACGACATCCAATCCCTTCGGAAGGAGGTCGCTTTTCTCCTTCAAAATCCGATAATGTTTAAAGGTAGTGTAGAAATAAATCTTCTCCGAGCTCATGAATGGTTTCCCGATTCTGATACACAAAACGAGACACTCGTTAAAATACTCAATGATGTCGGTCTCGATGAACACTACCTATATAAGGAGGCCAATCGTTTATCAGGAGGTGAGAAGCAACGCGTCGCCTTAGCCCGACTTCTTTTAAATCGTCCCACCGTTTTACTCCTTGATGAACCGACGGCAAACCTAGACCCAGCCTTAGCTCAACGCATTCTAAATCGCATTAAAAAACTACAAGAAAGGTACAATCTTACGGTTGTTATGGTGTCTCACGATCATGAATTGGTTAAAAATTATGCCCACCGTGTCGCCTTTCTTTTAGAGGGCAATATCGTCGCCATGAGTCAATCCGCCGACGTAAATGACATCCAAAATGAAGCAGTTATGGCCTTTATAAAAGAGTCTCGTTATGAAATTTGATTTTCTCGTTCTGTCGTGGTATGACGTGGTTTTTAGCCTGATGTTTGTCGCAGGCTCCTACGGTTTATTGCGATATTGGAAATTAGATTTAAGCCAATCTCTTATTATTGGAAGCGTGCGCGCGTTTCTCCAACTCACAATTATGGGCTATGTTTTGACCTACTTTTTCCGCCAAAACAACTGGGTTTTCATGATTCTTCTCCTTCTTATTATGATAAGTATTGCGAGTTTCGAAGGCACTCGACGCCAGGATATCCACATTAAGAATATGTTTCTCATTTTTTTAGGAACAATGATTCTTACGACCTTTGTTATTTTAGCGTCGATTCTGGTCTTTATTATGGAAGTCAAGCCCTGGTATTTTCCCTATGCCATGATTCCCATTGCAGGGATGATTATCGGTAACGCCACGAACTCCACATCATTATCTATCAATCGATTCGTTGGGGAGCTTCGACATCGACAGGATGAGATCGAAACATTGCTTTCCCTTGGTGCGCCACCGCGTGAGGCTATAATCGATGCCTATCGCGATTCCTTAAAAGCCGCGCTTATTCCCAATATTAACGGCATGATGATGGTAGGGCTTGTCCAAATTCCAGGTGTCATGACAGGGCAAATTCTCTCAGGTATTGACCCACTCGTGGCCGTCAAATATCAAATAATTATTATGTACATGTGGACAGCAACGGCGACTCTGGCCAATGTTATTATTTTATCCATCATCTATCGTGGATTTTTTAACGAGAGATGGCAATTTAAAAAACAGATGTTGAGCCAAGGCAATAAACTCAAAAAAATCAAATCAACCTCGAAATAAATTAATAGGAGTATTTCGCTATGAAACGAATCCTAAAATCATCCCTCACTATCATAATCCTATTATCCCTGTTTTCATGCATCCATATTAAAAAATCAGAAACGATTCCGTTGGATGTCTTAAGCGTTATGGAAAAGGCCGAATCGAACCGCGTCGTCTTTGAAAAAGCCATCCAATATTTTCATGACAAAGGAAATGTTGAGCAACTCGAGTCGTTGTATTTTCTCATCAGAAATATGGAAAAACATCTTTACTCTGAAGTGGTGCTCTATGATTCCAGTAAATCGGAGGTCGCATTTTGTGTCACGGATTATGCAAATTATGATGCCATGAGCGAGGCTCTTGACACCATCGAAACCGAACGGGGTGAACTAAATTTTGACTTGAAATTTCGTCAATTCGACCTCGAAATAATGACGACGGAATTACTCATTGAAAACATAGAATATGCCTGGGACGCGTGGAAAAATAATCGTTGGAGCCAGTTTCTTACATGGGACGAATATCTTGCTTATGTATTGCCATATCGCGGAAGCAACGAACCTTTAGAAAGTTTCCGCCCCTTTTTTATTGACCGATATGCCGACACTTTAAAGCAATCAGACATGACCACGCCTAACGAAATCGCCAGCTTCATCAATGACGATATTAAATCATGGTTTACGTTTGACAGCAGATTTTATGCCCATCCTACTGACCAAGGATTAGAGGAAATGCGTGATGTCGGAATGGGACGTTGTGAAGACATGACGAATCTCGCCATCTATGCAATGCGCGCCAATGGATTGGCTGTCACCTCAGACTATACACCCTATTGGGCGAATTCGGGCAATAATCACGCGTGGAATGCCATCCTTAATTCTGATGGCAAAGTTTATCCATTTATGGGCTGCGAAGCGAATCCTGAGGAATACGGCTTAGCCAACAAATTGGCGAAAGTTTATCGAAAAATGTATGCCGAGCAGTCACAGAATTTGGCCTTTAAACTTCATGATTCTGAGAAAGCACCAGGTTGGTTAAGAGGACGAAGCTATCTTGATGTGACAAAAGATTATGTTCCTGTCAGTAATGTCACCCTTGCGCTGGACAGCATTCCTGACTCGACGCATTTTGCCTATCTGTGTGTTTTTAACTCAGGCGAGTGGGGCGCTATTCATTGGGGTGAAATCGTTGATGGACATGTCACATTTAAAGATATGGGGCGTGATATTGTCTATCTACCTGTTTATAATATTCATGACGAATTTATCCCCGCTTCGGCCCCTTTTATTTTGGATAAATCAGGAAACATTATTCCCCTTCGTGGCAATGAGACGGAATCCGAAATAAAATTAATCTCAACGACTCAACGCAAATTAGACATTTCTATCGACACGATTGAGACATCATTTTTTAATGCTGGTGTTCCATACGAGCTTTTCGTATGGAATGATAAATGGCAATCCATCGGTGAAAAGGTGGCGGACGATACGGCGTTAAAATTCAAAGTAGAAGAGGGACGACTCTATTGGTTCGTGGAAAAAGAAGGCGATTCTCAAGAACGGATTTTTACGTATTCAAACGGGAAACAAGTCTGGAGGTAGAATTTCTTGGTATTTAAGTCGCCTCTAAAAAAAATAGACAGGAGAAAAATAGAGACCATTATGATGGATGTAAGAGTGACACGGTTGTCGTTCCTAATGAAATAAAGAAAACAGGTCGTTTTATCGGATGTGGGCTACGAGACTTGAGGGGACTCTTCGACGCGCCCAGAGTGACAGCCTGAAAAACCCACCCCTGCCCCTCCTCCCGACACATAGGTCGGGATTTACAACAAGAGGGGAATAATTACGCTTTTTTCTTTTTGGTTTGGTGACTCTGTGTGAGACTTTTTTTTAAGCACAAACAAGATGCTTACGTTATATAAAAGCATGATTATTTCATCTAATTATAAATAATTCCTCGTTTAATTTAGCCTTACTTGAGTTATAATGTGACCCAAACAAAAAGGAGACAGCATGAGGACCTCATTAAAAATTACAGGATTTGCTATCGTTATCATTTTGGCAGCGCTGGTATGGCTGAAAGTATCCTATTTAAAAGGACCCGTTCGACAAACTGAAGGCGAATTAATTCTCACTGGCTTGGAAAATCCAGTCAATGTTTTTACGGACGAATTCGGTGTCTCTCATGTCTATGCCGAAAGTGAAGAAGATTTATTTTACGCCGCTGGATACATTATGGCCAGTGAACGACTTTATAAAATGGATGTCATTACGCGCGCCGTTGAAGGTCGCTTAGCCGAAGCCTTTGGACCCGATTTAGTGGAGTCAGATAAGTTTCTCCGTACTTATGGATTCATGCGTGTTTCCAAAAAAGTCGTTGAAGAAATGGATGCAGAACTCTTACATCTTTTGCAAAATGCCGTTGAAGGTATCAACTATTATATTGATACGCATGAAAATGATTTGCCCGTAGAGTTTAAAATCGCAGGCCATAAACCCACAAAATGGACCGTCGAGCACATGGTCGGTTATTCACGTCTCATGGCACATGATCTCCAATTAGCATGGCTTCCTGAAGTCATTTTTGGAAAAGTTTTAGACGAATTGGGTGAAGAAATGGCGCAGGAATTATTTCCCGTTTATCCCGACACAAAGCCTTATATCGTCCCAAAAATTCCTAAAAACTTCTCCGCAATAGCCGATTTAATGATCGAGCAAGAAGAGAAGATTCGGGAAATTACCGGCGCAAAAGGCTCGCATATAGGGAGTAACTCATGGGTCGTTTCAGGCGCAAAGACAAAATCAGGGAAACCTATTTTATCCAACGATCCTCACTTAGGATTTTCTCAGCCTGCTGTATGGTATGATATCCATCTTGTTGGCGGGCGTTTTGATGTCGCGGGTGTTGCATTGGCTGGAATTCCTCTCGTCCTCATTGGACAGAACCAGCACTATGCCTGGGGTTTTACCAATGTAATGATGGATGATACGGATTTTTATATGGAAACGACAAGCGAAAAATATCCCAATAAATATTTCCATGACGGCGAATGGAAAGGCATGATTGTTCATGAGGAAACGATTCTCGTGAAAGGCGAAGATCCTGTTCATTATACTGTTAGAGAAACCCATCATGGACCGATTATTTCAGATGTCCATCCTATGTGGAAAGATGGTCCACAGGCTGTTTCCATGGCGTGGGTTGGGAATAATGTAACGGATGAAGTTGGCGCAATTTACGGCTTGAATTTAGCTCAAAATTGGGACGAATTTTCCGACGCCGTCAGTAAATTTTCAGTCCCAGGTCAAAATATGATTTATGCTGACATCGATGGAAACATCGGTTGGCGCCCTGCAACAGCCATCCCCATACGAAAAGATGGAACTGGTTTAGTACCCATGCCTGGCGACGACTCGCAATATGACTGGAAAGGATTCGTACCGTTCGAGGAAATGCCGTATTTATTGAATCCGGAACGCGGCTTTATCGCGACGGCGAACAATAAAACGATTGGCGATGAATTTCCTTATTATATATCAGCTTATTGGGAGCCACCCGCTCGTATTGCCCGCATCGAAGAATTACTCAAAGATAAAACTGATTTCGAAGTCGATGATATGAAAGCCATCCAGACAGATATTTTATCGGATTTCTCACGGGATGCTTTACCCAAGATGATTCAATTGGCCGAACAGCAAAATTCGCTTGATGAAAAATCAAAACTTGCCATTGGTCTCCTCAAAGAATGGGATAACAGGCATATGGTTTCAGGCATCACGCCGACTCTTTTTAACACATGGTGGGTGGAGTTTATTAATGCGACTTATGGCGACGAAATGGATCAATTAGGCGATCAATTTAGAAAAGGCTTTTTTAAACTTGCAAATTTAAGCTATCGAAACGGACTCTATTTGCTTCAGAAGGGCAGTTCGCCTTGGTTTGATGATGTAACAACGCCTAACAAAGTTGAATCTGCCAGCGATATTGTCGCTTTGAGTTTAGCCAACGCTATCGCTTTTCTAGAAAACGAGCTGGGTGAAAACACGAACGAGTGGCAATGGGGACGACTCCATACCTTAACCCATGAGCATCCTATGGCTAAAATTGCATTATTAGAAAAAATGCTACGACTTAATGTGGGTCCTTTCGCCGTTGGTGGAACAGGAACGACGGTCAACAATATGGAATTCAAATTATTTACACCTTATAAAGTCGTGCTGGGTCCTTCCATGCGACGCATAGTTGATTTCGCAGAGTTCGATTCTGGTACACGCGCGATATTACCGACGGGGCAATCGGGGAATCCAGTATCGCCTCATTATCGCGATCAATCCGATTTATATAATTCGGGTCAATATCGATTTTTCCCAACGAATAAAGAGCTTATCCAAAATGTTGGTTATCAAAAAATGGTCTTTAAATCGAAATAATACTTTGAAGCATTGACGCAATGGGAAATGGTGTTAGTGAAGAAAAGAGGCTCTCAATCGAGGGTCTCTTTTTTTTTATGCAAAACTGTCGGTGAAAAAACGACTCCATCGATGAATTCAATTCCCCTCCACGGAGGGGCAAGGGGTGGGTTATTCCCGCAGATTTCGCTGATTGACGCAGAAATAAAAAAGCGTCACACTGAGGCGCGAAGCTACAAAGAAAAAATTAAGTGAAGGGAAACTCAAAAACGAACGTCATAAACGTTGTGGTTATTGTAAAAGAGTAATTTTCCTAAATAAAGCCTTGCAGAGGTTAAAGTGCAGTAGCAACAAAAATAGTAAAGTCACTAAATAGTTAATTCCCTAAAGTTTACGCAGATTGTTTTTATTGCATGCGAGGTTGAATTGTGGTAAAAGGAAATGAAATATTTGGCTCGTGAAATAGGTGATTACAGCTAATGCTAAAATATTAATGTCTAAAAACGGAAAGTATGTCGTGACCCAAGGAAAAAGACTCAACATCAGATTGAACAAAATTGAAACGTAAACAGCGTTTATAAGTGCCTTTCGTTGGATTTCAAGTGCGAATTGGTCTCTTTTCAAAGGAAAAAATGGCTTAGATAGATCTACTGAAAACCATCCACTGTGTAGATAGAAAACCATCATTGAAAAGATAAAAATCGCCCAGAATAGAGCTTCTAGAGTGAATCCTATTTTTGAAAAACAAAATACACTGACAATGATGACTCTTGATAAATAGTATGGCACATACGTAAGGCTCATTTTTATTCTCCCCGCAGTTGAAAAAGTTCATCCAATCCAGTCTCCAGTGCTTTACTCAGTCGAAGCGCTGTTTCTATTGTTGGCTGGAATCTGCCAGTTTCTATTGCAACAATAGAAACTCTTGAAATACCCACAAGTTTTGCAAGTTGAGCTTGAGTTAATCCTAGATTTCTTCTTATTTCTCGGATGCTATTTGATACTTGATCATGAGGCATATGTTAATTATACTTAACATTGTCAAAATGTCAAGTATAATTAACATATCTTATCCCTAATATTAAATTCTATTTATAAAATGCTTTTACCAATATCGCTCTAAATGAATTTGCCCCGTGACTTTTTTAGTATGCTCAACAAAGCCCTCTTTGGCGAGATCAACAGCCATTGTCTCTAACATGGCTGGATTACCGCAAAGGAAGATATGCGTATTTTCAGGCTTCGGATCAAATCCTGCATCTTTTTTAATCGTACCATTGTTCCATAAATCCTGAATGTAACCTGTTTTCCCACCCCATTTAATATGTTCTTTATCAGGGCGTGTAATAGCGGGGATATATTTAAAATTGTTACAAACACTGGCAATAGTAATCAGTTCAGACCGATACCCTAAGTCCCATGAATGCCGTGCGCCATGAACAACTAAGTATTTTTTCGGTCCGTTACAATCAAGACCTGCTCTCAACATGGACATATAAGGCGCTAGACCTGTTCCTGTACTAATGAGAATAACATTGGCATCCTCTGGAACCATTTCCAATGTAAATAATCCAGTAAATTTTGATGAAAGGAAAACTCTATCTCCCGGTTTTAGATTAAAAAGTCGTGGTGTTAAGGAACCTGAACGCACCATTGTAATGTAAAATTCAATGAATTCCTTATTTTGAGATGCCGATGCAACGGAATAAGCCCGACGAATTATTTTTGTTGGATCGGCAAGAGGTTCCTCTTCATCGCTAAACTGGTAACGAGGCGCGGTGCCAGGAAGCCCTAAGACCGTGAATTGTCCAGATTCAAAATCGGGTAGTTCCCAGCCATCGGGAACAACACGTAAAATGAATAAACCTGGTGATACTTCGATTTTTTGTGCAATAATTGCGTTTAATTCAATGGGTGCCATAATAGCCCTTCTTTCTTAGAATATTTTTTAATATGTAAACCTTCGTGTGTAAGTAATTGTTTGTGATGCCTTTGACGCGACGTCCACGGTGAAAAGTATTTTCTCGGCGGATATTTGAGTCCAATCTAAATTGGCATCATACACTTTCCAGAGTCCGTAACCTAGATTTTCAATCACATCAACTTCAACATCCGTTTCTTTTTCATTGCGAATCGTAACTTCGACTTCTTCTTCTCGATATTTTTGTGTTTTACCTGCGCGATTTGTGATTTCGCGAGACCCAATGACGTCAAATGCGTTACCGATTTTTAGATGAATTGGATTACCAGAGGATGTATGATTCAGCGAACTTTCTCCAATAAAAGATTTTTCACCCTTATCATTGAGAATATAGGATTTAATCACGCCTTGAGGCAAAGCAGGTCCCTCTTTTACCGCCTGGAATACAACCGAAATATCGCAACCTTTTCCCTCCGTCCGACCTCCTTCGAAGACGTATTTTTTCTTCATATCCACCGTAAACGGCTCAAGAAAGAATAAACTATTTTCACTATAAGCCGGTAAATTGACGTCTGTCGGAAATTGATATTCATGAAAATCCATAACGGGGCTACTGGATACAGCCTCCATGCTTGATTCTCGAGACATGGCAGAAACGCGATAAGCTTTTTGAGGTCTCTGAACATTTAAGGTATGAATCTGCCCCGCAAATAATTTGAGTGATGCATTTTGAAACGAAATTTCCGTATTATTGCTCAATGTTACACGAGAAGTGAATGTGATTTTCGTTTCATCCTTATTAATGAGAACGGTGTAGTCGGCATTCCAGTCAAGTCCTCGCGATAAATACGAAAGCTCGCCGTCTGCCTCCAAAGCCTCATTTGCAACGATTTCAGCGCTAAGTGTCGGGAGGATGTCTAGATTCGTCTGTTTATTGAATTTAATGCGAGATATGTCATTTTTCGTCACCCATTCCGTTCCTGAATTAGAGGAAAGAAGAAACGCATTGCCATCCATTTTTTGAATGGTACCTGTGAAATTACTGCCGTCATGCATCACAATAATAACGGTTTGCCCCAGAAGTTTTGAAGAGGCATCTTGTATTCCCGTCCAACCATGCTGGAATGACTGACGACGCACCTGAATGGTCTCTCCAAAATCAAAAACAATGCTGGCGGGAATAACGCCTTCTGGGATGTTATGCAAGGTAAGGATATTACTTCCTTGATGGAGTGATTTGCTGATAGGTTCAACCACTAATCCGAACTGATTTTGATATAATGTCAAATGCGTTTGCCCCATTACAGATATTGAAATTATGGCAAAAACTAGCAATCGTTTGGTCGTCATCTTAACCTCCTGCTTTTCATAAATTAACTCTTAAGGGGCTTTCTAATGCGGGCCATTGACCTTTGTCAATATTACGGGACCCGTCAAAAATTAGATAAGAATATTTTCCATAATGTGGGACGAGTTGCCCTAAGCGACCCAATGAATTTGGGTCATCGGAAATGATAACTAATAATTTTGTCTTCGCCGTTTTTGCATCGGCACTTAAAACAAAGGTATGTCCTTTTCGAGGATATTCCTGCCCATCTACTCGAATAAAATCTTGTTCAATCGAGACATGTTGTAATAGATAATCTGGAATTATCGAAGGATTCAAAACAATTGCAGCGCCTTCATTCCATGCGGTTTGTGATGCCATAAGCAAAGGCTTGGTATCACTTTCCGTCAGATTATCGCCAAACGATTTTATGGCGTTTGAGTCGCTTGCACTGGCGTAGAAAAATTGTTTTTCCGATGCCCCTAAAACAGCCGAGACAGTCGGCTCAATTTCCTCAGGATAGAGATGGCGAAAGAGGTCGTAATCCGGATCAAGCTCGTATGATTGAATCGTTCCTTTAAATGTAAAAGTGTAGATGGCTTCTTTCTTGAAAAGTTCGACAAGAACGTCATGATTTTCAGAGCCAATGAATCTTATGGGTATTCGCAGATGATACATTACGTCGCCGTCTTGAAAGACTTTAAATTTTACCGTCGTTTCACCATTTTCTTCTATAGACGAGAGTGGCTCAACATGAATATTAGCGGCGCCTTTTCTGTCAATCCATTCAGGAATAATGTTGCTTAAATCTTCGTCAGCATTTTCTGAAAAAGCCGAAAGCCATTGCTCCCATGTAACTTTTTCGCCCCTATGATTTTGATAGATTGCCCTCTGTGAATTTATAAATGCATCATGTCCAATTTTATCTTCAATCATGTGAAAAATCATCATGGTCTTATTATAGCCAATGGTGCGACTTTCGGCATTGTGGCGAGAAATAAACTCTCTAACAGGAAACTCATTTTCTTCCGTTACGTAGTTTTTGTAATCCTTCAAAATATTTTTTCTGTAATCACGTGCGCTTGACTTTCCGTGCTGTAGTTTATAGGCGTAATCAGCGCCATAAACCGTGAGACCTTCGCACCAATTTCCATTACTATAATCAACATAAATACTATTGCCCCACCAGTTATGCAAAACTTCGTGGCCCAAAGACGTCATGACAATAAAAGGCATCCGAATGACGCGTTGACCTAGAAGTGTCCAGGCAGGCATCCCATAACCCGTTGGGAAAAAGTTTTCAGCGACGGAAAATCGCTCGAAAGGATAGGGGCCAATTGTTTCAGAATACATATTTAGATAGTCAACAGTCGCCGGTAAATAGGTTTCAAAAAGGCTCGTATCCTCTGCAAAGAAATAGCAATAGACATCAATTTCATTGGCTTTTGCATGTTTCACCACAAAAGGAGCGGCCATAAACATCAAACCATCAGATTGATAAGGATTTCGCCAGGATTGAATTTTTGTCGTTGCCGTTTTTATCGTTGCGACGCTGTTGCCATCTGCAATAGATTCCCAATTCGGCGGCAGAGTCGCGGTGACTTCAAATGTCATGAGGCCGTCATTGCCTTGAGGATAATAATAGGAGCTGGGACTTAAATATGCGCCTTTCTCATTAATCGTTCCTGTCACTTCTCGACCGATATTTTGACTCGAGAAAGTAGCTCCGTCAATCGCGTCATTAAAGATGGACGAATAGTGAATTTTGAATATCGCCTCACGGGATTGTTTCGCTTCAAAGACAATCCATAATGCCTCAGAAGGCGGGTTGAGTTGAGTGATGGCAGCCCCAAATGCTTTGCTCAAATCGAATGCACTGGTGGAGTCAAAGGTTTGAAATGTGGTCTGGTTGCCATCAATTTGCAAACTTGAAATCACGGCATTGGGCGATATATAGAAGAGGTTTTTGCCTTCGTAAATATCAAAAGTTCCAGCATCGACAAATTCAGCGTTTTGAATATCAACAAGAAGCTCAAAATCGAGTTTGTGCTGAATAAATCGAACTTCTTTAATGTCGATTGGCTTGCATGAGAAGAGAATAATTGTCATTAAGGGAAAAAGTATGGTTCGTTTTGTGAATTTCATAAGCATCGCTTTACCGTTTAAATGAACACAACAATTGGTCAGCGTCTTCTAAATAATAGAGTTTCGTTTTATATTTGAGTAATTCATTTTTCATTTGTTAAGGTATTCAATTCTTCTTTCTGATATAGGGGTCAAAATATGGGCGCAATGTAAATATTTGATATTTATCGGACAGTATTATTTCAATATGAATAATCTTATTTGTGCTACGTTTCTTTGTTTCTGAATCACTTGGAATACGAAATAGCACCAACGTGAAAGGAAAGTGGAAATAAAGGAAGAGACGGGTCAGGGTAGAAGGGGTTTATAAAAACTTGACATAAACCGTTTTTTTTTATTTTTTATTGCAAACAATGCTAAAAGCATGAATAAAATGAAGTGAAAGTGAGGACGGGATGAGTGAAGTTGCTATAGTTTGACGGACACATCGAGAAGAAGTATGTTGTACGCAAA
>CALBFA010000010.1 GCA_937888365.1 uncultured Fidelibacterota bacterium | reverse complement strand
ATCAGACTGTTTTACCAAGCAAAGAGGAATTAAAACAACTCATTGAGAACAAAGATAATTAAAAGCAACAAACCGCTAACAATAGCGCATACGCCATAGCCGCGGCAATGGCTTCGCAGAAAAATTATCAGTAAATTTGAAGTCAAAATTCAAACTCAAAAAACAACAAAAAAGCGGCAACGCAATCGCAGGACCGTTACCATGCATTAGGTAAAAGCATAAACAAAACGACAGTATTCAAGATCTTAAGTTGAGTTTTAGTAGTTTTGTTAAAAAACAAAGAATGAATAATTCGGACATTAAAATATATCAATCGAAGGATGGACAAACAGAGGTTCAAGTGAAATTTGAAAATGACACTGTTTGGTTATCACAAAAACAAATGGCTCTATTATTTGACAAAGACACCGATACAGTTGGCCTTCATTTAAGAAATGTATATACCTCCGGAGAATTAGATGAAATTTCAACTACCGAGGATTCCTCGGTAGTTCAATTAGAGGGTAAGCGAAAAGTAAAACGAAAAATAAAACTCTACAACCTTGATGCTATTATTTCCATTGGATATAGGATAAACTCAAAGCGTGGTATTCAATTTAGAATTTGGGCGAATAAAATATTGAAAGAATACCTAATAAAAGGGTATGCACTTAATGAAAGAAAACTAAATGAGCAAAATCAGCAATTAAGAGAACTTCAAAACTCGGTCAAAATACTTGGAAAAGCACTGACCATCAAAACTCTGTCAAATGATGAAAGCACTGGATTATTAAAAATAATCTCTGATTATGCCTATGCATTAGACATTTTAGACCAGTATGATTATCAAAGTTTGCAAATACGAGATACGTCTGGAAAAGAGACATTTCAATTAACTTACAAGGAAGCAATAAATCAAATCCAATTAGCGAAAAGAGTACATGGAAATAGTGGTCTATTCGGTCAAGAAAAAGACAAATCATTTCGAAGTTCTATTGCAACAATTTATCAGACCTTTGGTGGAACTGATTTATATCCAAGCATCGAAGAAAAGGCAGCAAATCTCTTATATTTCATTACGAAAAACCATTCCTTTTCTGATGGAAACAAGCGAATCGCAGCCTTTCTGTTTTTATACTTCCTTGAACGAAATGGAATACTCTTTGACAGAAATGGAAACAAAAGAATTGCAGATAACACATTGGTGGCATTGACTTTAATGATAGCAGTTAGTAAGCCAGATGAAAAAGAAACTATGACAAAAGTAATTGTTAATCTGATAAATAAGAATAATAACGCATGGTAACACGCAATATAAAAAATTGGGCAGGAAGTGTTAAATATTAGCATTTTAACAACAAATAAACATCGTGTTAAATTGAAAGATTAGTGTTTCAAAATGCCCAACATTTTCATATTGCCACCGTTATAGCCAATTATAAAAAACTAAATCAAATAATATGAAATCATTAAAGACAAATATCTATTTTAAAATTGGTGCAATAATTATAATCGGACTTTTATTGCTAATCCCGACTTCGATGATTAAAAGTCTAATTCGTGAAAGAGAGAATACACAACAAAGAGCAATTTATGAAGTCAGTTCAAAATGGGGAGAAGAACAAACGTTAACAGGTCCTTTCATAACAATACCATACAATAGATATATTAAGCAATTTTCAAAAAAGGACTCTGTTGAAAAAATTATTAAAGTAAAGGATTACATTCACTTTTTACCAAGCGAACTTATTGTTAACGGTGAAATTAAGCCAGAACGAAGATACAGAGGTATTTACGAGATTGTTGTATATAACTCTGTTTTAAATATTTCGGGAACCTTTAATAAATTGACTTTTAATGATTTTGATATTCCATTAAAAGATATTCAAATTGACAAAGCAACATTATCGCTTGGAATAAGTGATTTACGCGGAATAGAAAAGCAAGTATCACTAGAGTGGAATAGTGAGTTATTCTCTTTTAACCCTGGTACAGTTACGAATAATCTAATTGAAAGTGGGATTAACACGAATATCACAATCAATAGTAGTGATAGTTCTTCATATCAGTTTTTATTAAATTTAGATTTAAAAGGAAGTCAGAAGTTATACTTTGTACCAGTTGGAGAGGTATCAGATGTAACCATCAATTCTGAATGGAATAATCCAAGTTTTAATGGAGCATTCTTACCTGATTCGAGGACTGTTAAAGCATCAGGATTTAATGCAAATTGGAATATCCTTCATTTAAACAGAAACTTTCCTCAAAAGTGGATAGGCAGCATTAACAATATAAATGAATCGGCATTTGGAATTGATTTGCTACTTCCTGTTGATAGTTACCAAAAATCAATGAGATCTATCAAATATGCTCTGCTATTCATAGCCTTTACTTTTATTGTTTTCTTTTTTGTCGAGGTACTAAGAAAAGTATTTATTCATCCTGTACAATACATTTTAGTCGGCATTGCATTGGTAGTATTTTATACACTATTATTATCAATTTCAGAGCATTTGAGTTATAATCTTGCTTTTATTATTTCTGCTTTTTTAACTTTACTATTAATAATTGGATATGTTAAAGCCATTTTGAAATCTAATCAACTGACTTTACTTATTGGTGGAATTCTTACAGTCTTATATGCTTTCATCTTTGTAATTATTCAACTTCAAGACTACGCATTATTAATTGGCAGCATTGGACTATTCATTATTCTTGGACTAGTAATGTATTTCTCTAGAAAAATTGATTGGTACAATTTAAACTTGGATGAAAAATAACTTATTAGCGTTTCGTTGTTTATTCTTTCAGTTTGTTTTTATGCTCGATGTAAACTTTGTCATTTAGTTTTTTCAAAGCTTTCATAAAGTCTTTTTCATTCAAAACTGAGAGTTGGTATTTTGCAATTTCTTTCAATTTAAAGAATCTGTTATTCTTGTCAATTTTTTCCTTAATCATTTGAGCATTAATTGTCTCAAGGTTAGATAAAATGGCAAGTTCATTAATGCTCGCAATATCCCTAATATTCATTGATTTCTTGGCTAAGTCTTGATTTGCAACTCGCCAGTCTTTTGCTGTGCAGTTGAAAAGGGCAACATTTAACAAATCTGCTTCCTCTGCATAGACTAACCACTCTTTGTCTTTTTCGTAGTTCTTATTTGGAAGAATGAAGTTTTTTACAGCGTCAGTATGAATATAATAATTTGTTTTACTCAGAATCCTTTTAACATTCCATTCGAGATTATATTGGTTAGTTTCAACTTCTTTAAGTCTTTGATATTCTGTTATTAGGTAAAGCTTGAATGTTGGACTAATCCATGATGCAAATTCAAATGCTATATCCTTATGGGCGTATGTTCCTCCGTATCTACCAGATTTTGAAATAATTCCAATAGAGGCTGTTGATTCAATCCATTTTTTTGGTGTAAGAGTAAAACTGTTTGAGCCAGATTCATTTCTAAAGGCATCGAATTCGATGCGTTTAAAATTTGGATTATGTAATTGTTCCCAAAGTCCAATAAACTCAATTGTACTTCGAGTTCTCATCCAATTCTGAATAATATAGTTAGTTCTTTCAGAATCACGAAATTTAGCCATATCTGTCAATGAAATATATTCTTCTTCGTTCTGTTTATATAGAACGATCTTAATCTCACTTACATTTAATTTCGTTTTGCTCATAATTCTATCTTTTTAGAGTGATAAAATTAGTACAATTCTATTGATTCTTTGAATTAATTTTTTGAGAAGATTTTGAGTTTTCTATCAAACATGTAAAAAAAGCAGCGAATAAAATCGTATTCTCATTAAATATGCGGAGGTTATTTTGTATATTTACCGCATAATTGAATTAAAATGGTAAAATATATCTATCAATACAGCAATTGGCCAAGTTTTACCTGGAATGAAAAAGAGATTTTATCACTACTAGGAAAGGTCAGACATCGACAAGGGAGAATCTTTGGACAAATTAATACTCTTGGATTTTCAATAAGAGAGGAAACTATGCTTTCTACTCTAACGCTTGATGTACTAAAATCTTCGGAGATCGAAGGAGAAATCCTAAATTATGAGCAAGTACGTTCATCAATTGCAAGGAAATTGGGACTCGATTTTGCTGGAATGGTTTATTCAGATAGATATGTTGATGGTGTTGTTGAAATGATGTTAGATGCCACTCAGAATTATCTTGAACCAATTAATAACGAACGTCTATTTGGTTGGCACGCTGCTCTTTTTCCAACAGGAAGAAGTGGAATGTATAAAATTGAAACAGCACATTATAGATCTGGTGAAATGCAAATTGTTTCGGGTCCAATGGGAAAAGAAAAAGTACATTTTCAGGCTCCTCCCCCATCTCAGGTAAATTTTGAAATGGGAAGATTTCTTGATTGGTTTAATCAAGAGTCAGACATTGATGCAGTAATAAAATCAGCTATTGCACAATTTTGGTTTATAATTATTCATCCATTTGATGATGGAAATGGTCGTATCGCCAGAGCTATTTCTGATTTAATGTTAGCAAGATCTGAAAACAGTTCACAGAGATTCTACAGCTTGTCCAATCAAATATTACATGAAAGAAAAGTCTATTATCAGGTCTTGCAAAATACTCAGTACAAAGACGGAGATATTACTGAATGGTTAATTTGGTTTCTTAATTGTTTAAACAGAGCATTAGAGAAAACTGAGGAAACAATTGGAATTGTACTTCACAAAGCTGAGTTTTGGGATAAGCATAAAAATACTGAACTAAACAGTCGTCAAAGATTAATGCTTAATAAACTTTTTGATGGATTTGAAGGAAAGTTAAAATCATCCAAGTGGGCAAAAATAACAAAATGTTCCCCTGACACAGCTTTAAGAGACATTAAAGACCTGATTAACAAAGGTATATTAAAACAAGAAAAATCAGGTGGACGCAGCACCAATTATGAACTTAATGTAATTTAAACACTGGTGGTAACAATATATAAAAATAATAGCCGGTACAGTAGTAAATTAAAGGATTGCAACCCACTTCAACTTTCTTGTAACTTGACAGGAAAGTGCCACGCAATCGGCTACTATTCTAATGTGTGTCAAGAAGCAACACATCGGTAAAGAAAACGTGTTGCATGCTTTTATAGAGATGGTGGAGACCAGTTGTAAGGTTGACCCACCGAAGCCGTTTTGCAGGAAAGGGCTTCAAACCACCTAAAGGTGCTGTGGTAAAGAGTCATGGTACTGAGCGTTTAGGAGAATATAGCCCATGAGGCTATCAGGTATGTATAAAAGAGATGAACGAGAGTAAACCTCTGATGAAGTGTCGAGAAAGTGCAACCTTCTGTCAAAAGCTGTAGAGGTAAGAATGCAGTGATGAGTGTAGCGGACACCTGATTTACTGGCTACACGGCAGGCGTCATTTAGGAGGCATGACTTTTATACGGGCTCTATAAAGGAACTTGAGAACCTGATTTGCAATGCAAAGGGAACGGCACAATAGGATCAACCTAAAGGCTCAAATACCAATGTGCAATTCAGGGACGGACTAAGTCGTAGTAGCAATGAGACTTCTGTAATGGGAGTGGAGCAAAGGACTTAGGTTATACAGTATCATCACATTTAACAACTCAAGAAGAGGATGAATTTATGGAATGAAACAAAATCAATACCGATAAGCCGCTCGCAAGTTTGGGAGGCTTATAAGAAGGTTCGAGCCAACAACGGTAGTGCAGGCGTTGATGAATTGAGTATGGCAAAATTTGATGTCAATCGTTCAAAACATTTGTATAAACTGTGGAATCGAATGGCATCAGGATGCTACTTTCCGCCAGCTGTTAAGGAGGTAGAGATACTCAAGAAAGACGGTAATGTGAGAAAGCTAGGAATACCTACCATTAGTGATAGAGTAGCCCAGATGGTTGTAAAGATGTATTTAGAGCCTAGATTTGAGAAGGTTTTTAGCCCCAGTTCCTATGGATATCGTCTGCATAAAAATGCGCATCAAGCATTGGCATCGGTACGTGAAAACTGTTGGAAGAACGATTGGGTTATCGACTTGGATATAAAAGGATTCTTTGATAACATCGACCACAAAAAGCTAATGAAAGCCGTACAAAAGCATGTTCCTGAAAAGTGGGCATGTATGTACATTACACGATGGTTAAACATGCCCGTACAGAAGAAGAACGGAGAATTACAGAAGAAAGACGGTAAAGGAACACCTCAAGGAGGAGTGATAAGCCCGCTTTTGGCAAATCTGTTTCTTCATTATGCATTCGATAAATGGTTAGAACAACAGTACCCTACAGTGAAATTCGCGCGTTATGCCGATGATGCCGTCATACACTGTACCAATAAGAGACAGGCAGAAGAATTATTACAAAGTCTGAATGAACGTATGCAATGCTGTAAGTTAGAATTGCATCCCGACAAAACAAAGTTAGTTTATTGTCGAGATTTCAAACGAAAGGGAAAATACAAATCCGTAAAGTTTGATTTCTTAGGATATTCATTTCAACCCCGAACTGCAAAGTCAAGTAGGACAGGACGTTTGTTTCTGGGCTATGATTGCGCAATTAGTATAAGTTCACGCAAACGTATTGCTGACAAACTGGAAGAGCTAAACCTTATGGATATGAGCTTTAAGAGTATTGTAGGCATAGCGCAAAAGCTGAACCCTTACATAAGAGGTTGGGTGAATTATTATGGGAAGTTTCGTGGTTCAGAACTATCTAAAATATTCTATCTGCTTCGCTGTCGTTTGGTTAGATGGGCACGAAAGCGGTATAAACGCTACCGAAATAGTTTGAATAAAGCCTATGCATGGTTAGATCGAGTAAGGAAACAATATACTTACTTATTTTATCACTGGCAATTGGGATATTCTAATTAATTTAGTGGCGGATTGTATAACAAGAGCCGTATGATGGGAGACTATCACGTACGGGTTCTGTGAGAGGCTTAGGGTGAGACTCCCTTTGCCTACTCGACACTAAACGTT
>CALBFA010000009.1 GCA_937888365.1 uncultured Fidelibacterota bacterium | reverse complement strand
ATCACACAACTCATTACGGCCCTTTCAGACCCAGTTATTTTGACACTCCCAAATTATTGCATGATTAAATGGGTAAAAAAGCTTCTTCCAAATGTGTTAACGTTGGTTTTGATGAGGAAAATTGAACAACGACAATGTCAAATCGAACGTCAAACGGTACAATTTCGTTGTTTGTAAAATATTGCCCCGAAATATATCCAAGTTGCTTTTGT
This sequence comes from uncultured Fidelibacterota bacterium, assembly GCA_937888365.1. Classification (GTDB taxonomy): domain Bacteria; phylum Fidelibacterota; class UBA8477; order UBA8477; family JABMPR01; genus CALBFA01. Next base: position 17,589 of record CALBFA010000009.1, on the reverse strand, counting down.
TTGTATTCATCAACCCGACTCACCGCATCATCAAGAGAAACATTAAATCCGCTTTTTACCTCCACGACAACATATAATGCATCTTTTTTGACCAAAAGATCAATTTCGCCATTATTGGATACATGCAGATTTTTCTCTAATATTTCGTAGCCGTTCCGTACAAAATACATTCCTGCGAAGAGTTCGCCCATTACTCCAATGTTTCCATGATTTTTTTTTAGACAAAATTTTTTATTGGGGAAATCAGATACAGGATTAAAAGAATTTCGATGAATAGGTGATGCGCCATGTTCCTTAATAGCATCAAAATGTTGCTTCGTTCCGTATCCTTTGTGTTTATCAAAGCCGTATAATGGAAACAGTACGTGATAATTTTGCATCATTCCATCGCGTGCCGTTTTGGCTATTATGGAGGCTGCACTGATAGCTTGTTCGCTCAAATCGCCCCCAACGATGGCTTTTTGATCAATTCCCAATTCTGGAATAAGTTTGTTTCCATCAACTTGTACAAAATCTGGCTTCTTTTTTAAACTATGTATGGCAATATGCATTGCTTTAAGGGAAGCCTGAAGAATATTTATTCGGTCAATATCTTGCTCGTGTACAATACCAACAGACCATGCTGAGGCTTTTTCTTTAATCTGTTGTTCTAGGAACAATCGTTTTTTTTCAGTTAATTTTTTGGAGTCTGTCAATCCATCTATAGGATTATTAGGGTCGAGTATCACGGCTCCTGCAACAACAGGACCTGCCAAAGGGCCTCTCCCAGCCTCATCTGTCCCAGCAATCATTAAATATTGTTTCAACTGAACTCAACAGTAATTGATGATAAAAAATACATGTCTAGAGATAAAACAAAAAAAGTCCAGCGCAACTGGACTTTTAATCTTTTTTTATGACGATACGCTCGACTTAACTAATGGGAGCGACGCCTAAGACATCATTAATAGCACTCACCAATGCTTCTTTTGGTAAAGCACCGACAGCCATTTGAGGTTTGTCGTTTGCAGGCACAAATAGCAGTGACGGAATGCTGCGAATACCGAAAACGCTTCCGAGCTCTTGTTCTTCTTCTGTATTGACTTTATACACACGAATTTTGCCATCGTATTCGTTAGATAGTTGCTCTAAAACAGGACCTACAGCTTTACAGGGACCACACCATTCTGCCCAAAAATCGATGATACATGGCAAGTCACCTTCATACGTCCACTCTTTATTTTTTTCAAAATTAAAAACTTTGGTTAAGAAAGTTTCTTTGGTCAAATTTTCAGTCATTATTTTCTCCAATCGGTTATTATTAAATAGCATTTGGCTGATTGCCAATTCGAAACCTTTGAGTCTAAATGCCTGTACTTGTTACAATTTTGTTTTATGGATGGCTTTATGCCGGGTTTAAATCTTGTCAGACAACGAATTTTCTGTAAAACATGGGATGCCTATATCCAATAATTTTTGAGCAAATATTCCATTTCCAGCTTTCAAAGTTTTCGAAAAAGAACCATCGTAAACGGTGTCTATGCCACAGGAAGGACTCTTCGATTTTAATATTGCCATGTCAACGTCTTGTGATTGTGCTATTTTTAAAGAAATTTCAGCGCCATTGATAAATTCGGACGTCACATCATCGCCATTATTTCGCAACACGTACTTACCCACAATTTCAGCAGGCAACCTTGGTGTCGGTAACCCTCCGGCAACTTCTGGGCATACACCAATAACATCATGAGCTTTGATAAATTCCGAGACATTGGTTACATCACTACATCTGCCATCATAACGGCATTTTTCGCCTAATAAACACGCTGATACTAAAATTTTCATGGGTCTATCTTATTCTCTAGGTCCAATCGTTCCAATAATTATTTACAATACTTTATGTAAATAAAAAGGGGAAACAATCGTCTCCCCTTTCAATAATGCGCATAAAAAATATTTCCTAGAACGTAATCCCAAGGGCAAATCGTTGCACGTCTTTCAAGCGACCAAAATCAGCATAGGCGTAGTCAACCTTCAAGATTGATGATGATCCCCAAATCCGATAATTGAGGCCAAAACCAAGTGTTAAGCCATCTTCAGCCGTATCAAGGAATAAATTCGAATAGCCGCCTCGTAAAAACATGGTTTCCATAATACCAATTTCAGTACCAACATTAACGGATTCCAAATTATCATTAGGGTGTTGTGCATCGGCTGCCCAGGTCCATTTAATGAAGGACGTCTTCATAAACTCACCGGACAGACCCACACGAAATGTTACGGGTAAAGGGAATCTTCCCGTCTGATACTCAGAGTTTACAAATTGAACCGTACCATTATTGTTCACATCAGGGTCGTTGCTAAAAAATAAATCGCGACCTGATAATTGCATTTTCCCACCATAGTTTGAAAGTACAGCAGCAAGACGAATACCGTAAAAAGGCATCACATAAAGGGATCCAAAATCTAGAGCAAACGTACTCGCTTGTGAATGCCAAATGCGCTGAGAAATATATTTTGCGTTTCCACCAATGGAAAAATGGTCCGTAAGACGTCTTGAAATACTGGCAGAAATCGCCAAATCCTGAGCGTCCCATAATTCGCCAGTTCCATGGGGTTTTTCTTCTGTACGAACTAGATCCTCGCCCACGGAAAGTCCCTGGGCCATTAAGCCAATTGTACCGATACCAGGTAATTTCATTGCGAAAGCAGCAAATGTATAGTCTAAATCAGCAATCCATCGACTTTGTACAAATTTAACTTCCGATTGAGTAAGATAATCCAACCCAGCTGGATTCCAAAACATTGAGCTGATGTCACCGGGCATCGCAATAAAGGCATTGCCCATCGCAGCAGAACGAGCATCCGGCGATATTTTTAGAAAACTCGCCGCCGTTGTGCCTGTTTTGGATATTATTTGAGTATTGTCAATTTGCCCTATTACCAATGAGATTGATAGAAAGAGAGTTAAAGCTAAAATTTTAATATTTGATTTCATCATTCTCTCCTTTCCTATTTAATAACCGCAAAGCGGCCAATTATTTCGCCTAGTTCACCTGCATCAACATGGTATATATAGACGCCGTAAGCTATTGGAAAATTATCTTTTGTTGTCATATTCCAGAATTTCTGTCCATCTGCAATAACACTATGATGTTCGAGTGTGTTGACGAGTTCGCCCGCGACCGTATAGATTCGAATCGTACAATCTTGAGGTAGATTTGCGAAGTAAATTCGTCGATCTCCTCGATCCAATTGTTCTTGATAGTTATAGGGTTCAATAATAGAAACCGCGACATAAGGGTTTGGTGCAACGTAAATATCATCGAGACTATTTTTAGCGTCTACAGTGTCGATAGAAGATGCGATAGTTGTAAAGGAGTAAACATCCTCTGCATCAAAAGGGCGAGTCGTTGCGATATAAAATACATCACCTTCTTTCGGAGGCGTTGAGCTGTCAGGATTAGCATGTTCCAACGTCAACTTCCAACCATAGAATACATTATTGACGCGGTTAAATACAACAATCGTTTCATCGACTTGCCAGATACTGTCTTTTGTTGCTACATTCTCGATAACCTCGAACCCTACATGAACAGGCATCTGACCGCTTGTCACATCATAGACTTCAAACGGTGCAACGATACCTCTTAAATCGCTTGTATCTCTAATCTCATTATAAAATCTGATTTCATAATCTCCACCAAGTTTATTATAGAAGGGTTCTAAAATAAAGTCAGTCCAATCAGTTGATGAGCCAGACATCCAACCAATTTTGCTAATATCAAGATTTAGTACATTATCTTTGGCAAATATTTTTAAACCGTCAAAAACAGGATTAGATTCTTCCATATCCATATTTTCACTATCCCAAACGGGAAAATACGTAAAAGCAACGACCAAATTTTCACCTGAAGCGATATGACCCTCAATAATTCGTCTGACCTGTCCATCAATAGCGGAAAATTCGTAGTCAACATCTCTCGTATAACTCACATTCGTTTCAGCAATACCGAGAACAAAGGTTGTATCATTAAGATTCTTATAGGGTAATTGATACCAATAATCCTCAGTAAGGAATAGCTCAAATTGAATAGGTAGTTTATCTTCTACAAAATATCGAATGGGGTCTTCTTTAAAAGAGACATCAAACGCGTTATTTCCTTCAACAATATCAGCATCTATAACTTCAATAAATAAATCACCAGTAGCATTTCCAGCATTATGGAGTACAGCATCATCTAATATTACACCTGCATTATAACCTGCGGCAGGGGCTCGTGGTATAACACGGGCTGTATTAACATCCAGGAATACTTCGTTCGTTTCGGGATTCAATGTAATATTTTTTGAGCATTCAGTTGGCGAAATCAACAATCCTTCATCACCGTGGTCATACGATACGACGGCATAATAATACGTTTGACCGTTCACAACATTATTAGAATCGATAAACATATGAGTTAAGCCCGTATTACTACCCAAATTGTAGCTTACGCCACGATTGTTAAACGGTACGACGCTGAGTCCTGAATATTCATTATCCAAATCAAATCGAGCACTTGCACCCTGAACTGTTTTGAGTGGTTCAAAAAGGAATTTTGAGCCGTTTGCATCCGTAATAGTCTGTTGATCTTGAAATAACGGGTCGGTACTTCTGTAAATCACATATCCTTCAAAATCATATGTTTCAGAAACTGGGTCAAACGAGTCTTCTGCAATATCATCCCAATAAAGCGTGACTTTTTCATCACCTGGAATTGCAGTGACTAAAGGCTTTTGAGGGGGTTTTGCAAATTGATAGTTAAGTTGAAAAATATCATTTGCTGTAATTGCATTCAAGGTCAAGTCGTCATAATCTTCCCCAACGAGCAAAGCAATTGAAAATCGTCGAGACTCCCCTGCTGGTAAAGTGAATTTCCCTGATCCATATAAAAAGATATTATCGCCCGCTTCATCAGCTCCTGTAGAATCAAAATATCCAGGTTGCATGTAATTATTTATGATGTATTCATCATTTTTGATGACATTAAGTCCACCAAAAGCAGGGGCAGCAAATGATGTTAAGCCAATCATATCCGATTCATCTAAATCCGTAAATTCATAGTTTGGTTCACCAGGTTCTCTTGGATCATAAGGATCGCCCGCATTAGGAATACCATCACCTTCACCATAATCACCTGTATTCGGCACACCATCAACGCCGACATCGTGCTTATCTGCATCCCAGTCACCGTCATCGTCAATACCATTGTACCAACTTTCATCGATCATGCCATCATGGTCGTTATCGATACCATCGTAAGGATTACCAGGTGATTCTAGAAATTTGTATCCAAAATATCCAGGCACATAGCCATTTTTATCGGAGATTCCGTCCTCATCCCAGGCATAAACCATATTCAAATCTTTATCAAATAAAGAAAGGTCATCCTGCCAATTGTTGGGACCTCCAATATGAGGGTCTCCCCACATTCCAAATATGACTTCTTCTAGATCTTTATTGCTTTTATTCGTTGCTTTATAAACAAGAAAAATAATGTCTTCTGCAAGTGGATTTGACCATTGGTAGTATCGACATTCAATTTCCAGTCCTAATCCTTTTTTAGATGAATCGGCAAAAGGATAGTATTCAAATTCATTATTTGCACGGTCATCCACCACAAAGAATACTTCCATATCAGAATTGGCTTCATCTTGTTTTAGAGCACCTGGCCACACATAACGCTTGATGTTTTCGTTATACCAGCCTGCGGGCCAAGAATCAGGTTTGCCATCACCGTCTCTATCGATGTCGTTTGACGTTGGCAATTTATCGGTATTAGGGTCGGCGTAAGGAATCGTAAAATCATCATTAAACGCAAGTGGCGACCAACCCCAATAATCAGAGCCGTCGTTTGAAACTTCGCCACCATTCGATGTTAAACCGTCGCTAATAATGAGAGCTTTCCAAATAGGATTCCCATCACCGTCGAGTTGAGGGGATGTCGTGTAAGTTGAATCATTAATCCAAGTTGTATCCAGTGCAATAAAAGCATCTTCATGACTTCCTGAATCAACAACAACTTCGGCACAAATAAAAGGACCAAACTCATAACCATATCCTAGCCCTTCCCATACAATATCTGTTACTGTATTACCAGGTCTTGATATTGAACCATAGTTCCAAATCTCGGTCGTGATTTTATTGCCATTCATGATGCTTTTTTGACGACGAAGTATTTGTGGGTCATCGGCTGCATTTTTCGCTAATAGTCTGTCTTGCCATGTATAATAAAGATCATAGTCAGAACTTGTCCATGTCTTTTCAGGTCCATGTTTAAACCACTCGAGACTTCCTCTTTGCAGAGTTGTTTCGCTAAAGGCAAAACTTGAAAAACAGAGTATAACCAATAATAATTTTATATTTCGTTTCATAATATCTCCTACAGGTCCACTGAGAAGCCTAAATAGGCTGATCGAGGTGATGAATAATAGGTAGGTCGGACTTGATATTCGGACCATGTGTGAATGCCAGGCTCGCCATAATGACGGATGAATTCTTTCGTTTCTTCCGTTGATTGGCTTATAAATGTGTAGGCCGAAGAACCTGTGTCATCATAAACGTATCGTTGATTTAAAAAATCAGGGACATTAAATACTTTTAGAAATACATTAAAATTTCTGCCTGCAATTTTTATGGTTTTATTGGCTCGCATATCAATAGTTGTTTGCCAAGGCTTTCGCTCGCTATTTGAAATGGGTAAATAAGTAGATTGTGCAATAAGTGGGGTGTAAGGCCATCCTGAAGCCAATTTACCAATCATACTCACGCTCCAATTTCCGGAAATACTATACGTAACCGTTGTATTTAAAAGGTGCGATTGATCCCATCCTAAAATGACTATTTCCTTTTCAGCTTCTTCCTCGGAAAACTGACTGAAATAGAATGATCCAGAGCTGACATTATTCCCCTCGGTTTCTTGATAGGTATAATCAAAATGTCCTGAGATGTGTGATGATCTGTCATAGGGTTTTGCGAGACTAATCGTAAAACCTTTTACGGTACCATAATCTTTATTTAAATAGAGTGCATAGCTTGATGGTCCGTATTGACTCGATTCATAGTAGATACTTTGTGTTGCAAGCAAGTTGCGGATGTCTTTGTAAAACGCTGTGGCCTCCAGTGCGATATATTCGCCAAATTGTTGTTGCAATCCAAATTCGTAAATGACGGTCTTCTCGGGTTTCAAGTCCGCATATCCAATAGTAGGCGATGTACCCGCTCCAAAAACTCTATATGAATAAAGATTTGAAAGTGAAGGGAGTTGATAAAAATGACCATAGGAAAAATGAAGAATACCCTTATCCGTTATGGGAAATGCGACGCCTAAACGAGGCGATACAGTTACTTTTGCGGGTGCTGTTTCTCGCTCCCCTGTTGGATCTAACAAATTGATGGGATAGTCACTATTGGGATTGAAATAATCGTATCGTATCCCGACATTCATAATCATACTTTCGTATTCCAATTTGTCTTGGATGTAAGCCGAAGCAAAGTCCGCATCACCTTCGTAATAGGAATGTGTTGGTGAGCCATTTGTGTCCAAAACAGTTGGCTCTCTAAAATATAATCCATCATAAAGAATAGTATAAGAATCAGAATTTAATTTATCGTTTTTAATATCGATTCCCATTTTAGTTTCATGATGTTGACCAATTTGAGTTGTCATATCCCACTTCATACCATAGGTTTGAGAATTCGTATGAGTATTATCCATCTGAGCACCACCCAATAAAAATGTTGCAGAGGCTGGAGATCCAATAATCTTGGATGTTGAAACATCTTTGTATTCGTCCAGCGTTTCATAAACATACTTTTTGAACTCTGTATGATTCTCGTAAATACTTATTTCATAAAACATTTTCCCAAGTGAATGATTCATGCGAATCGAATTTCCACCTTTGGTAGAATAATTATTATACGTTCCATTTGGATTAAATTTATATGTATGTGTATAATTTTTGTATTGCCCATCATAATAAAGCGTTTGAGTCGATATTTTTAAAGTAGGTGTAAGGCGCAAAGTCAACTTTAATAGTCCATTGACGCTACTTGATGGATTCATCGCCACATAGGCACTATCACCATTCATTTCGACATAATAATTATCACTATCAGAAAAATTGGCAGAGTCACTCGGTAAGTGTTCACGGATTCCATAGTAATAACCTTCATTACTACTCATTTTTCCACTCACATTAAATGTTAATTTTCGTCCAATAATGGGGCCTGTAACACCACCCTCAAAGACGGTATTTGCAGACATACTAAAATCATCAATGTTTGGGAAAATATCATTATTTTTGGAAATTCTGTCACCCGTATAGAACGAAAGATTACCTTTAAATTTATCACCGCCTTCTTTAAGTTGAATATTTACAATACCACTCATGGCATTGCCATATTCAGCATTAAAAGCACCTGATACGACTTTCATTTCCTCAAGTGATTGATTAGAGATACTTATAGCGCTACTAAATGCAGTCGCAACGGAAACGCCATCAATATAATACCCAACTTCGTTGGAACGTCCACCACGAATATGGATTGCACCATCTGCGCCTTCATTAACGCCTGCTTGTGTCGTTAACACGCCATAAAAACTTTCAACCGGCATGGATTTAATTTCTTCGGCAGAAGTAACCCTTTGCGAAGACGTTAAGTCTTTTTGAACTAATGGTCTTTTAGCAACGACGAGAACCTCATCGCCTTCAAGGATTTGAGAAGACATCTTGTAGTCTTGAACAGTCGTATGATCCATACTAAAACGAACATCTGTAAATGTCAGCTTTTGATATCCCATATAACTTGCGGATACCGTATAATACCCAGGAGGAATATTTAAAATCATAAATCGTCCATCAATGTCTGATGATGCACCGATCTGTAATTCATGAACAATAATATTGACACCAATTAAAGGTTCTCCTGTGTCCTTGTCCGTAACAGTACCGCTCAATTTTCCAGAAGCTGCCATCAATTGCATATTCATTAAGAAAAATAGGGATAACATACATATCATTCTAAAATAATACTGTGTCTTCTTCATATAAATGGGTTCCTTATATTCTCGTCTTTTCATGTTGTGCATTCATTATAATTCAGAAATGACTGATTCAAATATGAATTGCAAATATTGAAGTATTGTTAACTATTTTTATGTTTAGATAGGACTAAGCAACCAAATCATTCGATAAAAAAGGAGTCATTTTGACTCCCTTTTCATTTGCTTCATTCGTTTTGAATAAAAAATTATTTTATGCCAATGATTACATTCCCGAACAACCCTTTGCGCCAGATTTACATCCTGATGCACCGGGTGCACAATCTTTTGCTGAAGTTTTTGGTGCCATGTCAGTTGAGCAACAGGCCGTATCATGATTCATTGATGACATATTTGAAGCGCTTGATGTTGAATCTTTAGCCAGACGCATTGGTTTTAATTCCATTTTGCATTCAGGACATTTTCCTGGATTATCGGAACGTATATGACTATGAGTTTCCATTGGACAACCGTAATATTCCATTTTGTCAACAGATGTCACAACACCTTTAACCATTGTCATACCGCATTCAGGACATTTCCCAGCTTCGCTTGCGTGTACATGCTTATGGCTATCCATTGGACATGTGTAATAAATGGTTTGCTCACCGGATGCAGAATCCTTGCTTTCCATCGCATGCATATCATGATTGTGCTCAACTTTTGCGTCATCTTTTTTTCCACATGAAAAAACAAATATTAAAGCAATGATGCCTATAGTTAGTTTAATCGTTTTCATTTTATTCTCCTTTTAGAGTGATGTTTTGAATGATAAATTTTCATTCGTTAGATTAAAAAAAAATAGCGATGTTGCTAGTCTAAAATTTATTTCAATTGCTTGACTGTTTTGGGAAAACATCATTTCAATATTTTCCGTTCTTCTCTCGATGAATACGAAGAGCGAAATCATTACAATCAACATACCACCAAATGATGGAATCGCCATTGGAATCATCACATCTGCTCCCCTTCCAGCGGAACTTAAAATAGGAAGTAGTGCAAGAATGGTCGTTGCCGATGTCATGATAACGGGTCGAATTCGTTTTTTTCCCGCATGTACAACCATTTCTTTTACTTCTTGTCGTGTTGATGGCTTTTTCTCAGCGAATTCAGCATCAAGAATTGTACTCATCAATACACCATCATCCGTCGCAATCCCAAATAATGCTAAAAATCCGACCCAAACTGCTACACTCATTTGTATAGGATGTATTTGAAATACGTCACTAAGATTAAATATATTGAGAAACCACGTTGTATTATATAGCCAAAGCATCACAAAACCACCTGCCCATGCAACAAAAACACTGGCGAAAACAATGATAGTCGTCGAAACTCGGCTGAACTGAAGATTGAGTATGATAAATATGATAGCTAAAGCAATTGGGACAATCAATTTCAAACGCGCCATAGCGCGAATTTGATGTTCGTAGGAACCGTAAATGTATAGATTAGTCCATTGGGTATAATCAATATTCTGTCATTAATATTTGGGTAGCGTCAAATTAATTGGGTCTGAAAGGGCCTTAATGAGTTGTGTGTTAAAGAGTTATCCTGTATTATCTTCTTGTCCTGAGACAAACGAAAAAAAACGATGTCCCAAATGTGGTTCCCTTCATACAAAAAAGAAGGGGTTTACACATAAAACGTTAAAGACATCACGGGGTATAATCCCGCATAAACTGCAGCGCTATTATTGCCATGCTTGCACAATAAGTTTTACAAGTCAAGGTTGTCAAGAGCGCCGTTATCCCAGTAAGAAACAACAGCAAGAAGCCGTCTTAGATTATGTAGCAGCAACCAGCACTTTACGGGAAGTCAGCTATCGTTACCATGTGAGTCATCAAACAATTATAAATTGGATGATGCGCTACAGCTCAGAAATAAAAGCGGAACTCCCGCAACCCAAGACATGGAGTGGATATATTAGTTTTGATGCTAAAGAGACAAGTGTATCGGGGAAAAAACGCATCCTTCTTTTTGCATTAGATTCCTATACAGGTTATCCCTTTGATTATCATATTTCAATACAAGAAAATACCGAAGCAACCCAAACACTCTTAGAAAAAGTTGGGAGTGTCAAAATTCAAATTCGCTTGTTGCTCTAAATGTAGTCACAAATAAGCTTGTAGCGGGTACAATCATTCATATTTCAATTGATTCAATCCAGATAAAAAAGACTTCAACCCCTGCGTAAATTATACTGAACAAAAATATGCAAGTTTCAGTACTCAATAAATTTATCGTTAAAGTCGCCATAGTAATGCCTATAATTTGAGCATTAAAGACTTATATAATCGTCGATTCCCTTACTTTCTATTATTTGTACCCGGAACTGGACTCGAACCAGCACGATCTTGCAATCACTAAAACCTGAATCTAGCGCGTCTACCAATTCCGCCACCCGGGCATTTTATATTTTGTTTCTTTATAAAATGTTGTTTCGTCATGATAAAAAACTTAATGAACTTTTTATTAAAAACAAGAGTCCTAATTGCACAATTATTATTAAAGGGCTACTCAAAAGTAGGATTGCCATTTTTGTACTTAGTGGCCGATTATTATTATTATTTACGCTGCGAAAAGTTATTAGAAACGCGAGTGCTAAAATGCCATAACCAAACGGAGCGATTACAGGCGTCCCTCCCCAAAGTTTAAACAGTGGTGTTTCATTCCAATGCACCATTCCAAACTGACTTGCAAAAGTTTCAATCAAGAATGAGATACTCATCATAACAACGAATAAATACTGATAGGCCTGTTGTTTTTCATTTTTCCAATGAAGCATTTTTGTTCCAAGGATATTCTCAGTCCAAACCATTGAGACATAAAAAAAACTCGACCAAAATACAAACATGATAATTGGAATGCTATCTACGACTATTGTGAATTCGCCATAGGTATAAAGTGGCAGGTATGTTGAAACCAGCCATTCTCTAAAAAAGCCTAGTATTCCTGCACTCACCCAAAATAATACACTAAGTTCTTTGCCTAAATATTTAAGAGAGTGCCAGATTAGTAAAATTGCAATAAATATTACTGAAATTTCAGTTAATAAAATCAATTGAAGGGTTTTTCCCTTTTTAATTCTCGATCAAATTTCTTTGAGACAGAATAAATTCCCAATAAAAATATAGGGACATTTGCCCAAATATATGAATAATTTTCGTAATATAATTCAGACAAAACAGCTATCGTTAGTAGCAAATCGATGACGAAATATGGAATATAATCGTATAACTTAAGTTTCATCAGAACGAGGATTTAAGTACGCCATAATAGGTCGCAGAAAATAAAAGAAGGTGTTAATAAACCACGATGCTAATCGCATTTGTCGTGGTCGAACTAATTCGGGTTTCTTAGCAACGATGCTTAATTCAATAGCTTTCACGACATCTATGACGGGCTGCAATCGATAGATTTGAAATTTAGAGCGCCGATTAAAAGATGGATCATCGAAAAATTCCGTTGCAGTGCCAGATGGATAAATAACACCCACATGAATACCATCGCTTTTAACTTCATGATACAATGCTGTAAAAAAGGCGCGCATTGCAAATTTACTGGCACTGTATCCAGCAAAATTAGGGAAAGCTAGTAATCCGACAATTGAAGAAATGGCTATGATGGATCCAGATTTCTGAGTTTTCATAAATGGTAAAACTGCTTTTGTCGCATAAATACTTCCGAAATAATTAACCTGCATCAAATTTTCTAATATGTCGATGCTACTTTCACCAACGTCTGCAAAATGGCCATAGCCTGCATTATTAATGAGAATGTCAATTCTTTGATATTTCGATATTATATCTGAAATCGCAAGCTCAACTTCATTCCGAATAGAGACATCTACGGTGTAATAATGAGCTTTACCTCCCCCTTCAGAAATATTTTTGCATAGTTCAATGAGTTTTGCTTCGCGTCTTGCCATTGCAAAGATAATGGCACCTTTCTCAGCAAAATATTTAGCTGTCGCCTCTCCTATGCCACTTGACGCCCCTGTAATCACAATAATTTTATTATTAAATATCATTGACTGATAATTTCATAAATAAACACACCGTTATGAATGTGAAATCCAAAGGTATTATGATCAATTTTGGTCATGGAGGGTCTTACCGTTGTCCAAGCAGGTTTTTTAATGTCATCTATAATTTCGCCTGTATTATTAATAATTTGAAGATGAATATTTTGGTAATACGTCAAATCATTTTCATTTGTCAAGACATCAGCCATCAGTAGAATTATAATTGAATGTTCAGGAAATAAAGCAATATCTAAAATTGTATTTGTACTGTCTAAAGGTAAACTTCGTATTGATTCACCATCAGCAACGTTTATAATCTCAATATTTTTTTCATAGCGAACAGCTAGTTCATTTTCATCTGAAACAAGCATATCATTTCTATCAACTGGAAATCTGGCTATAAACTGTGAGCCATTAAAGAGCAATGTCTCCTCGTTTTCGTTTAATTTCGATTCAATCAAAAAATAGTCAGAATTTCTAATCCTTCGATGTCCATATATATCGCCTTTATATTTTTCCATTCTCAGAGGATTTAATCGTGAATCCGTAACTAAAACAAGAAATGAGTCATTGCGTGTCGGAGAAGTTCTAGCATTCACCGAGAAAAATAGGATTTCTCTTTTTGATCTTAATAAAAATGCCTCCGAACCTGAGAACTTAGGCCACGACACTTTATCATCTTCAAGGGATTCACTTAAGAGTGTATCATTCATAAAATAAAAGGAAACGTTGGGTTTGGAACGATCTGTTTCAAACAAAATACCAGGATCCGAAAGTTGAAAGGAAGGTTCTTCTCTGAAAAGGAAAAAGCTCTTGGCAAAAGCGTATTTGTGCTTCCCTAAGCCATCAAATATTTGAAATGATAAAATACCCGCTGGTGGTACGGATTTGTAATCGTATTGCTTTTCCATGATTGCGATTGATGCATTTTTTGGCGATTTTAGAATGACTTGCGTTTGATTGAATGGGTACTTTTCAATGATTTTTCCAGATTTATCAAAGAATTCAATGCGGTTGGAGCGTAGCATAAATTGAATGGGAAAATTGTCCATTGATTCGCGAAATTCAACTTGAAATATGGGTTCGTCATAAATCCAAGTTGCATAAGGCTCAACTTTAATATCCAATGCGAACAGGAAAGTTGGAATGCATGCAATAGCATATAATTTTAATAAGGAGCGTAGCATTACGCCGAAAATAATTCGTGTCGGCTTATCTGCTAACACTATTTAAAACAAATATCCGTTATTATAGACTACTTAATAACGAGATTTCCATTTCGAACCCAATCAGATATGCCATATCGCATGTTGTAAACTCTCGAAAAACCATTGTCTAAAAGAATTTTTGAAGCGACAGTTGAACGATTGCCCGTAGCACAATAAATTAAAATCTCTTTATCTTTGAATTCGTTGAGTCCATTTAAATTTCGTTGAATATTTTGAACTGGAAGTAATTGAGCATCCTTAATATGACCACTATTAAACTCATTTGGAGTCCTAACGTCAAGAATCAGTACTTCTTTCGTTCGTATCATTTCTTTGGACTCATCGGCAGTAAGCTCTGTGTAATTGGATTTTTCGAATTCAACAACATTGATGGTTCCCGTAAAGGGTCCAAGGGTAAATTTATAGTTGCCCGCGATTTTCATTTTAGTATATGAACGCTCCGGAGCATCATAATCGATGATTTGTTCTATTTCTAAGGCTGGGATTAAAAGTGAGAATTTACCTTTTTGTCCATCAATAATAAATTTTATATAATCGCCTCTATAAACAGTAAAATTATTTTCATTACTTGATAGTGTTATTTCGCGATAGCCATTAACAACGTTACCTGATATTGTTTCAAGAACTTTTTCGTTGCAATTTCCTAAGGTTAAAATGATGATATTTAATAAGATGATGCCTTTTTTAAACATATATACTCCCTTTAGTGCAATTGATTAATCATAGGCTCATAAAATGGATATCAATATCCTTATGACAACAATTATTTAACAACAATAGTTAACAATTGTTAATTTGTAACAAATATGAACTTCTTGTGTCAAAACATCTGTGATATACAAATAATTTGAAAAAAATAAATATTGGAGAACAAAAATGTTACGGACAAATCTACAACACATCACATCTGAAGATGATTTTAAAGACGTGATAAAAAATAATGAAAATGTCATGATCTGTTGTGGCAGAATGGGACCGATGTGTCTACCGGTTTATTCAGCTATGAGTGAAATTAAAGATACCTATCAAAATGTAGCTTTTTTTTTGATATGGAATTTGATGCTCCTCATTCACATGTTATTCGGAATCATCCCATGTCGAAAAGTTTTATGGGATTACCCTTTACATATTACTTTAAAAACGCCGAAGCTGTGGCTGCTACGACCTCAATCCAATCAAAAGATCAAGTGACTGATATTTTGGATCGTGTTTTCTAAATAATCTATTTCTTTTCCCATTCTAGACTCCTAATTATTTGTAAGTATTTCATTTTTTAGGAGTCTTTTTTTTTCACAGTTTTGGCATTGGAAGGAATACGCAATTCCAAAACAATCTTAGTTCTCCCTATTGATTTAAAAAATAGTTTTAAAACAATATTCTTTCTTGATTCTAAAATATTTGAATCTATATTCTATACGTAATGTCACTTAATAGACTATATTCGTATATTACTAAGCTATATCGTAAACATCATGAATAACATGATATTTGAAAAACAAACACATATTATTGAAGCATCTCAACGCCTATTTTTTAAGTACGGTATTAAACGCGTAACGGTTGAAGACATTTGTAAAGAAGCAAATGTTAGCAAAATGACATACTATAAATATTATAAAAACAAGAATGCCATTTTAAAAACGACTCTACAATTAATTTTTACGGATGCTGAAACTAAGTTTCGCGATCTAGTAGCATCAAATCAGACGACTCAGTCAAAATTTGAAGCCATCATCAAAATGAAAATTGATGCTCTCAATCAATATTCTACACAATTTATTGAAGAATATATGAGGATGATTCCCGACCAAACGAAGGATATTGAAATTTTTTCTAAACTGATGTATGAATTGTTGGTTCGAATTATTGAAGAAGGAAAAGCAAAGGGGGAAATTAGTAAATCGGTTAATATTTCATTTATTCTCATGATGCTTGATAAATTTCAGCAATTTGCTGAAGACCCAAGCATAAAAAACTTCTTTGGTCAAGACTACATTCGAATGGCAAGTGAAATCACCCGACTATTTCTTTTTGGAATTATTGGTTCACCAGACTATGAATCTAAGGGCTAACATGATTAACCATATCATTTCAAAATCAATATCTCTCGTCATTATTTTTGCTATTCAATCCTTTGCTCAAGATTTTTCATTTCTAGCAACAGCACAAATGAAATCAATACTCTCTTCTCGAAACGAATCATCCCAAGTCATTAACGTTCGTTATGCGCCACATCTTACATATTCAATGCCTTTTAATAGTATACTTATAAAGACTGAATTTATTTATGATATGAGTTTCTTTGCTTCTTTCGATGAATATTTGAGTGTAACGACACAACATACTTTAAAACCGTATCGAGCAAGTATGCTTATTCAAGCTGACCAATATATGGTCGGTTTAGGGCTACAACATATTCGATTTGGGTCAGGCCGGATATTGCGTCCCCTTATGTGGTTTGATCAAACAAATCCCAGCGATCCCCTTGCTTTAGTTGAGGGTGTTGATGCGATTCAAGCGAAGTTTTATTTACCTAAAAATATGATGATTCAATCATGGGTCATTGTTGAAGATCAAGTCAAAGGGAATGAATTTTTCCCCTCTGACCCAAAACATCTTGAATTGGGAGGCCTATTTCAAGGAAATACTTCACTGTTTGAGGCAAGCATCATTGCCCATACTCGTTCTTTTATTATGTATGAAGAATCATTTAAAGAATCACGCATTGGTTTTGATATTTCGGCAGATGTGATTGTCGGTCTTTGGGCCGAGGTGATGTTTAAAAAACAAGACTCCCCCTATTTACTATTCCCCTATTCTCAGCAAATGATGCTCGGAATGGATTATTCATTAGCGTATGGGAACGGCATTCAAATTATGGGGGAAACAATGTCTGTAAGCTCAGGGACATCTTTTTCAGCACCAAAAAGTTTTGATTTATTCGCTTTCCAATTGAGTTATCCAATATCATTTTTGGATTCATTCTCGTTATTGAGTAGTTTTTATAAAACGAATCAAAACTTTACGCATTATCTTATTTTCACTCGAACCCTCGATTATTTTAGTTTTTCTTTAACGGGTGGATTTCAACATCTTAGGAGTAATTTTTCTGTGAACAGTATGAAAGAAAGCTCTCAAGTGTTTGGAACTATCCAATACAGTTACTAGGATTTTATTGATGAGTCATCTAGCGACAGAATATTTTTATTTAATACTGAAGTTGCTATAGTTTGACGGACACATCGAGAAGAAGTATGTTGTACGCAAA
>CALBFA010000008.1 GCA_937888365.1 uncultured Fidelibacterota bacterium | reverse complement strand
TTATCTATGAAGAATTCTAACTAGCTTCGGTTACCTTTATTTATGAGGCAATAGGGTAATTGTTAAACAAACGAATCTAAAATTTCTCTATGAATATCCACATTTTCTTGTCGATTGGTTCGAATATGGTAAATGGTCGTTTGGGTATTGGACGTTTTCAAAACCTGCTCTTTCAGTGAATCAATTGAAAGAATATCAACGATTGGGACATCAAGGAAATCAGACAATTTCGTGAAATCAAAATCATGAGGCGTCGAAAAATAAGGGTCGAAAACGTCATCACGCTTAGCAATAGGTAAAAATGAAAATATGCCACCGCCGCCGTTATTAATGAGGATAATGCTTACAGGATAGGGATGATTTTTGAGATAGGTCAAGGAATGGATGTCATGCAAAACACTCAAATCACCAATGAGCAGCGTTATGGGTTTTTTCTCAGCAATCGATATGCCTAGCGCTGTTGCGATATTGCCGTCAATGCCTGAAACGCCACGGTTCCCGTAGAAGGGTGGCGCATCAATACGCTCTTTGGAAAAGCTATCAAAATTTCGGATGGGCATTGAGTTGGCGGAAAATAGCACATGATCTTTCGGTACTATCGCGCTCAATAGGCGAGCAATCGATGGCTCCGTAAGCATCGTGTTGAGTTGAGGCAGTACGTTGAATTGTTGCTCAATCGATGCATTGAGCTTTTGCCAAGGTTCGACATGAGTCGTCATTGAAAATTCGCTTTTTACGAGCACATTTAGAAATGTTTCGACGGATGCTTTGACGCGTAAATTGACTTTCCCACTTGGATCTTGTCGCTCATCAAGGGGATGAACGTGAACGTAGTTGTCCAAATCAGAAGCTTCAATTTTTTGCAGTAAAACTTTCGATACAAATGGGCCGCCAAAATGGACGACATTTTTGAATGAAATTCCACTATTTGTTTTAAGGAGAATATCAAAATAATGAATAATATTTGGATGATTTTTCATCCGCAAACCAGACAGAATATCGGGGAAAATGGGCCAGCCAGTTTGGTTGGAGAGCTGAAGTAAAGACATGGCAGCTTTTGATGTAAGACCACGTCCTGCGATTAAAATACCGTTTTCCAGATTTAATTTTCGACGCACTTGTTCAATAGAGATTTTAGAAATGTCGTGCCTCGGTTGAGGGAGTTCCAATTTTTGAAGTTGAAGATTGTGTTGTTTTGGATGTTCTGCAACGAGAGGTTCACGAAGTTGAATATTTAAATGAACGGGTCCAGCAGGTTCTTCGCATGAAATTTTTAAAAGATTATAAATTATTTGCTGAATCCCTTCAGGTGAGACATGCCCATCAGGAGGTGTCAGAGTCAGATTGTATTTGACGAAAGCACTATACATATCTTTTTGCAGAATCGTCTGATTTGCGCCGACGTTCTGCAACTCAGGAGGCCGATCAGCGGTAAGAATTAATAGCGGTGTTTGGGACTGATTGGCTTCTATCACAGCAGGGAAATAATTCGCGACAGCCGTTCCCGATGTCGAAATAAGGCAAGCAGGCAACTGAGATGCTTTACCAATGCCCATTGCAAAATAGGCGGCGGCTCTCTCATCAATAATAATGTGTTTTTGCAGTGCTTTAATTTGCGCGACGCCCAAGGTTAATGGAGTTGACCTCGCACCTGGAGAAAGTACAACATGCTCGACGCCGGTTAACGACAGTGATTGGGCCAGAGCTTGGCCTAAAATTTCATTGAGTTCAGCCGTATTTTGAGGAGATGTCATGATTCTAATAATTTAAGGTAACGGGAAATTTTATCTTCAACTTCTTGCCATTCCTTTCCCGGATCCGATCCAGCATTGATGCCTGCTCCTGCGTAGAGAGAAATTTTATTTTCGTAGATGAGCGCCGACCGAATAGCGACAACAAATTCTGCACTATCATGGCTAATCCAGCCAATTGGAGCCGAAAACCACCCTCTTTCGAAAGCCTCATATTTTTGGATTGCTGACAGAGAAAGGTGTTTGGGATATCCAGCAATAGCAGGTGTTGGATGAAAGGATTTTAAGATTTCGTAAAAGGAAATATCCCCTTTTAATTCTCCAGAGAATCGAAAATTAAGGTGCTGTAAATGGGTGAGCTTGAGGAGTGAAACGCTGTCATCTTTTTGGATGGCTTCGACGAATGGAAACAAGCTTTCTTCAATCATATCCATGACAACTTTATGCTCTAGGATGTCTTTTTCAGACTTAAGCAACTCTTGTCCAATCCAATCATCCTCGGCATTCGATTTCCCTCGAATGCGTGTCCCTGCAATGGCTTCCGTATCAATTTTATTATTGATAATACGGAAAAGTCGTTCGGGACTTGCACCTAAAAAAGCGAATCCTGATTCAGGCTGAAAACAAAAATTAAATGTGTTATTGCTATATTGCCGAAGTCGCGACAAAAATCCTATAGGTTTGACGGATTCCGCCATTTCGATTGTACTTCGACGGGAGAGAACGACTTTGTCATAATCCCCATTTTTAATATCGTTTATTGCACTTTCAGTCGTTTGTAACCAAGATTCTTTCGTAGGAACATCTTCGCGGAAAAGATAAGTGTTATGCTGAACACCATCAACAGTAATATCCGTAACCAATTGAGAGAGGCTCTCATAGACCTCCTGAAGTCGATTTTGATAGTCATTGTTATATAAAAAATTGCATGCTAACGAAACACCTTTTGCCGTTTTTACTAGTTCAAATTGAGGAATAATAAAATGCGTTTGACCGAAAGGTTTCCAACGATTTTCATTGATGACGTCGTCATTAAAGCTAAATCCGCCGTAAAATCGAATATCGCGCTCTTTGCGATCAAGCAATGATTGCATGCGCTCCATCACTTCTCGGATATGTCTAAAATCATTTTTTCGAATAGTGAGAGCCGAGCCTATACCTGCCACCTCAAATGAAGTATCACGACTCCGCCAATATATTTTTGGATGTTCTTTTTGACTATTCAGCCATGTTAGGACATCAACATTTTCAACCAAAACTTCTACACGAAGCACTTGTTCTTGAATTTCTTTTTGAATATGGGATGTTCGCAATAATGCTAAACCCCGTTCTATTTGTTCTCTAAGTCCTAATTTAGCTTGATAAAATGTGGATATTTTAGATTGAGTCGGAGGAGTCGATGAGGCCATAAAATTCTTAAATTGTGTACTTTTTTGAGAAGTGTTTCATGATTGCTTCAATAAACACGAGATTCAATTTTATCGCAATCACTATTTTTTTTTAACTTTCAGTCGATTGGTCCTTCAATTGTGCTTTTAATAATTCTAGCTCGTCTTTCAATTCTGACATCTTTGATTCGCGATCTATCGTAAGCCCAAGAATGGTTTCCATTTCTTTAACATGCTCTTGATAAAGAGTCTGGGCGGCAATTTGCTTTGAGATGTCTCTGTCAAAACTCATGGCTCCTACGACTCCACCTTCATGATCAAAATAGGGCACAACTTTACGCCAAACCGAGACGATCTCTTTGGCATTATTTATAAGCCCAATTTCGTCTTCGAAACTTTCACCTTCAAGAATTTTATTAAAATTATTTTTATAGATGACTTTAGACTCATCCATTAAATAACGGAAACAATAATCATCAACTAATATTTTTTCATTAGGGATTTTTAAAAGCTCATAAAATTTTGGATTTGTTTGTAAAATTTTTGCGTTTTTATCAACAATACAAATGGCATCTGGAGACGCGTTAAAAATGTTTTGAAAATACTGATATTGGGATTCGGCTATTTTTTTCTGCTTTTTGTTTTCGATAATGAACCGTGAAAAAAAAATAGCAGAAATCCCTCCAATAATGATTGGCAAGATGAGCCCTTTCCAGCTATAGGGTGCAGTAAAAAACAAAATTTGGTTGCAAAATGAAAACAGGCTTAAACAAATAGCCCCGAAAATAAAAACGCCTATCAAGTAGAATCTATTTTCTTTTTGAATGTTCGTTGTTGGAATAGTTTTAGGATTCATATTTTGCATATTTCCTCCATTCTTGAGAAAAAATTAAGGATTGCAATTGTTTGCGCATAAGATACAATTAGATTCGCCCAAAACCGAGGAGGAAGATTGTCAAAAAAATTTAGGATTCAAATAGGCGCTACTTTTTTGTACAACGAGGCAAAATTTCGCTCTCAAATTATTTCCCAAGCCATATTGGGCGACGCTATTGAATTGCTGGGTCCTGAGACATCAAAGTGGGTACAAGTCAAAATGTGGGATGGTTATGTTGGTTGGCTTAGTAAAAGCACGATTGTACAAGAGCCAGCGGAGTGGGAGAATCATGAATTTTTTGCACCGAATCAATTGCTAAGTCGCATTTATGAATCACCTGATTTATTTAGTACGCCCATTAGAGATATTACACTAGGCTCTCGTTTACCTTTATTAGCACGGCAAGATCATTGGGTAAAAATACTTCTGCCTACTGGCGAAACAGGCTGGATGGAGAATGATGCATTTGGTAATTACGGTAAACCTGATATTGAAAAATTAATACACACATCCCTCCGTTTTATAGGCATTCCATACCTTTGGGGAGGCACGACGCCGAGAGGTATAGATTGCTCAGGGTTCACTCAACTCCTTTTCCGTTTAAACGGCATTCTTTTAAAACGTGATGCCTCTATTCAATATGAGCAAGGCGAAAAAGTGTCGGATTCTTGGGAGGATTGGCAAGCTGGTGATCTTGTGTTTTTCTCAGAAAATGAAAATAATAGCATTACCCACGTTGGTATTATTATGGGTGACGGTGATTTTATTCATTCATCGACAAGTGTAAAAATCAATTCTTTAAACAGTGATCACGAAAAATTATATAGCAAAACTTATCATGAACAATTCATCGGTGTCAAAAGAATCGGCACATTTTAGGACGAGGAAAACGAATGGAACAAAAAGCAACGGAATCTAAACCCGTCATCGTATCAGGCATCCAGCCATCAGGGCAACTTGCGCTAGGGAATTATGTGGGGGCTATGAAAAATTGGGTCAAACTGCAAGCTGACTATTTCGGGATATATATCGTCGTCGATTTACATGCGATTACCGTCAGGCAAAATCCCGCAGAATTAAGGCAAAGAGCATTGTCTTTTGCAGCCCAATATATTGCTGCTGGAATTGATCCTGAAAAAAATATTATTTTCATGCAAAGTCATGTGCCTCAACACTCGGAACTTGCCTGGATTTTGAATTGCAATACCTATATGGGTGAGCTCAATCGCATGACACAATTCAAGGATAAATCTACTAAGCACGAAGATAATATCAATTCAGGACTCTATACATATCCGTCATTGATGGCGGCAGACATCTTACTTTATCAAGCGGACTTAGTCCCAGTCGGGCATGATCAAAAGCAGCATTTAGAATTAACACGTACGCTTGCCCAACGTTTTAACCATTATTATTCACCAACGTTCAAAGTCCCAGAACCGTATATAGCGGCGTCGGGTGCGCGTATTATGAGTTTGCAAGATCCGACGAAAAAAATGTCAAAATCAGATGACAATCCAAATAATTATATAGCGCTCTTAGATGAACCCAGCGTTATTTTAAAGAAAATAAAGCGAGCCGTTACAGATTCAGGCACCTCGGTTACGTATGACGCTAAAAATCGCCCTGGTTTGGCAAATCTTTTAACGATTTATAGTGTATTAGGCGAAATGGCCATCGATGACGTGATAACACAATATGACGGTAAAGGTTTTGGGGTTTTAAAAGAAGATTTGGGGAATTTGATAGTCAATTATCTAACACCATTTCAACGTAAGTATAAAGAGCTTATGTCAGAGAAAAATTATCTCGAAAGTATTTTAAAAGAGAGCGCTGCAAAGGCTCAACATATTGCACAACGTACCCTGTCAAAAGTGCATCGGAAAGTTGGTTTTGTCCAATTTAAATAAAAATATGTATCGCATTGATTTGGAAATGTTCGAAGGTCCACTGGATCTCATGCTCTTTCTCATCAAAAAAGATGAAATTAATATCTACGATATTCCCATCGCTAAAATCACGAAAGATTTTCTTCAGTATGTTGAGCTTGCAAAAGAAATGAAACTTTCCAAAGCAGGCGATTTTGTTTTGATGGCTGCTACCTTGATGAAAATTAAAGTTCGCATGTTGTTGCCTGTTGAAGAGAGTGATAACGAAAATATTGAAGACCCAAGAACAGATCTCGTAAATATGCTGCTGGAGTACAAACGCTTTAAGGAAATATCTCAAGAATTAGAAGAAAAAGAAAAACTTCAGGGACAGCATTATTATAGAATTCCACTCGAAAGTGGAAATGTTGATATTACGGCAAGCGAAAGTCTTGAAGATGTTCAGATGTATGATCTAATGGTGACATTTCGCTATTTACTACAGAATTATGAAGAACCACTATCCCATAATGTTTATTTGGAAAAAGTTTCAATAGCCGATCAAATGATATTTTTAAAACAAAAACTCATGTTGAGTAAAACGGTTAAATTCTCTGAACTTATTCCTTTGCTTCAATCTCGTCTCGTGCTTGTGATTACATTTTTAGCCATTTTAGATTTGGTCAAGGGCAATCAAATAAAAATTAAACAATCGCAATTATTTGATGAGCTTTTAGTTATGAAAGGAGAAAAATTTGAATTTTGATGAACTCAAACAGGTCGTAGAGGCTCTTCTCATTGCGACACCTGAACCTCTTTCAGAATCTAGATTTCTGCAATGTATCGATACAGAAATAGATGTCTCATTAGAAAATATTATTGAAGCTCTTTCTCAGGACTATCAAAAAAGTGGACGTGCATTTGAGATAATTCAAGTAGCAGGGGGTTATCAATTGGTAACAAAAGAAGACTACCAAATATATATCAAGCGTATGTTTGCAAAGTCTTCGCGTTTACGACTTTCCCAGGCGGCTCTCGAAACATTATCAATCATTGCCTATCGTCAACCTGTCACGCGAAATGATATTGATGCCATTCGCGGTGTCAATTCTGATTCGCCATTACGCACACTTCTGGAGCGAAAACTGATTCAAATTCGCGGACGCGATGAAGGTCAGGGTCGCGCTTTGTTGTATCGTACTACCGTTGAGTTTCTTCAATATTTTGGCCTGAATACCATTAAAGAAATGCCAAAATTACGAGAAATTGAAGAACTCATTGATAACGACGAATTATCATTTGTTTAGAAACTCAATTCGATTCATAATCGCTTCATACAATATGAGGAATAGGATTGGCTGAACAGACGCCTGACACTTTTCGACTCAATCGTTTTTTAGCGCATGCTGGAATTGGGTCGCGACGTGTTTGTGATGACTTAATTCAGCGCGGTGGCATTAAAGTAAACGGCGAACTTGAGAAAAATCCAGCCATCCAAATTAATCCTGAAATTGATCAAGTGATGTTCCAGGGGAAACTCGTCAAACTCCAGAAAAACGTATTTTATTATCTTTTAAATAAGCCTCGAGGTGTCATAACCTCTACAACGGATCCCTTCGGTCGCAAAACCGTCATCGATTTAATCGAATCTAGAGAGCGCATTTATCCTGTTGGACGTCTTGATTATGATACAACAGGTGCATTACTTTTAACCAATGACGGCGATTTAGCCTATCAGCTCACGCATCCAAAATTTGAAATTCCGAAACAGTATATCGCGTTAGTTAAAGGACATCCTAATGAAGAGAAATTAAGAGAATTGGAAAGTGGCATAAAAATTGAAAACGAGTTCGTCGCCAAAGGGGAGATAAACGCTTTCAAAATTCAGGGGAATAATACAGAGGTTACATTGACTTTGCGTGAGGGAAGAAAACGCGAAGTTAAAAAAATATTTCGCACAATGGGGCACCCCGTTATTCGTTTGCATCGATTTCATTTTGCTCACATTCTTGTAGATGATTTGAAGCTTGGTCAATGGCGTTTGCTCCGCGATGAAGAAATTCAACATTTAAAATCACTCATGGTAAAATTAAGTGTTCACACGGAGTCACAGAGCCACAGAGATGAAAAAGAAGAGAGCTAGCATGTTTTTTCTTTGTGCCTTGGCGGATTCGTGTGAGAATAGAATAACGAGATAATAAAGGAGTTCATTGATGGATATTAAAGGCAAGCGAATTATGATTTTTGGTGGCTGGGGACTCGTTGGTTCCGCTATCGCCAAACAACTTCTCATACAAAAACCTTCTGATTTAATTGTAACGTCATTGCGTCAAAATGAAGCCGAAGAAATCAAGAATATTTTGGAATCTCATCCTGCGAACAAAGGGACAAAAATAATCGCAATATGGGGTGATTTATTTGTAAGGGCAGATTTGACCTATCAATCAAAAGGTGAGATTTACAGCAAACCCGAAGGCGTTCAATCCCTCATGCACGACCTTTATGATGACTTATCCGATGATGTTCTTGTGGAATCCCGACTCTATCAAGTGCTTAAAGATTACAAACCAGAAATCTTAGTTGATTGTATTAACACGGCGACGGTTTTTGCCTATCAAAATATTTTTCAACTCGTCGCAGAATTACGAGAAGATATCAATAATAGTCGCAAAACTGGCGAAATACCGCTCGAGCTCTTAGACAAAGTTGAGCGTGTTATGTCGGTGCAATATGTCCCGCAACTTATTCGCCATACGCAAATTCTTATTGAATCAATGCGCCAAGCCAAAACAGAATTCTACTTAAAAGTCGGTACAAGTGGCACTGGCGGCATGGGATTTAATATCCCCTATACCCATTCCGAAGACAAACCCTCCAAAATGCTGATGGCAAAATCGTCACTTGCAGGCGCTCACAGTATGTTACTCTGGCTCATTGGTCGAACGCCTCATGCACCGATTATTAAAGAAATCAAACCGACAGCAGCCATCGCATGGAAAAAAATTGGACACGGAAAAGTCGTAAAGCGCGGCAGTTATATTCCTCTCTATGATGCCTTACCCAGCGAAAAATCCGCTCTTAGCAAAACATTAAAACGGACGCCCGATGAGACATGGACGCGCGTTGGAGATGAATATCTCGAATCTGTTTATATCGATGCAGGTGAGAATGGATATTTCTCAGCCGGTGAATTCTCGGTTCTGACATCTGAAGGACAAATGGAATTTGTCACGCCTGAAGAAATCGCCGATAAAGTCCTTATTGAAATTCGTGGTGGGAATACGGGAAATGACATCATTGCCGCATTGGATGGCGCTGTCATGTCACCGAGTTATCGCGCAGGTTTAATCCGCAAAGACGCCATGGATAAAATGGCACGATTGCAAGAAGAGACCGGAAAAGATTCTGTTGCATTCGAGCTTTTAGGGCCACCTCGTTTAACGAAACTTCTTTACGAAATATACCTCCTCAAACGATTGAGAGGTTCATTGGACAAGGTTATTGCATCAGAACCCAAAGTATTATCGGCAGAAATGGAAGCCCTCCTTTTAGAAGACAAATCCCTTCGTTCCGGTATTTTGAGTGTCGGTACACCCATTTTATTGAAAGATGGCATGAACTTTCTCCGTGGTCCTGAAATCTCCGTTCCTAATTTTGAAGGCAAGCCCGTTTTGCCCGTTAATGCGAAAAATGTTGGTAAGTGGACAGCTCAAGGTTGGTTAGATTTACGCGAAGAAAACATGGTGATTTGGCAAAACCGATTGTCGAAACTCCTGGAAGATATGCAGTCGGAAACGGAGAAAGATTATTCCAGTACTTATTACCGAAATCGCCGCTTTCAGGCAGGTGAACGTAAAATGGACATTGGCGTTATCGTGAATTGGATTCTCGAATACGAAGATTTAGGCTATCGTATTAAATAGGACCTGCAGTCTAGGTATAGCCTCTCATTCTGAGCTTGTCGAAGAATCTCATTCGTCCAAAAGCTTGAATGAGTTAAATAGGAAGAAAATAGTTCAGAGCCTTCATGTATGTGAGGGCTCTTTTTTATTAACCGCAGATTTCGCAGATTAACGCAGAAAAATATTGTAACGTAAGCATCTTGCTTGCAGTTTAAAAAGACTAACACCCTTTGATAAGTGGTTCCTGAGGTTCTCGAAGGACTCAGGACAGGCGCCGGCACATAAAGGCGCAGAAAAAAGCATCGTAACGTAAGCATCTTGCTTGCGGTTTAAAAAGCCTCACACCAAGCCTCAAAGGCACAAAGAAAAACTAGTTTGTAATAATTCCCCTCAATACTTGT
>CALBFA010000007.1 GCA_937888365.1 uncultured Fidelibacterota bacterium | reverse complement strand
AAAAATGATGCAGCCTAACTTCTCGCTATGTCCATTTTATTGTTGCAACTCCAGTTCATCTCGATACATTTTCGCATGCACGAAAACACTCGATGAGCTGTATGTGGTTGCCGAGTGTCCGCTGGTTGGTGGATGTATCGAGGCACGATAACCGCATTAGGGTTGCCGAGTCATTTGTAATTGCTAATTAGCAACCCTACCACCCCTGCCCCTCCTTACAAAGGAGGGGAGCTGATGAGCGGGTTTGATGAATACTTATCTGTGAGAATTAATTGCTAGCGTGGGTCTCATAATTAAAAATAATGAAAACCCACGAGACAAATTCCCATCCTTTTTTAAGGCGGGGTGTCCCGACGCTTGGGTCGGGGCGGGGTGGTTGCAGTGACAAAACGATTTAATAACAAGTTCGGATAATGAGTATGCTTCGACGGTCATCTCAACAAAAGAGTCGGGATTGCTCAGCATGACAATACTTGTTTTTTTCTTTGTGTTTCTCTGTGACTCTCCGTGCAACTCTGTGGTAAAGCTTTTTAACCGCAGGCAAGATGCTTACGTTACTCTTCTCTCCGTGCCTCCGTGTGCGGCTTTTTTTAATATCTGCGTTAATCAGCATCCAAAATAAAAAAAGGCCGCCTCATGTTTTGGGACAGCCTCTTTTTAAATGAACTATTAAGAATGGTTTTTAGTGTGATTGATACGAATTCTTGAATTCCTCTTGCAGATAAAGATGCTTTTTCATTTCGGGTTCATTTGGGTCTAGAGGATTTAGATAGGCAAATGGATCGGATTCGCTATCGGCTAAAATTGAATGACACATTGTGCAATCATTCGCTAAATGTTCACCATTTTCATCCACTAAACTCTCCGAATGGCAACGAAAACAACCCGTGCTTTTTTTGTGACCACTATGATCAACATAGGTATTCCACGTAATTTTCATTTCTGGATGGATGTTGCGATTATAAATTTTTTGCAAGATTCGAATGGCTTCGTCAACTCTTTTCATCGAAACCGTTGAATATTTTTGTGAATAGAAATTAGTAATATGCGTTTCTATAAAATCGAATGCTTGTTGTTTTGTCGTAAGATTATTATTTAATACCGCAAGACCTTCACGCTTAATAAACGGTAAATTATGATCAATTTGTCCCTGTTTAATGGCTTGGTCAATTTCATCTTCGGCGCTCTGAAAATGGTGTGTCGCTCTGTTATGGCAGTCAACACAGTCCATTAAACGATTCTCAGTTTGTTGCTGTAAGGATGCATCGAGGAGTTTATTTTGATAACGCTTGGTGGTGCCCGTTTTATCCTTTGTTTCAATCCAAATAATTTGCTCTCGTTGGTTATCAACAGAAGCATATCGCACTTCATTATCTTTTGAAATATGCCAATGAATACCTGTTTTAATACCAGCTTGTGCATCAACTTTTAGACTTAAGGTCGTATAAAGAGGTGTATTTTTTTCGTTTTGTTCATAATGGACAATATGTTTGAGAGTTCGGCCATAATATTTTTCAGGCCAGTGACATTTTTCGCAAGTTTCATTAGATGGGCGAAGGTTATGAACAGGGGTTTGCACGGGTCTATTGTAGGTATTCATTGATGCCTTAATCATCTGGCGAGTGCCAGCGACTTTAGATTCGATAAGTGCCGAAATTCCGTGACCCACATGACATTCCACGCAAGGAACACGAGCATGAGAAGACGATTGATACGCCAAATATTCGGGTCCCATAATACTATGGCACGCCATACCGCAGAATTCAGATGAATCCATAAAATGCAACATCCGTGAGCTAGCGCCCACTACAAAAATGACATTGACAGCCGATAATCCAAGGAACATTAAAAAAACTCTTGATCCCATCAATTTGGCGCGTGCTTCTCCTGTACCAACACGTTGGATAAGTAATTCCCTCGTTGACCTCCCCTGCTGCTTCTGAAATTTTTTCCAACCAATAACAACTAAAATTAAACCCAAAATGAATAAACTCGGAAAGGCAAGATATGTGATGAGTCCCATATAGGCATTATTGTAAACGCCCATAAAACTCAATGTCTCCAAGACAATGAACGACAGAAACATTGAGGTCGCTAAAATGACACCTATTTTACCATATAAATTTACGGACAGTCCCCGTAAAAAATTGATATAAATTCTTTTCATAGGGAATCAGTCCTTAATCTTTTTTACAGAGATGTTTGTAATTCTTTTGATGTTTTTTAAACATAATTCTCGCAATAGCGATATTTCCTTAAAATGTATTGATTGCTAAATTATCAGAATTCGAATCAATATTTTTAAAATACACTTAAATAATGTTTTTTCAATTTATACATTTGGATTGTCTAAATTTAAATCAAAAAAAAGGTCATTCGAAAATGACCTTTTTTTTGAGAATTTATAACTATTTAAGCTTTTTGGCTAATTTATCCATCTCTGTAAAACGTTTGTCATTAAAACCGTATAGGTTGTAATAAATGAGTTTTAATTGCTTAACAACATCTATACTCTCTGGGTCTTTTTCAAATGCAAGTTTTAGCAGTTTTTCTGCATTTTTAAAATCTTCTAAAGCTGAGTAAGATAATCCCGCGTTATACATGGCATCTATTGATTCAGGGTTAAATTTTATAACTAATTCAAATTCAACAGCAGCATTTTTGTAATCTTTTTGTTGATGATATAGAACGCCTAAATTATAGTGTAAATCAGCGTTTTCTGGATCCGCAACAATCGCATCTTTATAGGCTTGAGTCGCTTCTGCTTTTTGACCCATTTTGTCATAAATGAATGCTATTTGTTTGATTGCAAGAAGGTTTTGAGGATCAACGTCTAAAGCCCTTTTGAGGAAACCAATTGCATCTTCATACTTGTTATCTTGGTAAAGTATATTCCCCAGATTAACCAGTGATGTAATGTCTTTAGGGTTCAACTCGACGGCTGTTTGCATGGCCTCTGTTGCTTCAGCTATCTTATCCGAAAAAATATATACTTGGGCCAATACAGAGTATGCTTCAGCTTTTTCAGGTACAAGCATAATTGCATTATTGAAGGCTTCAATGGCCGTTTCTGTCACCTTTTCTGGGTTTTCTGCCTCATCGTTAATGAGAGCATTGTAATATTTTGCGCCGGCATTAAAATTATCAACCCAATATTTGTTATTAAACTGATCAATTTTATCTTTGAACTTGCTATCAATGGCCAATGAAGCTTGAAAATATTTTGACATATTTTTCCAGTCTTCTTTTTTACTGTAAATTTCTGTTCCGAGTAAAAAACCGATGTTAGAATTCATAGGTTCTTTTTCAAATGCAACCAAGAGTAATTCTTCAGCCTTTTCTAAATTACTTTGTTGGATATAGACTTTTGCTGACGTGACTTCTTGACTATCACAGGCCGTAAAACCAATAACAGCGACTATCACTGTGAGGCCAATTAGGATACGTTTTAACATTTAAGATTCTCCTTTAATTATAATTGCTAAATGTGTACGTTTTATCATATTCATGCGGATGCGAATGTATTCGGCGACTCATATGTTTCCAAGTTTTTTGAGCTGTTCCCAAAACGATTTTTTGATGAAGTACTTAATATATTGTCGATATTATATTTCAGGAATCCACATAAATATGTAATATTTTTAGACATTTAATATTAGCATTTCGCATGAGAAAATGTTAATCTTGCCCCACACAAAAAAAGAATGCCAATGCTGCAAGATTCCAAGCCACAAATAACAACACTCGCTTTTATAACAGATGTTCACGCAAACATCCCAGCTCTTGAAAGGGCATTAGAGCTCATCGATAAAAGAGAGAATGTTAAAAGTATTGTTGTTAATGGAGACTCTTTTTCAATTGGTGGTGACCCTAAAAGTACACTTACAAGACTAAAACAAATTCCAAATGCCGTTTTTGTACGGGGAAATCATGATCGATATCTTATTGAAAAAATATGGGATTATGATCGTCCAACCGTTGAAGGGATGGATCCAGATGACCCTGTTTGTATGGATATCGTCGCAAATCAAAAATGGACTTTTGAACAAATCGGTGATGAAGGCGAAGAATTCATACGAGAAATGAAGATTTCACATATTGAGAAATTAAATAATTGTTTTGTTGAATTTACGCATGCCTGGTTTACGCGAGACGATATTCCTCCGACACTTGAAGAAGCTCACCAGTGGAGAAATCACGCTCAAAATAAACACCCGGGGTATAAAAATTTTGCGCTTGTTCACGGACATACGCACCTTCCACGTTATGAAGAATATGGAAACCTAAAAATAGCCTGCCCTGGATCAACAGGTATGCCCTTTGATGAAAATCAAAAAGGCGCACTTGGCTTTCTAACAATCGGTGATGGGACTATCGATTGGGAGCAAGTTCGCTTTGATTATGATATTAATGAAACAATCGCAACTTTAGAAAGAAATAAACCTCCCTTTTATAAAAATTTAATTTCGACTATCATCAACGCATCCATTCGCAACGACTAGCTTTTTTATAAAAGAAAATCGGGTTTTAATTATAATTATAAGTATTACATATAAATGATTTACCTTGATTATGCTGCGACAACTCCTATTACGCCACTTGTTAAAGAAGGTATTTATCTTTTTTTAAATTCCGGGCCAGCGAACGCTTCAAGTGTCCATCAGGCAGGACAAGCAGCGCATCATATTTTATCAAAAGCACGAAGCCAACTTGCGAGCATAATTCATTCTAAAGAGAAGGAAATTATTTTTACAAGTGGAGGGACAGAGGCAAATAATCTTGCAATTTTAGGATTTGCTCAATCTCAATCACATGATAAAACACAGCATTTTATTACGTCTAAAATAGAGCACGCTTCTGTTTTATCGGCTTTTGAGTACCTCGAATCTCTTGGACATGAAGTCACATACCTTTCGCCTCAGTCGAGTGGCTGTATTACACCCGATTCCGTAGCGAAAGCCATCCAAAAGAATACGGCCTTAGTCAGCATAATGTGGACTAATAATGAGATTGGCAATAACAATCCAATCCATGAAATTGCCCAGTTATGTAGCGATAAAAACATAATTTTTCACTGTGATGCGGTTCAAGCGCTTGGTTATGAAGATTTTCAATTCGATCATTTAAATATTGATATGTTGAGTATTTCCTCCCATAAAATTTATGGCCCCTCAGGAATTGGTGCACTTATCGTAAAAACCAGAGTCCCTCTAAAACCTTTGATTTTTGGTGGACATCAAAACTGGAATTTACGAGGCGGAACAGAGAATTTGCTCGGGATTCATGGTTTTCAAATTGCCCTAACCGAGTTGGAATCACATAGATTAGAGGATAAGGAACATAGTGAAAGATTATTCATTCACGCTCTGGGATTGTTAAAGAATAATCCCAAAATTTGCATCAATACAAACCTTGAAAATAGAAGTAATCACATCCTTAATTTTACGATTAAAAACATTGATGGTGAATCCCTATTTATGCGTTTAGATATGCTGGGATTCGCTGTTTCAAACGGGGCCGCATGTTCTTCAGGTGCACAAAAACCCTCTCATGTCTTGAAAGCATTAGGAAAATCTGACGAAGAAGCTCAATCTTCTATCAGGATGTCATGGGGCAGATTTTCGACAATTGATGAAATAAATAGCTTTGCAAAAGCCCTTCAAAATATTATAGACTAACCCTGAATTATGACTGAAATAGAATCAAATATCACATCAGTAAATATTGAAAAAGGCTCCGTCATTATTGCCATGAGTGGTGGTGTTGATAGCTCTGTCGCGGCGGCACTTTTGGTAAATCAAGGCTACAAAGTAATGGGTATCACAATGAAACTTTGGGGATATGTGGACACAGGTGGAAATATCGTAGAAGAGAGTCGATGCTGTTCTCTTGATGATATCTATAATGCAAAAGATGTCTGCGCCCAACTTGGTATTCCCCACTACACCCTAGATTTTAGCGAAAAATTTCGCGATACCGTCATCACAAATTTTGTTGATGAGTATAAACACGGCCGAACGCCAAACCCCTGCATCGTTTGCAACACAAAAATTAAGTGGGAATCCTTGCTGGATAAAGTCGATGAACTTGGTTTTGATTATATTGCAACAGGGCATTATGCCAACAAAGTTCGAGATTCAGAATCGGGTCAATGGATGATTTCGAAAGGTAAAGATTCGAGTAAAGATCAATCTTATGCTCTATGGGGCGTTGGTCAAGAAGCGCTTTCGCGGACGCTTTTCCCACTTGGGACTTTGACCAAAAAAGAAGTGCGTCAGATGGCCGCCAAATCGAATTTAAAATCGGCTGACACACCAGAAAGCCAAGAAATCTGTTTCGTCCCTGATGACAATTATCGTCGATTTTTAAATGAAAAATATCCTGATGAAGTGAAAGATATACCCAAAGGAAATTTTGTTGATGGTAGCGGTAAAATTATGGGTCAACATGAGGGAATACATCAATATACAATCGGTCAACGCAAGGGTCTTGGCATTGCAACAGGCGAACGAATTTTTGTTAATCGCATTGATGTCGAAACAAATAATATTTATGTGGGGAGCAAGGAAGAAACGCTTTTCTCATCGTTTATCGTTCACAAAATCAATTTGTTCACATCACTGGCGAATTTGATTGGCCAAAAAAGAGATGTCATGATTCGATATAATAGTGATGCGAAACCGGCTAGAATATTCGAACGAGAAAATAGTGAATTGCTTGTCATTTTTGACTCGCCTCAATCCGCCATTACACCTGGCCAGTCAGCCGTATTTTTTCAAGGCGATAATGTTCTTGGTGGAGGCAATATTAAATCAGTCATCTTGGATGAATTTGCAATAAAAAAAGATGAAGGAAATATCTATGCCAAATCGTAAACTTGGAGTTGTCATTTTAGCTGCTGGAAAAGGCACACGGATGAAGCGGGACGATATTCCAAAAGTTGCTAATCTCGTTTTAGGGAAAGCGCTTATTCAATATGTCGTCGATCAAGCAAAAGCTTTAAAGGCGGACATCATCAGTGTCATTGTCGGTCACCAAAAAGAGAAGGTCATCGAGATATTATCAGAAGAAAAAATAGAATTTGCATTTCAAGAACAACAACTCGGAACGGGTCACGCTGTACTTCAAACTGCAGAATTTTTCCGTAATTTTAATGGCGATATCATTGTCCTTTCGGGGGATGTTCCTTTGCTTTCAGAGACTACATTATTACACCTCATTGAGACCCATAAGTCCAATAATTTTAAGGCAACGGTTCTGACTGTAATGGCTCCAAACCCCCATGGTTACGGTCGTGTGTTGCGTACAGAAGGGAATTTATTTCAATGCGTCGTAGAGGAAAAAGATACCGATTTGACACAACGAGCAATTAAAGAAATCAACTCAGGTATCTATATTTTTGATGCAAAAGCCCTTTTTTCTGCTCTACCAAAAGTGGGAAACAATAACGCACAAGGTGAGTTTTATTTGCCTGATGTGCTCTCTATTTTTCAGCAAGAAGGAAAAAAGGTAGGGGTTGAAATTGCACCTAATTTTAATGAGATTATCGGGGTCAACACCGTTGACGATTTGAAAGAAGTTGAAAGCATATTAAAACTGAAATAAAGAGGTTCTACATGCGTTTCCAAAAAAAGATTTTCACCATCATCCTAGCCAGCTTGCTATTGTGTACAGGACTATTTTCTCAGGAAAAAGCTCCATGGAAAACGGCCATCGGTGCATTAGGCAATCGGACACAATCGTCTGGTAGCATCTTTGGAATTGATATCTCAAAATTTGATGTCAATTATGGATATTCGCTTTCCACTGTTACTCTAGGTGGGAATATGATTTCTATGGGAATCTTAAGCAGTCGGGTTTTTTATCAAGCAAATCCTAGTCTGAGTTTTTCGGGTGAAATTGGTTTTGTTCACAATCCCTTTTCGTCATTTTCAAATGAATTCAACAGCTACTCAAGCTTCAATAAAGACAATCTAATTTTCAAGGGTTTAGTAACATACAAACCAACTAAAAATTCTTTCATTACAATTGGCTTTGAGAAAAATCCTTATAATTATTACAGCAATTATTCAAATTTTTATTCTCCAGGATTTCTACGATAGACTATGGCCGCATTTTTTAATTCCAAAACCACCAAACAATCTCGTCGCGCTAGCAAAAAAAATCGAAAAAAAAGACCCGAAGAAGGAAGTGACTGGTTTGTCAACTTACTGACTCTAGGACTCTCTGCCTTAGTTCTATCTTTTATTTGGTCATTTTGGACAAGACATACAACGAATACGCTTGTTTCCCAAGAACTTGCACTTGTTGCAGAGCAACCCGATTTTTCGTTGCCTGAGACCTTGAGCGCCGTTAAAAAATATCCTCATATTAAAATCGAGATATTAAACGGATGCGGGATTAGCGGAATAGCTGCAGAGTATAAAAATATTATTCGTGAAAAAACGTTTGATGTTCAATTGACAGGGAATGCCCCTAATTTTAATTTTGAAACGACACAAATTATTGCGCGCTCTGATAACACACCCGCTGCCTATTTATTGGCGAAAGAGCTTGGGATGTCTGAATCAACTGTCCTAATCCAAAAAGATGAAACAAGACGAGTGGACATTACCTTAATTTTAGGTAAAGATTATCAAAATATTCCTGCGTTTAAAACATTTTTTTAAATTGAAACTTATTTAAACACCTAAATTTTAAACAAATGGTGGAATTTTTTCTCCATTTGTTACCAAGGAAACTTATGACCTTAAACAATGTAAACGACTCTAAATTACTTGCAGAACGAATAGCCGAGTTGGCGTTAGAAATGAAGTCAGACGATGTGAAAACACTTAATGTGAGTAACCAAACGTCACTGACTGATTTTTTTGTCATTTGTACGGGACAAACAGACGTTCAAACCCGCGCCATCGCAGACCATATCCTAGATAGTTTAGCTCCTGATGAAAAACCTATGAGCAAAGAAGGCTATGACGTGCGAGAGTGGATTTTACTCGATTTTGTAAATGTCGTCGTCCATGTTTTTCAAAAAGCAGCGCACCAATTCTACGACTTAGAGAAACTGTGGCCAGATGCCGAAGTAAAAGAATTCTTCGATGAAGAAATCCCTTTTTCATCCAATTAAGTTATGAATCATTATCTTCTTGAAGTCTTATCTGAAAGACTTAATTCTCTAGGCTGGCCTACTGAAACATTAAGATTAAGTCGTCCAAATGATAGCATTAACGGCGATGCATCTACAAATATTGCCTTAACGTTAGCCCGAACTTTAAAGAAATCGCCGATTACAATAGCGGACGAATTATTATCTGGGATTAATTTTGACAAATCCATCGTCTCCAAATATGAAATAGCAAACCCTGGATTTATCAATTTTTTCCAAGCTCAAAGTAATCTACACGAACAATTAGTAAATGTTCTGGTGTTGGGTTCTGATTTTGGTAAAAATAATATTGGCCTTGGGAAAACAGCACAAGTTGAATTTGTAAGCGCGAACCCAACTGGA
This sequence comes from uncultured Fidelibacterota bacterium, assembly GCA_937888365.1. Taxonomy (GTDB): domain Bacteria; phylum Fidelibacterota; class UBA8477; order UBA8477; family JABMPR01; genus CALBFA01. The sequence goes on along the minus strand of CALBFA010000007.1, from coordinate 28,532 downwards.
CCTCTTACTGTCGGTCACGGACGTCAAACGATATTAGGTGACACCATTTCCAATATTCTGGAATGGAGCCACTATGACGTTACGCGTGAATATTATTTTAATAATGCGGGTCGCCAGATGAGAATGCTTGGCGAATCCCTCAAAGTTCGTTATCTCAATTTAAAAGGTGACAAATTGTCATTACCTGATGGCGGTTACGAAGGTGATTATATTATTGAAATTGCCAAAAGATTACTCTCCGAAAAGCCCACATTAGATAATGACTCTGATATTGAAATATTCAAAAGCTATGCAGAAGAGAATATTTTCAACTTAATTAAAAAAACATTACAGCGTATTCATGTTCAACATGATGTCTTTTACAATGAAAAATCGCTTTATGACGAAGGCAAAATTGATGCTGTCATTGATGAATTGAGATTAAAAGAACTTGTTTATGAAAAAGATGGGGCCCATTGGTTTAAAACAACTGAACTTGGGTTTGATCAAGATAGGGTGCTTATAAAATCTACTGGCGAGCCGACATATCGCCTCCCCGATATCGCCTATCATCGTGAGAAAGTTAGACGGGGGTTTGATTTAATCATTGACATATTTGGTGCCGACCATATGGACACGTATCCAGACGTCCTTGCCGCACTTAATGCCTTGGGGACAGAAACCAGCGCCATTAGTGTTGTTATCCATCAATTTGTTACATTGTTAAAAAATGGTGAGATGGTAAAAATGTCAACACGTAAGGCAGAGTTTGTTACGCTTGATGAACTTATCGATGAAGTTGGGATTGATGTTGTTCGATATTTTTACATCATGCGTTCCGCCAATTCTCACCTTAATTTTGATCTAGATTTAGCGAAACGTCAAACGGAAGAAAATCCTGTATTCTATCTCCAATACGCTCATGCTAGGGTTTCTAGTATTTTTAGACGCGCAAAACAGCGGGATCTACTTCCCAACGAAAATATCGATTATGCTCTTCTTGATGAACCATCGACAATTGCATTGTTAAACCAAATATTATTTTTCCCTGATGTCGTAAAAAAATGCCTTTCAACCTTAGAAGTGCATCATTTGCCAAATTATTTATATGATTTAGCTGGATCATTACACAAATTTTATTCAGACCATAAAGTTCTCAGCAATGACATCGCTCTAACCCATGCACGATTGCAATTGCTAAAGGCCGCTCAATTAACGCTTAAAAATGGTTTAGCAATTCTAGGAGTCACCGCCCCCGAATCAATGTAAAAGTAGATGAATCGTAAAAATCTCGTCAACTTTATTAAGTAATCACCCTAAAAAATATTTGGTTAAAATGCATCTAGCGATATAATGCCCTTAGTAACATCAACTTACAAATCACCTTTCTTCTTATTCAACGGTCATTTACAAACCATTTATCCGTCCTTGTTCAGAACGGTTTCATCTGTAAAATACACGCGGATTACAATTCCTACTGAAGATAACGATTTTCTTCACGGCGATTTTTCTGGGAATGGCAGTGATACCCTCGCTATTCTTTCCCATGGGCTCGAAGGACATTCTCAACGTAAATATATAAGAGGAATGGTTCATGCCTTAAATAATGCCAATATTGACGCTTTAGCCTGGAATTTTCGTGGATGTTCGGGCGTGCCAAATAAACAATTTCGCCTTTATCATAATTGTGCAACAGACGACGTTGAAAGTATCGTAAACTACATGGCGCAAAACTATAATTATAAAAATATTATTCTCGTTGGTTTTAGCATGGGTGGAAATATGACCTTATTGTACTTGGGACAAAAAGGTCAACAACTCTCCAAAACTGTAAAAGGCGCTATCGTTTTTTCCGTACCCTGTAATTTAAGTGACAGTTCCATTGCGTTGGATAAATGGTCATCCAAGATTTATATGGAACGATTTTTACGCGAATTACATCAAAAAGTGCGAATGAAGATGGAACAATTCCCAACTCTAATTAATGACAATGGTTATGATAAGTTAAAAAACTTTGCTGACTTTGATGGTCGATACACAGCGCCAATTCATGGATTTAGTAGCGCAAAACATTACTGGGACGCGTGCTCAAGCGATGTCGTTTTAAACAATATCGGCATCCCAACGCTAATCGTTAATGCTAAAAATGATCCATTTTTATTGCGTCGATGTTATCCAATTGAATGCGCAAAGGCATCCTATAATATATTTTTAGAGATGCCTAAATCAGGCGGTCATGTTGGATTTACGAACGCAGATAGTAGTAAAACATATTGGTCTGAAACACGGACTCTCGAATTTATTAAAGAAAATATTAAAATTAATTTCTAAAACTTTGAATGGGTGGCGGTATTCTACCTCCACGTCGAATAAAGTCAACTGAACTCAATTCGCTCACGGGCATAATGGGCGCAGATCCCAATAACCCACCATAATGTACCATATCACCGACATCTTTTCCCGGGACAGGGATAATACGCGTCGCGGTCGTCTTCGAATTGACAACGCCGATAGCACATTCATCGGCGATAATTGCTGAAATTGTTTCGGCGCTTGTTTTGCCTGGAATGGCTATCATATCCAAACCGACGGAACATACCGCCGTCATGGCCTCTAACTTTGCCAATGAAATATGTCCCTTTTGGGCGGCTCGAATCATACCTTGATCTTCGCTCACAGGAATAAATGCTCCACTCATTCCGCCTACAGATGGAGCCGCCATAATGCCGCCTTTTTTAACGGCATCATTGAGCATGGCCAAGGCAGCTGTTGTACCTGGCGCGCCAACATCTTCGAGACCAAATGCGATTAGTATGTCCGCGATACTGTCTCCTTCGGCAGGCGTTGGTGCAAGGCTCAAGTCTATAATTCCGAATTCTACACCCATTCGACTCGCAACGGTTCTACCGATTAGGTCTCCAGCTCGGGTTATTCGAAACACAGTTCTTTTGATAGCTTCGGCCAATTCTTGAAATGATGCACCGCGATGCGCTTTAATCGCATCCAATACAACTCCGGGACCACTAATACCAACATTAAGCGCGACTTCGGGTTCTGATATGCCATGAAAAGCGCCGGCCACAAAAGGATTATCCTCCGGTACATTCGCAAAAACGACTAGTTTTGCGCATCCAATTGCGCCATTTTCTTTTGTACGTTCCGCCAAATCTTTGATAACACGTCCCATTTTGGCGACAGCGTCCATGTTGATTCCTGCTTTCGTCGTCGCGACATTAATACTACTCGTAACGCGCGTTGTTATTCCGATGGCTTCAGGTATGGATTCAATGAGAGCTCGATCGCCAATTGTCATCCCTTTTTGTACAAGAGCACCAAAGCCAGCGATATAATCAACACCAACTGCTTCGGCAGCACGATCTAATGCTTGAGCGATTTTAACAAACTCCTCAGGTCCAAATCGGTCACCAATAATCGCTGCAGGCGTAATTGAAATTCGTTTATTGACGATTTTAATACCAACTTCGCGTTCAACTTGATTCGCAGTTTCAATCAATTTCCCAGCTATTCGCGTAATTTTATTATATATTTTTTCCGTCGTTCCATTGATAGATTCAGAGACACAATCTCTTAAACTGATGCCCAGCGTCGTTGTGCGAATATCTAAATGCTCAACTTCCGTCATTCGAAGTAAATCAAGAACTTCATTCAATTGATTCGTCATACGCTACATTCGTCCTCTCTAGAATAATGCATTATTCGACTGTAAAATAAGCCCATGCTGATTCGGATCCAGTCTTTTCAATATTGCCTTCATAATCAGCATGTTGATCAATTCGCCATTGGTATCGATGCATAGATAGCAATTCCATCCATGTTGAATCACCATTCACAACACGCCAATAAGGCGTAAATGTCCAATCTTCACCGCTTCCTACATAATTACCGGGTTGAAACCAATCTCGGACAATGAACTCCTTGGAATCGTAATCCAATAGTGTGATGACATAATCTTCCATGGCGGTACCATAGTTATAACTCCAAGTTAAGTCAGGAGTAGCACTGACAATATCATTTAATGATGACGGTATCATTACACTGGGATACACACTTGGCAATAGCATATAATCAAGGGTATCCGATGGATCAGAAAGATTCTCGCCTGAATCTTCCGCCAATAGATAATAATAATACCGTTGATTTACGACGGCGGATTCATCTAAATACTGATCTGGAGACTCAAATGGATTGTTAAGATCAATGATGTCAATTTTCTCGAAATCTATTTCCAGGCTGCTATCATTAAGGACGCCTCTGAAAATTAAATACTTTGCAATATCGTCTTCATCTGAGAGAATCCATTGTAAAAGGATGTCCCCCGTCTCCGTTGCATCGATGCCTTTTTCAGGCCAAGTTGTGGCTTCAGATTTTTCGACCCATACGGGGAAATCTGGTGGAAAAGCATCCTCCACATTTTTACCACAGCACAGGAGCAAAAAGGAAAACATTATGAAAACTGGAAAATATTTTATTAATAAGGAAACCCAATTCATGTTTCTAATATTCTGCATTTTTATGACACAATAATGAGGGGAGTGTCATGAAACCTTTTTGTATTTCTCGCCGAATATTTTTCCACATGTGAGTTCTTACCAGCGAAGTGATACATTTTTAAGCAATGGAAGCGCGGCATCTTTTTCTGACACGATGATGTCTTTTGCATCCATTGGCCAAGAAATACCGAGGTCGTTGTCATTATACAGAATTCCACCATCATGTTCTTTTGAATAATATGCATCGACTTTATAACTAATGATAGCTTCCTCACTTAGCGTTAAAAATCCGTGAGCAAAACCTTTTGGGATAAATAATTGATGCTTATTATTATCGCTTAATGCTACTCCAACAAAACTTTTATAACTTGGCGAATCTATGCGCAAATCGACAACGACATCCCATATTCTGCCTTTTATAACTCGAATCAACTTGGATTGCGCCATCTCACCTTGCTGAAAATGCAACCCTCTCAAGACGCCATAACTCGATTTTGATTCATTATCTTGAACAAATCGAATATTGCCCATTGCTTCAGACCATTTTTCTTGTTGGTACGATTCGAAAAAATAACCGCGACTATCGGGAAAGACATCAGGCTGAACGAGAATAAGGTCTTGAATTATTTGCGGAATGAATTTCATACGTGATTAATAGCGGAAATAATCTCTTAACTTTTTCTTATCGCCTTTTTTCTTCCTTCTCTTTTTGCCATGGTCATCACCATAATAATAGTAGTAATAGTAGCTATAATAATAACCGTATTTACCACCCATTTTTTCAGGTTCTGCTCCATTCAAAATCGTACCGGTTAAAGGCGCATTGACATTTTTCAAAGCATCTAGGGCACGGTCAATGGCTCCTTTGGATGTATGCCCTGAACGTACAAGTAGGATCAATGCATCAATTTCATTCGAAATCATGGCGGCATCTGTTACGGCAATAATTGGTGGTAAGTCAATGAGAATCATATCCCATTCATGTTCTAATTTATCAACTAATGCAGACATTTTTTGGGAGCCTAAAAGCTCAGAAGGGTTCGGTGGGATATTCCCCGCCGTACAAATCCAAAGATTATCAATGTCCGTTTTTTGTACAAAGGAATCAAAACTTGCATCGTCTCCCGTTAAATATTCGCTTAATCCTGGGACGCGCTCTACTTCGAAAACATTGTGCTGTATAGGACGTCGTAAATCGCCGTCAAGCAATAATGTCTTTTTCTTGAGTTGCGCAAAAGCTATGGCTAGGTTTGCGATTGTTGTGGATTTCCCTTCGCCTGGTTGAGCTGACGAAATCGCAAGACTTTTGATTTTCTTATCGACGGAGGAATACGTAACATTTGTTCTTAATGAGCGATAGGCTTCAGAAATTGGTGATCGTGGATCTAGATGTGTAATAAGACGCTCTTTAAAATTTTGCCCACCTTTGGTTTTTTTGATAGCTTCTTTTTTATTCCCTCGTCTATCTGTCCCCGCAGCACCAAGGATTGGAATAATGCCTAAAATAGTTAAGTGTTTCTTCTCTAATTCCTCAACTGATTTTACAGAGTCATCAAAAAACTCTCGGACAAAAGCGAGGCCGATACCAGCACCAAACCCAAGTACGATACCTAACAGCAGATTTAATTTAACATTCGGTTTCTCTTTAGGTGCGACAATGGCAGCATCAAGAATACGAACTTTTCCGACTTGACCTGCTTCCGTAATTCTCGATTCTTCATATTTTTGCTTCATGGTTAAATAGAGATTTTCGTTGAGTTTCCGTTCTCTTTCTAAGCGTGCATAATCCAGAACATTATTGGGCAAGGTTTCTAAACGTTGGTCAAATTTTTCGACAAGCAATTTATATTGTTTTGTACCCGTTTCGAGGGCGTAATAATTCACTTCTTGCTCTATAATTTTATTATAAAGCTCTTGTGAGGCTTGAAATGGGTTATTTTCACTTGAACCCGAAATGACCAATGTGCTTGTTATTGAAACCAGCTGAGCTTTTAAGTCCTTAATTTGTTTATCAAGTCCTTTAATCTGAGGCGAGTTTTCGGGTATTCCCCCAACATAAATATTTTCAACTCTTTGAGTTTCAACTTCCGCAATTTTTTGCCGGAGCAGCATAATTTTAGGATTATTGGTGTTGGACAATTCATCCATAAGCGCTTTTTCGCTATCACTTAGTTGGCTTTTTAAATATTCAAGTCGTTTATTCGTGACCTCAAGTTCCGCTTGATTTGTATAGTAAACACCTTCGTATTTCGTCAATTCCTCTAAGAGTAGCTGGGCTTGACCCTCTAGAGCGTATATTTGATTTTTAATTTGGAAAGTCTTCAATTTTTCTTCTAATACAATCAACTTTTTTTCGTATTTTTGAATTTGAGAATCAAGAAATGTTAATATGAATTGAATCTCGCCACGACCGCCAGCCATATCCCATAAACGATATTTATCAGCGATAGCGTTTGACAATGTGATGGCTTCAACCGAATCATTGGATGATACGGCTATTTTTAAGATGTCAGCATCACGGACCGTTGATACATCCGTATTCAATTTTAAATTTTCCGTAATTCTAATCAGTTGAACAAAGGATAAATCCTTAGGTGCTATTGGAGGTTCAGGTTCACCTTGAAGCCATTCTGGCATTAATGCATCTCTCACTCTGTAACGTTTCCGGATATATTTGTTATTAAAGAGCATCATGGAATCTGCTTCTCCAGAATGGATAAGCTCTCTTAACACGGCATTATTTAATGAATAGCTTGTTAAAACTTCAGTCTCATTCTTCAGCTCTTGCATTTTTTGTGTTCCGACTAAATCAAAAACAAAACTACCTGCACTCGCTGCACTTTCTTTTAGCATGACGGTTGTTGTCGCTTTGTAAACAGGAGGCGTAATAATCGTAATAATAATCGTAATAAAAAATATAATCCCCGCCGTCCATAATATGAGCCATCTACTATTGCGGATCACTCGCCAAATATCTTGTAAGTTTATTTCTTCTTCTTGAAATTGATTCTCTTGATTTAAATCGTTCATTCAGCAGTTTCTTTCTATAATTCTTTAATTTATTTTATCTCATAATTATCAAATAAATGCTATAAGAGCCTGACAAAATAATCAACAAAACTCCTTAGTCTATTCTTATTAAGAACTATGTGATATAGTGTATTAAATCGCTAAAAAGAACTAGTCTAGTACTTTTCGTGTCACATATTAGACGCTATGGTAACAGAAATATTTTTTTTACAGGCGAGGACATTTATGAATATTTTAAAATCAATGCATGCTATTTTAATTTTTATTTCTTTATTATTTTTGATGTCTTGTGCATCAAACTCACCTTCAAATTCAACTCCCCAGCTCCCGAGTTGGGTTCTGCAACAACCTGTAACACCTGGATTTTATATTGGTATTGGCAGTGCTTCTAGGGCGAATGATGGCTATTTAGAGACGGCTCAGCAAAATGCTCTCTCCCAAATATCAACTCAAATTATGGTTAATATTAAATCCGATGTCGTTTCGTCTCTTATTGAAAATAATGAAGGAATAGCGGAGTCTTATCAATCAAAACTTAAAAGCTCAACTCAGGCTGATTTAGAAGGCTATACACTTGTTGATAGCTGGAGTGACGGTCAAACACAGTATGTCTATTATCAACTTTCAAAGGCGCTCTATGCCGAAATACAAGCACGGAAACGGTCTGAGGCAATTGTGAAGAGTACCGGGTTTATTAATATCTCTCAAAATGAATTATCTAAAGGGAATATTGCCGTTTCCCTTCACTCCCTTTATCAGGCATTTCTTCCAATTATTCCCTATCTCGGCGAAAATCTAACATCTCGTTTTAATGGACAAAATATTTCAGTTGCAAATGAAATCATTCGCCTCTCTCAACAAGCTTTAGTTGATATTTCTTTAACGCCCACTCAAGAGAGATTTGTCCTAAAACTAGGATCTGATTCGCTACAAAACATCACGATAAATGCATCACTCAATAAAAAACCCTTAACAAATGTGCCCCTTATATTTACGAATATTGACCAACCAGAAACTATTTTCCCGCCCATAATGACAAATTCTGATGGTATAGGAACTTTAGCGAAAAATCAAATTCCAGTTTCTTTAAGCGATTATACGATTCAAGTTCAAGCTGATTTAAATGCAATGATTCCCGAATTGGCGGATGACATTTTTATGAATAAAGTTTTTGGTTCATTTGCCAAAGCAACGACGAGTTTTCAAGTCGCAACCGTATTACCTGTCATCAATGTCCGTGTGAAATCAAACTCGACAAAAGCTTTAGAAACGATTGCTTCAGCTCGTCTTCAAGAGGCTCTTGCTGAAAAAGGATTTCGCTTTAGTGATGATATTAATAAATCAGACTGGGTGATGAAAATAGAATTCAATATTACGGATGGTTCCAACTATAAAAACTTGTACACAGCGTTTGCTGATGTTTCGGTTAATATAAATCAAGCGAATACGACGTCTGATAAAACAGTCGGCGCAATGTCTCTCACTCATATTAAAGGCATCGATCTGGATTTTGAAAAAGCGCGGCAAAAATCGCTTATAGCCGCAACCGATAAAGCCAAATCAGCCCTGCTTGCGCAAGTCATGGAATCATTGAAATAGAGGTAAACTAAACGGGGCTAAAAAGCTATTCTAATTGAATTGCTTTTTCCCCTCGTCCTGATATTTTTTATTTAGTATTTTCTTTTATAAAAGCTTCTAATTCTTCGTCAGTAAAATCGTAAATTTTAATTTCTTTTTTAAATCGAATGGATACACCGATGTAGGCAAGAACCGTAATAATGATGACAGTATATTGAACAATCGATTCTGCGAAAAATAACATCGTAAGGGGGGCCAGCGAGGCAATGCCTACGGTGATAAAATTTGATTTTATAAAAAACGTGCGTTCCAATTGAATCGATTCCCGTAAGATTGGAATCGTGATATCATCTCTTCCACGCCTCGTTAAAATTTTATTGAGAATCGATAACTTGTCTTCACTATTTGTTATTTTTTCCATGGGTTCTCTCAGTGTTTAAATAGCGGTTTGCATTCGGCATTAAACAGCGTTCATAGCCTATTATATTTGCTTGCTGAACGGTATAAGTTGTGGGGTACCAAAGAAAAATGTACGGCACTTCTTTCATGAGAAGAGCATCCAATTGATGGGCAATTTTACTTTTTAACGAGTCCTGATTCGCCCCTTGAAGTTTCACAATCAATCGATCAACCTCAGGATTAGAATATCGATTTCTTCGGGCTGCTTGATAGCTGTGAAACAGCGGTGTCATAAAATTTTCGGGGTCTGCATAATCGGCCCACCAATTTCCCCAATAGGCATCCGTCGATCCTTGGCGCATGGCGTCTCGCATCATATTCCAGTCATTTCGGATAATGCGACACTTGAATCCAGCTTCGTTTAAATAGGCTTGAATGGCTTCTAATAATTGGGAAACGCCGGATTTTTGGTCCGCCCATAAATCAAATTCACAGCCATCACCATACCCTTCTTCAATTAATATTTGACGCGACGAATCGGGATTGAAGGGAATCGGCGTGGCTGTCGAATCATATCCCGGTAAACCTGGTGGCAATATTCCATTCGCAATTTTAACCGATCCATGCATAACTTGCTTAATGATTTTCTCTCGATCAATAGCCATGGCAGCAGCCAACCTGATACGCGGATTATCGAAGGGTTTCCGCTCCACATTTAAGCCAATAAAATACGTGGCCAATTCGTCCAATGATTGCGTATAAGGCGCCCATACTTTGGAATGCATCCAATAATCGAATTCGGCTGTTGGGACATCAAAAATGTCCAAATTCCCGGATTCAAATTCTATAGAAGCCGTCAGACTCTCGTGTATAGTCCGGATGTAAATACCGTCCATTTTTGGTGGTCCATAAAAATAATGTCCATTCTTTTTCAGGCTGACGAAGTTATCAGGTCGCCATTCTTCAAAAATCCATGGTCCTGACCCAAGAGGATGTCGTCCAAAATCGATTGCCTCATCGTCAACAGCTTCCCTCGGGACAATTCCCGCTGCTGGCATCGCTAAAAAACCGAGAAATGGCGAAAGTTCATTCGTAAGTTCAATAATAAAAGTTGTATCATTCGGAGTCGAAAAACCTGTAATCGTAGATGCATTCCCATCCAAATATTCTCGTGCTCCTTTTACAGGAGCAAACAGCCACGTCATAGGTGACAATGTGTTTCTGTCCATAATCCGCGTAAATGAATAAGACACATCCTGAGACCTTATCGAGCGTCCATTCCAAAAATTGAAATTTTTGTGGAGGATAAATGTATAAGTTTTGCCATCATCGGAAATGTTCCAACGTTTGGCTATCCCTGGATGAATATCCGCGCCACGACCAAACGTCACAAGGTTATCGTACATGAAGGATATCTTTTGTCCCGTTGTCAAATCTGACGACATGGCGGGATCGAGTGATTTGGGCTCTGTGTCCATATATAATTTTAAATAATTGATATAAGGTGATTCTTTACAACAGCTATTTAAAGACAATAAAATTATGATGAGATAAAGGATTGTTTTGATGGGACGAGTCATCTCACTTATTTTAAAATCTGAAAAAATCAATTTATGAACATGTTACTTGAACCCAAATTTTTCGTTGCCGTGGGCCATCAAATTCACAAAAATAAATGCCTTGCCACGTACCCAATTGTAAATTCCCATCTTCAAGAATAATGTGAGTCGAATTGCCCATTATACTCGCTTTAACATGAGCCGAGGTATTGCCTTCAAAATGTCGATATTTGGGAGAATCCCATGGTACCAATGAGTTTAAAACGCCCATCATATCCGTGGTAACATCGGGGTCAGCATTTTCGTTAATCGTGATTCCAGCCGTTGTATGGGGCACAAAGACAGTGACAACTCCGTCTTTATAACCTTTTTCGCGAACCATATTTGAAACAAGGTGAGTGATATTTAAAAACTCATTGTGATGCGTTGTAGCGATATGAATATGATACATTATTAGCCTCCAATAGGATGAAACTCTGAAATCATAATGCCATCGAAACGAGGTTTTGCGTCAAAAGGAAAATAATAGTCTAGAAAATTTACCATAACGGTCTCTTTGGCTAGTTGTGATGCGTGCAAAAGATTTTGACCGTCCAAAATCATACCTTCATGACCTATGATGATGCCCATTTTGAAATACGATTTTTTGACAAAAGCCACGCCACATATTTGGGGAAGTTTTTGAAGTAATGCTTCATTAATTTGGTCATTTGGGATGTACATTACCTCGACAGGAGACGTCCAGTCTAAATCTAAAAATTGCGTTTTATCGTCTTTTTGATTGAGTGAAATGATAACCGTATCAAGGAAACTTGGCTTGATCAAATTCGATGTAATATTCCGAGTTGAAGCATTATGCAGCAGGCGATCCGTTGTATAATGCCAGCGATGTTTATAGTCAGGGACGGCATTCCCCGTTGAATCAGGCTTATAATGCAAATCAATCATTCTATTACGAGCATCGTTCCACGAAATGGATTCAACTGCCGCAAGAGACGTCAAAATATGACCCGTGCAGTCAGAGACATCATAACGAATAATTGGGTCTGTATCGACACCTGTTCCTTCGCCAAGTTTAAAGATTTCATACGGCGTTCCGATGCGCCATTTTGCAAAAGCATAGAGTCGGTTTTGAAAATCAGGATAATGCTGTTGAAATTGTGGTAAAATCGTATCAAATTGCGTTTCGGATAATGTCCATGGATTTGGAATTGATTGCAGCCAATCCGTGTCAATATATTGATACCTTGGTTTAGAATTTGAATTATCTGGGTTTGCTTTCATTTCTTTCGACGTGTTTGCTGTACACATCCAAAATAAAAACGCCATCGCTATTAAGAGGAGACTCTTCTTTAATTTGAAGAGATATTTATTATTGTTCTTTTGCACCATTATTTACTCTTTTCAAGTGGGGATTAAACCTCATTATAAAATTGAGTCATTTTATCGATGTGTTTAAAACAAGATTATTTATTTTAAATGCAATCAATCTCTAAAAATTACTCAATCTGTTTTTATAGTAATCGCCTCGTTCTTCATCGATTTTAATCAGTTTTTTCAAATCGACTTTTCTCTCCATTTCGTAGAGAATGTCCACAAATTCAACATGCTTCGATTCCATAAAACTTCTTGTATATATTTTAGAATATCGGTTTTTGAGTGACAGCTCTAATGAGCGCATAAAGGCATCAACTTGGAGTTTAGCATCTTTTTCGTTTCCCGCATCCCAAAGATAGATGGCTTCATAATAAGAGAAACGTAATTTCCGATAGTCCGAAAGCTGCATCATTTGATTGATATTATCAAATCGCTTTTCCCAGTTTTTTCCGCTCACTGAGTTAGCAACGCTGGCAATTTGTTGCGCATCGGCAAAAGCTGTGTTCCCGCCAAATTGTTGCCACGTATCTAAATCATTCCCTAAAATGAATAGCACCCAATAATCAAGAAAACTCGTCAGTGCATTATAGCTCGACGAGCGACTTAATTGTTGTCCAAAATTATAAGGGAATTGCCAACTCGTATCAAAATAGCGTTGATCAACGCCATTCGTCAAGACAACTTGAGCCGTGTATAAATTTTGATATCCCGATTCAGTAAATCCTTTGATATGAATACTAAGCGAAATATTGAATGTTTCTTCAATATCCGTTCTTACCCATTTTTGTGATTCTATGTACCATTTAATTGCATCAGGCAAGAAACTGATGGCTTGTTTGGGTGCAGCATCTAATACATCCGTATTGATTTGAATGTCCGCTTTTATCTTTTGAGCACTTAATAATGTTGGTAAAAGCATTATTAAGAATAGCATTTTTTTCACTTTCACTAGTATATTTTTCATAATTGTAAATATATCTAGAACGAGCTTTTGAACAACAAGAATGAGCTTGGTTTTCCCCCTGCTCCATTTTTATTACTACCATGCTTGATTCCGTCCAAAATTCGACACTCGAAATATTAAAAACTGCTGGCAAAATTGCCGACAATCTTCAAATCGAAGCTTATGCCGTTGGAGGCTTCGTCAGAGATTTATTCTTGAAAAAGGTGAGCAAAGATTTAGACATTATGGTGATTGGCGATGGTATTGAATATGCAAAAATACTTGCGAAAGCTCTCAATGTTGACGAGATCGTCGAGTATCCAAGCTTTGGAACGGCATTGATTCCACGCAAAGAAATGCTTATCGAAGTCGCCAGCGCTCGGACTGAAATCTATGATGAAAATTCTCGAAAACCGGAAATTACTTACACCGATTTAAAAGGTGATTTAGCACGGCGAGACTTCACTATCAATGCAATGGCCATCGCAATAAATGGACCTGATTTTGGGGCATTTATTGATGTCTATGGTGGCGCCAAAGATTTAAAAAACAAAATCTTACGCACCCCTCTCGATGCGAAAGAGACTTTCTCGGAAGATCCCCTTCGTATGATGCGAGCCGTGCGATTCGCAGCCCAACTTAAGTTTAATATTCACGATGATGCCTTAGTCGCTATGAAAGAAATTGCGCCACGGATTTCTATCATTTCGCAAGAAAGAATCACCGAAGAATTTTTAAAAATATTCGCGACTGATGTCCCATCTATTGCTTTTTATCTTTTACAAGAAGTCGAACTATTACCGCTCGTCTTTCCCGAAATTTCTGTCCTCGGTGGCGTGGAAGATTTGGATGGGCAACGCCATAAAGACGTCTTTCATCACACCTTAAAAGTCATGGATAATGTCGCAAAACTTTCGCCCATTATGCGATTGCGATTCGCTGCCTTGGTTCATGATATTGGAAAGCCATCCACCAAAAAATTTATTCCCGGAACAGGTTGGAGCTATCATGGCCATGAAGAAGTTGGACGGCGCATGCTAACCGTCGTGAGTGAAAGGATGCGATTATCACGAAAATTACGCGTATATCTAAAGAAAATGACGCGACTTCATCTCCGACCTATCGCACTCGCTCAAGACGGCGTGAGTGATTCTGCTATTCGCCGGCTCGTGGTAGAAGCAGAAGATTATTTGCCCGAACTCATGTTGCTATGCCGCGCCGACGTCACCTCGAAAAATGCTGCAAAGATAAAAAAATATTATAGCAATTTTGATAATGTCGAGAAACATATAACAGAAGTCTATGAAAAAGACAAACTTCGTGCGTTTCAATCGCCTCTACGCGGAGATGAAATAATGGCGCTCCTCGGGAAAGAGCCGAGCCCCCTCATCGGACAGATTAAAAAAGTCATCGAAGAAGCCATTCTAGAAGGTGAAATTGAAAACGATTACGAATCGGCAAAATCATATTTTTTTACGATTAAAGACTCGTTTATTTAAATCTTTTAACTAATTTAATATATCATGAAAAAAATAACTCAACTCCGTTTAGTTTTTTTCGTCAGCTTTCTATTATTTCAATGTGATGCGGTTAATAGCATAATTTTTCGATATTATGAAATGCAATGTGAGGAAAATAGCTGGGGAAATGCTCAATTGGAAACAGAATGGAGTGACGACGCACGAACCTATTTAACGACGGAAGGTGTAAATGTCATTGATATTCAAGTTACGGTATCAACTGATCCCGTTTGCACTGCTTGCAGTATTTGCCCTACGGGGCGTTCGATTAATGTCTGGATTGAAGAATCCGATGCCAATTTAATCGAATCCTTGGGTTTCCATCGCGTTGAATAATGCATCTAGTCATTAAATATCTGAAAATTTAGATAGTTAAAAAAAGCGCTCTCCAACATTATTAAAGAGCGCTTTTTTTACATTTACTTATCTATGGATTTATTGAGATTTTTTCGCCTTCAAGAGTGCCGATAATAAAACGACGGTGGCGACAAAGCTTGCCCCGATTCCAATAAATAAAGCAATCCCCATGGAACCAAGTCCGCGATACGTTGCAAACCAAAGACTTCCAAATCCAATCATTGTTGTTAGGGTTGTTAGCAATACCGCACGACCTGTTGATGCAAATGTGCCGTAAAGGTCACTATTGCCATCTCCGCGGTAACGATGAAGAATATGAACGCCATCATCGATACTAATTCCAATAATCATCGGCACCGCCATGATGTTTAACATTGTAAGCATCAGTCCCGTCATTTCCATAATACCAAGCATCATAATAACGCCAGCGATAAGGGGAAGCATCGCTAATAAGGCGTCAGACAATCTCCGAAAATCCAAAAGTAACAGCAAAAATATGACGACAATGGCTAGATATGTCGCGTTTTTTCCGTCTTCAGCGATGAGAGGAATAAGACGATTGAACACGAGAGGCATCCCCGTAATACTTGGGTTTACACTTTCCATTTCTGCCGAAAATCGTTTGATATAATTCGTATCCCACACATTTTCCCGAGGAAATATCGTAATGAGAAAATCTTCGCCCGACTTCCCAACCATTTGATTTTTAATAGACGTCGGTAAAGATGCGATCGTCAGTTTTTCAGGATTCGCCATGGACTTGGCTCTCGCCATGAAGAGTTGGCTATATTCGTTGCTCAAATCCGATAAATTATCATCATTGGCATTTTCCACCGTTTGGATAAAAGATGTCAACGAACCTGAAAATATTTCATCACCTTTGAGTAATTTAAGTTTATGAATTAACTTTATTTCCTCAGGCGCCATGTCGGTTTCTGGTACATCTTTCACACCAACAAGAAAGGCAGTTTTTAGAAATAATTTATCCTGACCGCCTGTAAACGCCATGTCTTGCATTTCAATAATATTGGCTTCGAGTCGATAGAGTTCATCAAGGAACGTCGCCTTGTCAATTGAGGCAAGTTTTAACGTTACAAGATGCGTTTGAATTTCTTCAATATAATGTTGCCGTTTAATCTGCTCATCTTCCGAGGGTAAGTAGTCAGAAATGGATTGAACCATACTCGCAGTTTCCATCTCTTTGGCTTTTTTACTATACAACTCAGCTTCTTCCATCGTTTTTACCGTGAGCATGGCGAAATCCGTACTCATATCGAATTCTTCAATCAATTTATCTTGAAGAATAATTGACGTTAGTCCCACGGGTTCCATATTGAGATAATTGTAATCAAATTTTAAATTCGTCGCTTTGTAAGCAAGAAAAATTAAAAATATCGCACTGCCCGCTAAGGTAAATACACGATATTGAGCTGCTTTTTTGGCAACGCTTCCCAGCCATAGATATCTCAAATCGACAACTTTTCGAACCTTGCCCTCTTTTCTGAATTTTTTCATAAACTTTTCTACAAAAACCAAAAGCAAGGGCATCACCGTCATGGATGTCAACATCGTCATGATAATACCGACCCCAAGAACAATTCCAAATTCTCGCATCCCTGCCGTTTTAGAAATGATGATGGTAAAGAATGCTAATGAAGTCGTCAGACCACCCGTTAAAATGCCAGGACCTGTTTGTGCCAAAGTTTGGCGAACCGATTCAGTGATTGTGTCCCCGGCTCGACGTCTTTCTGTAAATAAACTTATGATATGGATGGAAAAATCGATACCAAGTCCAATCAAGACAACGGCCATCATTGACGTCATCATATTCAGTTCGCCGACGAGTAACCAAGCAATTCCCATTGCCCAAATCACACCGATTATTAATGACAATATTGCCAGAAATGGGGCGGTAACCATCCGAAATGCGAGAATAAAAAGGATGAGAATCCCCAGAAGCGCGAGGGATGTGATAATCATACTATCACCTTCCATTGCTTCCATTTCGTCACGACCTAAAGCAACGGAACCTGTAATTCCTGCCTCAACATGGTATTGCGGTGCTAATTTTTCCACAATATCTTCAACTGTGTTGACGGTAAAAATACTGGGCTCGATATCAAACATCGTAAAAGTCGGAATAATTTGCATAATGCCCATGCGCTTGCTCCAACTCATATAGTAGGGATCACCTAAGGTTAAAGCATCATTTGCATCTTCTGCCCATAAAAGATTGTCGTTAGATAAACCACTCGCCAAACCCTCGACCCACGTATTTAAGCCATCAATAAATTGGGTTGCTTGCGTTTCTTGTTCTTTACTCGATAGTTTTTCGTCGCTTTGCGTGTATTCTTTTTCAAAATTATCATTGAGAGCCGTTGTTAACGAGCTCAAATTATTTGACTCAAATATCCCAACCTGATTCTCAAGATTTTTTGATTTGACAAGCATAAGGCCATGTTCGCGAATGAAATCTTGAGGTACCTTATAATCGATGGTTTTGATATATTCATCAAGTTCAGGAACATCAAGTGCCGTTACCAAGGCATCCATAAATGCTTTGATGTTTACCTCTTCTCCCTCTGCAACAACAATCAATGTGGAAGCGCCATCAAATTCTTCAATGATGGTATCAAAGGCTTCAACTTTTGGGTCGTCGCTTGGTAATAAATTTGTCATAGACATGGAGAGTGTCAGTTGGCTGGACATCCATCCCATAAGAAGTGTGATGAATAGAAGAACAATGCCTGTTTGCCAGGTTTTTTCTGTTATCCAATAGCTCAATTGATTTAGAAATTTTAATCTCATTTTATGCTCCTAATCTTTGATAATAATTGACAATGGTTTAGAAATATCCCGTGATTTGAAAGCGAGAATAGGCTTTGAAGAGTCCAAATTCACTCTTTGCATCGCCACCATTAAAACCAACAAATCCATTAAATACGAGGTAATCATTGAGCGTCCATTGCGCACTTGGTGTAATGGTAAAACTTATATCGTCATGATTAAAAATGGCGAAAGTATTGAGAACAACAGGGATTTTTAAACCATAACTTAGATTGATAAAACTATAATTTCGGAAAAGAGAAAGATGTTCGCCGGACATATATTGTAAATAGCGTTGGATATCTAAATCGTCGATTGAGGACAATCCATTTTCATTTTTCATCCATTCATACATAAAATACAAGCCGTTATTAAACGTATAATCGAGACCGAGCAACCATTGCTGATAGGTCCTTTTCGTATCATCGATTCGGTTTAATTCGGTGTTATGTCCATACTCACCATGGATGCCCATACCCATCAGTTCGGTGGAAAATGTCAGTCCGTATTGTTTGCGTTCGACGAGTTGGAAATTGATTTTTGGATAATAAAATATTGGGAATAGATTGTTAAAAATTGACGAATCAAGAACTGGAAATTCAAACATTGAGGGATCAAATAATGAACTGCTTACAGCTTGATACCGTAAAGAATGAATCAAATTATTACTTGCAAGCACTGAGATGTCCAAAGACCCAATGCCCCATTTCATTTCTAAAAAGGCATCAGAATTATCGGGGATACTGCCGAGTCGATAAACGCCGTCTAAAGATAATCGATTTAGTATTTGCCAGCGTAAACGAACGGCATCAACACCTCGTAGCTCACTGGATGGATCGAGGAAATCCTTATGATTAAAAACATCGACAGGATTCCATGCATAGCCCGTACCAAACGCTAAAGGTTGGCGACCCAAAGTAAGCTCGATCTTTTTGGTATTATAAATGCCATACATATTCATTATGGACAATGAGTCTCTCATGAAGTAAGGCATCATGGTCAGCATCGCTCTGTTCAGTGAATCTAGGGTTCCAGGGTAAAATTTTGATAAATCAAAGAAGGTCTGACCAAAGTAGCTTTGATTTTCGGCATTGAAAAATATTCGCACATTTTCCAGCGCGTCGGCTTCCATATCAAATCGCATTTTATAATGTCCAAGATTGATGCCTTCATCTGCCATAATTTGAGTGGAGAGCTCGCTTTCTAAATACCCATTGAGTGCGATTTGACTGTTAGCGGATGATATAATGCTAAGTATTAAAATGAATTGGATAAAAAATTTTGTTTTCATTATTTCCTCAAATTATTTTCGAAAAAGAAATCATCATCAAATTCAACATCGTAGGTGATGCTGATTATTTTCATAATCGTATTTGAACCCGTGCGATGATTTTTCATTGTAAGTAAAAATGCCGTCGGGACGCCTTCGATAATGCGAATATCATCGAAATAGAGTGTTTTAAATGCATCCGACTCATCATTAAAATAGGCAATACTTAAAGGATGATTATCACTTTTTCGGATTTGCATGATGAGTTTCGTATAGGAAACATCGGCACTTTTCTTTGGTTTGAGCTCAAGCATATAATGGCCGTCTTTGTCATCTTCGAGTCGTGTTGCGTCATATTTATCAGTCCAAGAATCGCTGCCTCCCATATCTTCATAGGTAAAATCGCTATTTTCGAAATTCTGATTTTTCGCTGATGAGGCCAACATGCGAGCGCGGCGAGTCCGTTGATTATACATCCAAATTTGAGATGAATTATCGCGCATTAAAATGGCCATACCTTTAGAGCGGCTCGGCTTGAGATAACGCATCAGCGTGTGCTTGCCTTTTTCACCACTGTAATATTCATATTCAAGTTCTCGCAAACTTCCAGTACTCGTCTTTATCGTTTGACTCATAATCCCTTTTGAGGATATTTGCGTCATCGCTTTTTCCATATTGTCCAAAATTTCACTGGCTTCCTGAGCCATGATGAAGGACGAAAGCAGCGATAAAATGAAAAGAATATTCTTTACACTCATTGGATTTCCTTATCCTTACTTGGTTTTGAAATTAAACCATTCAATAGAGATTGTATCGATTGTTCGACCCAATTATTTTTTTCAAATTGATCCTTTAACATCAACATTTGTATGGAAATGCCATCCATAAACGCAATAATCATCGTTGCAACACCTGATGGTTGCATCTCACGAAATTCGCCTTTAGCGATACCTTGCTCCAAAAGTGCAACCAGCTCGGAATGGAATTTTTCATACATAATTGTCATGGGTGAAAAACTATTTTCATCTACAAGACCTCGAATAGTATGAGACCATATTTCAAATATCACGAGAATAGCATCACCTGCGTGAATTGTTTGAGCGACGCCTTCGCTGATTAATAATTCCAGTTTTTGAGAACATGAAATGGGTTTTGCCATAGTCGTTTGGAAAAGTAGATCCCAGGTTTCAGCCTTAGAAACTTCGATGGCGAAGTAAATATCGGCTTTTGAATTATAATATTGGTAAACCGTCCCTTTGCCAAGGCCAGCTTCTTTTGCTATCTCAGCAATCGTTCCTTTTTCAATACCTTTTTCGCTAAATACTTTGAGGGCTGCATGGAGAATGAGTTGTGCTTTTTCGGGGTGTTTTGGAAGCGGAGTCATAGAGTCCTTTCGCTAAGTTGACTGACTGGTCGGTCATAATCTAATATCGAAGAAGACGACTACAAGAATATTATGCTACTTCATCATTTTTTTCGTAAGTAAGAATCCGATTGATATCGTATTTAAAAATTAAATAGTCTTGAGATTAAATCCTATTAAGAATTTTCAATTGGTTCTTCTTGAGTTTCTTCCTGCATTACTTTTTGAAATTTCTCACCAAACTTAAAATCCACGGTGTCTCTTAATAAAGCGGTACGATAATGTCCCATTTTCGAGCGTAACACCCATTTAATAACAATCCAGGTCATGGGAAAAACAACGAAGAAACCAAAGCCCAAAACAAGGATGAGAAGCCCTGTTAAATCTTGCCATAATTCAATTCCAAGGGGCAGGAGGAAAACGGCTAGGATAAAACTTATAATAATCATTGAAAAAATTGTTAAGCTAGCGACGACTAGACTGCGCCAAAAATAATTAAAAACAATAACGTTCCATTCACGAAATGTGAGGTCATTTGGATTAATAAAAACGTAATCCCTATCGATTCTTTCTTTCCCCAAATCTTTCATTCTTCTAACTCCTTTCATAGAAACAACGTTGTATTTCGCAATCCAACAGGATTTCTTATTCAATCATTTATGCAAAAAAACTTCACTTTCTTACAGGTATTATGACACAAAAAACGTTCGAAATATCTCATTATAAAAAACCACAGAAGAAACCATTTTTAACTAAGTGAAAGCCAATTCCATGAGTCAAATAATATAAATTTCTTTCTCAAATTAAACAACTCCTCAGTAAATATTTTTCAAAGGTAGGCTTTGAACCACATTACGCAAGAATAAGTTTGTCCTTACGGTATTCAATATTTGACTCCCGTCCAAGTATTTAATTAAGGACAATTTTCATCGACAACCCAAAATGAATTGCCTTCTAAATCGTGAAATCCTCCATACCAAAATCCACATTTTGAGTCAAAAGAAGGACCGAATGCAATATGGCTTTCCAATGTCTCAAGATATTTAAAGAAGGATTGGACATCAGGAACTTGTAATTGCAGAACTATCGCGCTATTGGATCGATCCACTAGGGTTACGGCCAGTTCTTTAGCATCGGCAATCCCAAGAAACATGCCACTTTTATGATGAAGTTTACAATAATGATGATTCTCTTCATCTAATTGAGAAATTTCAAATCCGAGAATGCGTACATACCAATCAATCAAAGCATGAAAATTATCTGCAAAAATAACGGGTTCAATTTGTTTAAAATTAGGGGCTTGAATTTCTGGTTTTTTTTTCTGCTGCGTCGATTGCATCTATATATCAACTTCAGTCGTGAACTTTTCGTTATTTGCTAAGTCCTTTTTATACGTTATTAAAAAACTGATTTTCAAAACCAACCTCACTCTTTTATTTAATTAACTTCGTCAAAATCTACGCCAAAACAAAGTGGTTTTTTGCCTATCTAGTTTTTTCATCGCGAAAAGCAAATTCTCCGTTTTTTATAAAGTTAATAAACAAGCCTTTTTAGCTTTTTCCCTTTTTAAAATTCTGACTACATTCACAACGCATGGAAATAGAGCATCACAATATTAAAATAACAGGAAATAATCATGAAAACTAAAAAACGTCTTTTAGCCACTTTAGGACTCTGGAAATTTGGATTCACCAAAATCCCCCTCATTTTTTTTGTTCGCCCCCAAATAGTTGAAATGTGCTCAACGGAATGTGTCATAAAAATTCCTTTAAAACGGCGTACGAAGAACCACCTTAAATCAATGTATTTTGGTGTTTTAGCCATTGGCGCTGATTTATCAGGTGGATTGATGGCCATGGATGCAATTAAGACAAGTGGTCACAAAATTAGCTTAATTTTCAAAGACATGAACGTTGATTTTCTCAAACGCGTCGAAGGTGATGCATTCTTTACCTGTCAAGATGGCGTCGCCATTACCAATTTAGTGAATGAAGCTATCAAAACAGGTGAACGTGTTTACTTGCCGCTCAAAATAACGACAACTGTTCCAGAAAAATTTGGGAGGGAGCCTGTCGCTGAATTTACATTAACACTGTCTTTAAAAATAAAATAAGTCCCAAATAATATCATTTTGTAATCATTTCGTACATTAAAATAGTTTGTTCATGTGTAAGTGAAGAATCACTTTGCGAGCCATGGAACTTAAAGGAAAACAATAATGAAAAAGTTTATATTATTTCTGTCATTTATCTCGATGTCCTTCGCCATAGATATGTCGTGGCCACATCATCCAACAACCATTTTATTTAAAGTGAAAACAGAAGCAGTCAGTCAGAGGTCCTCCAATTTATCACTCGATGCTAGGCCTGCTCTAAACGTGATAATGCAAGATTTCGCTCTCACGAGTCCCGCATTTATTAAGCCTTTAGGCAACGCTTCTCATATTGATGATATTCATTTAATTTTAAAAACAGATGTCTCAAATCCTGACGATTTAGAAAATGCCATTATAGCACTGCAAAATGCTGATGATATCGATTTTGCTGAACCCGCTTGGTTACGTAGTATCCATGACGTGCAAATGACACCTAATGATGCACTATTTCCAAATTCATGGCATCATGCAACGATTCAAAGTGAACAAGCGTGGGATATTGAAACAGGTTCTGACACCGTCGTAGTTGCCATCATTGATACAGGGATAGATTTAGATCACCCAGATTTAATGGCGAACCTTTGGGTTAATCCAGGTGAAATTCCGGGAAACTTTATTGATGATGACGGGAATGGCTATATCGATGATGTCAATGGATACGATTTCTCAAATTCGGATGCGAACCCTAATCATGATTGGGGCTGGGATTCCTATCATAGCGAGGACCATGGATCACATTGCGCCGGTATTGCGGCAGGCGTAACGAATAATTTTATTGGTATCGCAGGTGCATCGCAACATTCAAAACTTATGGCCGTAAAAATATTTCCAAACGCTTGGGACAATGTAACAGCCAATGCAATAACCTATGCTGCCGATAATGGCGCTGATATCCTTTCCAACAGTTGGGGTGGTGGTCCTAGTTCAAGTACCATTCAAGCCGCTATTTTATATGCACGCAATACTATGGGTTCCTTAGTGTTATTTGCTGCAGGAAATGACGGAAGCTCTACTCCACATTATCCCGCAGCCAACGATGGTACACTTTCAGTAGGCGCAACCAACCAATCCGACAATCGTTCATGGTTTTCCAATTACGGTTCTTGGGTTGATATGTGCGCTCCTGGGTCCTCGATTTGGAGCTGCGTCGATCCAGAGAATCCGTATCATAATAATCAATATGAAGCGTGGGATGGAACATCCATGGCGACGCCTTTAGTCGCAGGTGTTGCGGCTTTGGTAAAGTCTCGGTTCCCTAATTTAACGCCTACTGAATTAGAAGACATTTTAAAAAATGGTGATGATATTGGCAACGTTCTGATGGGTGCAAGAGTTAACGCTTTTCAAGCACTTACGGGTATGCAACTCTCCCACACTCCTGTCGAAGGTTTAGTCGCCGCGAACACAGACGTTCCTTTAGAATTTTTGGTTTACTCGCCTGCTCCACCTACAAGCGTGACGGCTTATTATCGTGTTTCAGGGGCTAATTACGAAGCTATCTCAATGACTAGCACTGTTGAAAATATTTGGACAGTTACGCTTCCAGGTCAGGAAGTCGGTAACATTGTGGAATATTATTTTAATGTCGAATCAAATGATGGTTCTAATATTTCCTATCCCGAAGATGGTATCAATAAACCATTTTTCTATTTAGTCGGTCCTCTTGCTGCGTTTAATCAAACCTATTCGGATGCGGCAGAAGCTGATAACGCATGGCAATTGGGCATCCCTGGCGATAATGCGACAGGTGGCGTTTGGGTACGCGTTGACCCCATTGGAACCACTGAGCTTGGCGTTCCCGTACAACCCGAAGACGATCATACACTCTCTGGAGTTTCTTGCTATGTAACGGGCAATGTAGCGTTTAATGGTTCAAATTCTGGCGCTGGTGATGTTGATGGCGGAACCACGACATTAATTTCACCTCAAATCCCACTGATTTCAGGAAATACAAATATCATTTCATATTGGAGATGGTATTCCAATAGCGAAGGTAGTAATTCCGGTGATGATCCTTTTCAAGTTTTTGCACGATTTAATAGTGGAACTTGGGTCGAGATTGAGAACATTAGTCTTAGCACAGGTCAATGGGTGAATTATCAATTTCTCAGCACGCATTATTCAACTTTTGCATCAACCGTACAGCTTAAATTTGTAGCTCAAGACAATACACCTGGCTCATTAGTAGAAGCCGCCATTGATGACATTAGCGTCATGATTTCCGGGAATGGCATGGTTCTAACGCCTGGCGATGTGAATGCCGATTATACCATAAATATTCAAGATGTCGTTATCTTAGTCAATCATCTTCTCGGCACAGCCGTTTTAGAAGGGCTTCCAAGTGTTGCTGCCGATGTTAATCAAGATAATACAACGAATATCCAAGACTTGGTGTTATTGATAAATTTAATATTGGGTTAATATACAATCATTCAATGGAGTTCTGATTTTTCTCAGAACAATATTTGTGTAAATAATTACATAATAAAAAAGCCTTCTTTGAAGGCTTTTTTATTACATAAAGTATAACTTGGAGAACGTTTTAATAATCGAGTTGAACCCAATCAATAGTAAATACGCCTGAATTTCCTTCATTATCATAATAGTCTTTGATTTCGAAAGCATAATAATCCATAGCAGCTGTTTTAACGACATAGACATTGGTCTTTGGATAAAGAATATGATACTCGTCCATATCATACCAGTCATAAATTACCTTTGTCGAATCGGTATCGGATTCAAAGACGGTGGCGCTTGTGACAGTTGGTTCATCAGCTAAAGTTGAATCGGCTAAAATCGCGACACTAACATTAACACCTAAACTTATAAACGGATTAAAAATAACGGGGGCGCCAGGGGCTGGCGAGAATGACTCACCTGTAAAATTGATATCCCAAGAAGCAGGTTCCGTGGTATCAGCCATATTTGTTGCGAAAGCGAAATACTGATTATCGAATGTTTTTGCGTTTTCACTCGTAAAAGTGAATGTTTCGAATTGTTTTTGCTCTTCTGTCGTATCTTCACACGAGATGAATAAAGCAATCACAGTCAAAGGTAAAAGGTACTTTAATTTAAATGTGTTCATTTTGTTTCCTTGTTTGGATTAAGTTGATAGTTTGCTGTTAAGTACCATTCTCTCCCTGGAACAGGTCCCCATTCCAAGTCATAGACATCAAGCACATTCCGTACCCCTGCGAGTAATGACACTTTGTTATTTAATGTATAATTAGTCCCTATATGGAGGAGGAAATAGGGATATAGCCAATGTTGTTTGCCACCTTCTCCTTCTAAAGCGTCTTCCCAATAGAAACGCTCCCCAGTGTATTCTGTAATGATGCTGACATGTGGCAATTTTGTAGGTTTGAGTGTGAGTGTAAATTGTCCCTGATGGGATGCCTTTAAACTTAGGGATGCTTCGGTGTCTTTATCCCATGAATTTAAATAAGAATAATTGAATGAACTTTCGAGGTAATGATTGTGATAGCGAGAAAAATCTACACTAAATCCCGTCACAATCGCTTCATTAATATTGTGAGAGCGATACACAACGAAATCATTTTCATCCGTATATTCATAGGCATAGTCAATGAGATTCGTAATTTTATTAAAATATGCGGAGAGGTGACCATGGTACTCGTTCAAATGCCACCTCTCCATATCAAACGTAACATTTTTGGATGCCTCTGGCTCAAGATTCTCATTGCCAAAAACTTTGAGATTGATTGATAGCTCTGTGAAATCTATATATAATTCTTTAAATGATGGCGCTCTAAAACCTTCGCCGTACGAAAATCGGATTCTTGAAATCGGTTCGGGCTTGAACATGAGTCCAAGTTTTGGGCTAATATTGGCCCCATAGATTGAGTGATAGTCGAGACGAACACCGCTGAATAAATTCCAATTTGTATTAAAGTCATGTTCGAGTTGGGCGTAAGCAAAATCAAGCGTCGATTCTCTCAATCCATCAGAGATACGGTCTGATGTCATGGACTCTAATTCAATTCCGCCTCCCAAATTAATGGATGATTTCGACCATTGTTTCGAAAATCCTGCGTCACCTTTTCGCAACGACATGCCACTCTCTGAATGTCCCTTTAAGAAACCCGATTGCGTTACAACTTGGTCAAATACGTGCAAATAGTCTGAACTTTCAATACTGAGGCTAAAATTGCCTCTTTTCGCTACTTTCATTTGCCATTGAACTTTATTTGAAAGTCTTGTATTGCCTGTAACTTCTGAAAATACAGAGTTGGCAATAAAATTCTGATCTTCATCAAAATAGTGAGATATTAAACTAAAAGATTGATTTTTTGATATCTGATAACTTGATTTTAAGTTGAAATCGGATTTTGAATAATTTTCACCGTCTTCCCAAATTGTCTCCGTAAGTCGATAAGAATCTTGAGATCGGCGATTGTAAGATGCTCGAATTTTTAATTTGCCTAATTTGCCTTGGAGTCCGGCGCCATAGTGAAATTTATTAAACGAACCCACTGCAAGATTCGCATTAAGATTAAATTTCTGCTCAGTATCTTTAGTGATAATATTAATAACTCCACCTAAAGCTTCGCTACCATAAAGAGCCGAGCTGGCGCCTTTGACTATTTCCACGCGTTCGATCGACTCGATAGGAATTTGAGAAATATCGAGCTGACCGTTCATACGTCCTATGACTTTAAGGCCATCAACCATGAGGAGAACATGGTCGTCGCCGAGTCCATTTATTTCAATACCTGTACCAAATTGATTATCAACAACATTGAGACCCGAAACTTGACCCAATATTTGAGATGCATCTTCAGCGCCTAATACGGTGAGTTGCTCTTTTTGCAACACACGCGTCGCGATGGAGACATCCTTTAAATAGCGTTTTGTTTTCGTTCCTGTCACAACGAGGGTGTTCATCTCAATATTTTTTGGAGAAAGAAAAATATTGAGATCACCCAATTCTTTATTGCTTAAAATAATAGTTTTTGAATCGTAACCGATGTATGAAATCATCAAGGTGTCATCAAGGGAAACATTTTCGAATGCGAAATGACCTTTTGCATCAGAAATACAACCAAGTTCCTGAGTTTTCAGCACTAATTGCGTTCCATAAAGTGCGTATTCGGTTTGCTCGTCATAGATGCAACCTTGTAGGGTTGTTTGAGCAAAAAGGAGATTAAATGGAAGAATAATTAATACGGAGATGTGAACGAAGATGCGACTTTTCATTACTTGATTTTACCTTTTTCGATTGCTGTTGTATTTTTTCGACTCATCGGTCGGATTATAAAGCATGGAGACGAAAAGGCAAGAAAAGTTTTATATATTTCTAAATTATTTTTATAATAATTCCTCATTTTCTGTGTTTTTCGTTGTCATTTATTCTACCAGCAAATTGGGCATAAACTCGGTATTATTGGGCTAAAGCCCCTTCTTTTCTAGTTATTCAGACCCCGATCCGCCAGCTGGCGGAATGGGATAATTATTATTAGCACTCATATCGTAGTGCTTTTTTGCGTTTCTTTGTGAGAGATTTTGTGGTAGATTTTTTCTTGCGCAAGCAAGATGCTTACGTTACAATACTTTTTCTCCGTGTGCTCTGAGCCTTTGAGGCCTTGGTAGTTTAGTCGCTGCTGAAAAAGGTCCAAAATCACTCTAACTTGTCTGTAAATAAAGT
>CALBFA010000006.1 GCA_937888365.1 uncultured Fidelibacterota bacterium | reverse complement strand
AAAAATGATGCAGCCTAACTTCTCGCTATGTCCATTTTATTGTTGCAACTCCAAAACGTTAATTCAGCAGTTCTCTTATTATATGAAGCCGATAGCAAAGACACTTTATTAAAAAAATTGAATGGCGCTTTGAATTACATTAATCTCAAAATTGAAAAAAAACTCATCCTTGCTATCGTCCGTAATGATTCATTTTCTCGATGCGAAGACGAAATTAAAACATTTAAAAATAACAAACGCTTCGTTGACATACAAGTTTTTCTAAATGATGATAATGAAGCTGGATATAATGTTATAGCGGTAACGACCGATATTACTGAGAAAAAAATTGCCGCTCATAAATTAAAAGAAAGTGAAAAAAAATATAGGGATATGATCGAATATTCCCCTATTGGAATTTTTTGTTATCAACACTCTAAAATTATATTTGGCAATACAGCCGCTGTCAAAATATTAGGTTATAAAACCAAAGATGAATTCAAATTGCTTCAGGCTGCTGATTTTGTCCATCCTGCTTATAAACAGATTTCTAAAAAACGCGTTAAAGCCTTATTGAGTGGAAAAGTTAAGCAAAATAAAATTGTGCATCAAAAATTTATACGCAAAGACGGGGGCGTTATTGATGTCCAAGTCGTTAGCCATCTTATTGATTTACCGACAGGTCCTGCTGTCCAAGTTTCAATAATTGACATCACGAAGCAAAAAATTGCCGAACAAAATATTAACATCAATGAGAAACGATTGATATCAATGGTCGAAAATTTGCCCATCGCTATTATTCGGCATCGACAAGGGAAGGTCGTTTATGCCAATAAAACGGCGTTCGAAATTATGGGATTTACATCTTTAGATGAAGTTGGCAATCGAACCATTTTTGATTTTGTACATCCAGATTCACTTGAGATGGCTATTGAGCGTGTTAAAAAATTATTTAACGGAAAAATGATGATCTCACCTTTATCAAATCAAAAATATATACGAAAAGATGGCACATTTATCGATGTGATTGTTGTTTCCCAAGTTGTTGATGATCTAGGTGGACCATTAATTCAAGCCTCATTTTTTGATGTCACACAAGTGCGGAAGTTAGAAGATGAACTCAGAGAAAGTGACGAAAAATTCAGAGCTTTTTTTGAGCAATCATCTGACGGACTGAGTATGGTAGACCTTGATGGTAACATTGTTGAATGGAATTCCAAAAATGCAGAGATTACAGGAATCCCCGCAAAGCAAGCTATCAATAAAAATATTGAGAATATTCATCCTTTACTGCTTCCTCATGAAAAACTAGAATCCTTAATTTCAAAAAATAATGGTGAGACAATTGAGCAAAAGATAAAAAAAATGAAATTGCCTTTAACCGCTAGTCACGAAATTTTAGTTCATAAGCAAAAAGTAAAACACATTAAGAGCACTTTGTTTCCAATTAAAACAAAGCGGAGTTCAAAAATTGGGCAAATTGTTCGTGATGAATCTGAAATCTTTGAGACCAAACAAAAGCTTGAAACCTCTTTAAAAGAAAAAGAAATTCTCCTTAGAGAAGTACATCACCGTACCAAAAATAACATGAACATCATTACATCATTAATGAGCATGCAATTACATGAGAAGCATTCGATAGAATTAGATGAAGCATTTGCAAATATTTCGAATCGAATTCGAACCATGGCAATCGTTCATGAAGAACTCTATCAATCTGACAATTTGTCCGAAATTAATCTTTGTGGGTATTTGGATAAACTTTTGAATCACTTAAGAAATTCATTGCACGGTTTTTCCAATAATATTGACGTGCATGTTAAGTGCCAAGCTATTGCGCTAAGCATGGAAAAAGCTATTCCTTTAGGTTTAGTATTGAACGAAATTTTAACAAACACCTACAAATATGCTTTCCTCGATAAGACCAGGGGCCGCATCGATATAAACGTATCCCTTAAAGCAAACGAACTGTTAACCATTACCATCAAAGATGATGGAGTAGGTTTGCCCAAAGACTATGAAATTGATACTGCAAAAACTTTGGGAATGACGTTGATAAAGTTGCTTATCGAAGGACAGCTTAGTGGAAAAGTAAATTTATTTAATGACAATGGTGCGAATTATGTTCTTTCTTTTTCCGTCCTTGATGATGAATAAAATAACATACATATTAAATAGAACAATTCTCCTGCAGTCTAGATTTCTTATTTAATCTAAGGTCGTATAATTTTGCCAAAAGTGGATGGCTTCTGCCCAGTCCTCGGATGAATAATATCCTTGCGTTCCACCCTGCAAATGCAATTGGTTTCGCATCATCGTGACAGGATTCATCGGCATTTTATCAATGCCAACAGGAATGGCATTAAATGCAATGAGCTCCCAATCAGCCTTCGTTTCAGCCTCATTGTCTTCGGCTAAGACGTCATGCGAATATAAAATCAATTCAACTTTTCCCACAGGGGCATGATCCCCTGATTTAGCACTGACATGGATGTAATAATCTTCGTCGGGTCTTCGCTGCTGCCATTTCGCAAGGAGTTCGGTGTTCTCATCAATTTTAATAAGGGGTGAAACGAAATTTTTTACACGGTCGTCATCAATGATAACCAAGACAACACCGTCGCGATAGCCGTTGATTACATTTCCAGATGTTTTGTTAATCTCTTGCTCTGCCCATAACGCCATCTCACTGTATGACGTCAAAATAGCGTAGCTCTTTCCGCTGCCTTTGATTTGGCGAGTTACAAAACTGTTGACGGAAACTGTTTTCATAAGGCGATCCTCTTTCCTTCTCATTGTCAATTTCTGCTTTAAATTAATCGTCAATGGCTGAAAACAAATCCCAATCAAAAAAGATGCGCCATGGACGTGGAACATTATTGAATCCCAAAAATCGATTCGACACCTTGGCCTACGAATCAGATACGCCGCCTGAATTTGATGAGAAAAAGCCAGAGACAGAATTTATTTGGGATAAAACACAAACGATTCTAGCTAAGAATTCCAGCCCAGACTTGCCTTACAATTTTTCTATAAATCCTTATCGTGGATGCGAACATGGTTGCGTCTATTGCTATGCACGATCGTTTCATGAATATCTGGGATTTTCGGCAGGAATCGACTTTGAGACAAAAATTCTCGTTAAACGCGATGCCGCCAAACTCCTGCGAAAGCAATTTAACAAGCCATCATGGAAACCTGCATTAATTGCCCTAAGTGGAAATACAGATCCCTATCAACCCATTGAGAAAAAGTTTGAATTGACGCGAGAGATTCTCCAGGTGATGGCTGAATATCGCAATCCAGTTCAGATTATTACAAAAAATGCCCTCATCTCGCGTGATATTGACATTCTTCAAGAATTGGCGAAACATCATTGTGTCGGTGTAAGTCTCAGTATTTCGACTTTAGACAAACAAATCACCGATAAAATGGAACCGCGTACCAGTCGTCCTGAACAACGCTTGAAAACGATTCAGAAGCTCGCGGAAGCAAATATACCAGTGGGTGTGATGATGGCTCCAATGATTCCAGGTTGGACAGATTCTGAAATATTTTCGATACTTCAAAAGGCTAAAGATCATGGTGCACAGTATGCGAGTTATAGCATTTTAAGGCTTCAACGACCCTTGCCTGAACTTTTCTTTACATGGATGGAAGAACATTTCCCCCTCAAGGTTAATAAAGTGAAATCGCAACTTAAATCGATTCAAGGAGAAAATTTTGCGAATGGTAACTTTGAAGAACGCTTTATGGGAAAAGGTAAATTGGCGATCCAAATGAAGATGAATTTTGAAATAGCGTTAAAAAAAGCAGGTCTAGAAATTTGGAAAGATGAAATAAATACGCACTCTTTCAGACGGCCAGGGCAATTGAATTTATTTCCATCATAATGTTAATCAAATTGAACGAATTACAGGTTTATTCCAATTATGATTTTCAAACAATGGAATTTATCAGCGCTTGCTTTTTCAGAAAGAGTCATACGTTTTCTTCTTGATAAATGAAGCCCAAGAGCCTATTCTCAACGCTCAATGAATGCATTCTATTTAAACTCTTTCAATGACAAAATTCAATCAATCGTATTGCCGTTCGCGCCGCATAATTCAAAGGCAAATTGCAACTAAAAAATAAGGTTATTATGGACACTCAACGCTTACTCGAAATTAAAAATCTAAAAACTATCTTCAAAACGGATGAAGGTATTACAAAGGCTGTTGATGACGTAAGTTTTACCCTAAATCGTGGTGAAACCGTTGGTATCGTTGGAGAATCGGGATCAGGAAAATCCGTGACCGCGCTTTCTATCATGAATCTTATTCCGAATCCTCCGGGAAAAATTGTGGACGGAGAAATTTTATATCATAGCCGTGATCGAGGAATCGTTGATTTAGTCCATGTGTCGGATTCGGAAATGAGGCATTTTCGCGGCAATGAAATAGGCATGATTTTCCAAGAGCCCATGACAAGTTTAAATCCTGTTTTTACCTGTGGTGACCAGGTAATCGAAGCCATCGTCTTGCATCAAAAGGTAAGTAAAACCGAAGCGCGGGAAAAAACATTGGCATTATTTAAAGAAGTCCAACTCCCTCGACCCGATGACATCATTGACTCCTATCCGCATCAATTGTCTGGGGGGCAAAAGCAGCGCGTGATGATTGCAATGGCCATGTCGTGTAATCCCAATATTCTTATCGCCGACGAACCAACGACGGCGCTTGATGTCACGGTCCAGGCAACCATCCTTGATTTAATGCGAAATCTTCGCGACAAGCGAGATATGGGAATCCTTTTTATAACACATGATTTAGGTGTAATCGCTGAATTAGCCGATAAAGTCGTCGTGATGTATCAAGGCAAAATCGTGGAACAAGGCACCGTTTGGGAAATTTTCTCAAATCCACAACACCCTTATACAAAGGGCTTGCTCTCTTGTCGCCCTCCCCTCGACCATCGTCTTAAAATATTACCAACAATCAGTGATTTTATGGAGCTGAACGTTGATGGCAAAATGATAGAGTCAGACAAAACTATCTCAGACGAAATTAACAAGCAAATAATTTCTACACAAGAAATCGAAACCCGTCATAAAGATTTATATAAAAAAACACCCCTGTTATGCGTCGAAAACATCAAAACTTTTTTTCCAATCCGAAAAGGATTTTTCGGCAAAACGGTCGATTATGTTCGTGCTGTTAATGATGTCTCATTCGATGTTTATCCTGGCGAGACCTTAGGTCTTGTAGGTGAATCTGGCTGCGGAAAAACGACACTAGGTCGCACCATTATTCGATTACTCGAGGCCACATCTGGAAAAATTTGGTTTGATGGCAACGAAATAATTAGCATGGACAAAGCGCAACTTCAAGAGGTTCGTAAGCAGATTCAAATCGTATTTCAAGATCCATATTCATCGCTTAATCCGCGCATCACAATCGGTTCAGCCATCATGGAGCCCATGCAAGTGCATGGCATTTTGGAAGACGATAAGGCACGGCGAAAACGTGTTGATGAATTGTTGGAGCGGGTCGAACTCAACGCAGACCATTTTAATCGCTATCCTCACGAATTTTCCGGTGGCCAACGTCAGCGTATTTGTATTGCACGAAGTTTAGCCGTCAATCCGCGTCTTGTTATTTTGGATGAATCTGTCTCAGCTTTGGATGTATCGATTCAGGCTCAAGTGCTTAATTTATTAAACGAATTACGTGACGAATTTAATCTTACCTACATTTTTATTTCCCACGATTTATCCGTCGTAAAATTTATGTCGGACCGTATGGTCGTTATGAATCAAGGCATCGTCGAGGAGCTTAATGACGCCGACGAAATCTATAATAATCCACAAACGGACTATACGAAACGTCTGATCGCTGCAATACCGCGGGGAAATTTAGACGACATTAAAAGAGCTCAAACCCTCAGAGGAATGCAGTTCTAGTTCGTCCTATTATCATCTAAAAAGAAGTTTATTTATGGATGGCTTTTGCTGATTTTCTAGAGCAACGCCCATGCATTCCGAATCATTTCGATGGCAATCGCGACAAGCAATAGGCCCATTACACGACTTAATATTTCCATCCCCTGTTCACCGATGAGCCGCGTAAAATGTCTCGCCCAATACATCACCGCCCAAAAAATAACGAGATTGATTAGCAAGGCTAATCCTGGTGCAGCCAATCCATATCAATTGACTAAAATAATAATGGCAGTTATTGCGCCAGGGCCTGCGATTAAAGGTGTCGCCATGGGAATAATAATATCTTTCGAATAATCCTTATCGTTCGAGAGGGAGACATCCAAAACGTACATAAGGCCCAACATAAGTAATATGAGGCCTCCGCCAACTTGGAATGAAAATATTGTTATCCCGAAAAATGTGAGAACATTTTCCCCCACTATCAAAAAAAGAAATAATAAAATAGCTGAAACACGTATCGCTCGAAAAGCAGAGCGCTTGATGCGTTGATCTGAATATTCTTTTGTAAGTGTTAAAAATATTGGCAGGCCACCAAAGGGATCCATGATGACAAGCAACATGATAAAACTATCGAAAAGTCCATCTAACATACTTTAAAGCCCCATTTTTGTAAACGTTGAAAGTGTCTCTTTAAAGGCAATTTTGATTTCTTTTTCGTCAATTCCGCTGTGAACGAAAGCATGACCAATTTTGTCTAAAAGGACGAATTGAGTTTCTTGATTAACGCGTTTTTTATCGTGCAACATAGCTTTGATAAGGGTATCGATGTCCATTTTGGGAATTTTGGTTTCAAGAGGGATATGTAATAAAGCCTCTTTAATTGTTGAATAAGCGTTTGATTCAAGGAATCCTAAATGATGCGAAAGAAGGGTCGCGGCTAGCATTCCTAACAACACAGCTTCACCATGACGAAGCGTACCGAAACCTGCCACACTTTCGATTGCGTGACCGAATGTGTGTCCAAAATTCAGTATTTTCCGCAATCCTATTTCACGTTCATCTTCCTCGACGACACGGGCTTTTAATTGACATGAAGTATAGATGGCTTTGGACAGTATTTCCTCATCTAACGCGAGAATCTCAGATTGATGCGCTATGAGAGTGGAAAAATATGTAGCATCCTTCACTAATCCAGTTTTGATCATTTCGGCGAAACCTGCGATTATGTCCCGCGATTCCAGAGACTTTATCATTGAAGTATCAATTAAAACCAATTCAGGTTGATAAAATGTCCCTATCAAATTTTTGCCCGCAACATGATTGACGCCGGTTTTTCCGCCGACACTTGCATCCACCTGGGACAAAAGCGTTGTTGGGGCTAGCACGAATTTTACGCCTCGGAATAAGATGCTGGCGGCAAAACCACACATATCACCCACGACGCCGCCGCCAAAACCCAGCAATATCGAAGAGCGATCGAGACCTTGTTGAATAAATGCGGTTAATATCTGCTCAATCGTTGCGAATGTTTTGGTGGCTTCTCCGTCAGGAATAAAGATGGTTCGCGTCAAAAATCCTTCCTTTTGAAGCGAATCTCTTAAAATGTCGCCATAAAGGTCGTGGACTTTTTTGACGGTGACGATTCCAATCGTCCCCTTTAATCCGAGTTTTTTCATTTCGGATCCAATATTTTGCAGAATTTGAGATCCAACGAGGATTGGGTAATGATGTGTTGCTGTCTTGAGTTTTAGTTTTTGCATAGTACTCTTATTCTAAGATATCATTTCTTTTGCGCAGTGAATATTTTACTAATATTTTTTTCTATTTTTTGAATATCAGCTTCAATTTCTTTTAAACTTTGTTCCTTTTGACGTTTTATCGTAACGTCTTTGAATTTCCAAACTCATTTAATGATTTATCTAACGCTGTTTGTTGGCTAATAGCCCAGAGCAACTTATTTTGTACCACTTTAAAAAACGCTATCGTTCTTTCCTCTTTGGGGCTATAATCAATACTTGTAGTATAAATATCCTTGATTTTCTGATAAAAAAAACGCTCAGAAATTCGTATCTCTCGAATACGTTCTTGCAATTCGTTGAAATAGTTCATCGAACTGCCCGACTTAAAGCGTTCATCTTTTAAGGCAAATCCATTAATAAGGTACTCTTTTAATCGTTCTGTTGCCCATATACGAAACTGAGTGCCTTGTTGTGATTTTACTCGATAGCCAACCGAAATAATAACATCTAAATTGTAGTAATTTGGAGCTTTCTGCTGAAATTCGGAATTTCCGAATTTCTGTAAACATAGTGTTTCATCAAGCTCTCCTTCTTTAAAAATATTCTGAATATGCTCATTAATGGTCGATTTAACTTTACCAAACAACAACGACATTTGGTCTTGAGTAAGCCAGACCGTATCTTTTTCAAGGTGCACATCAATTTTGATATTACCATCTTGGTTTTGGTATATTATAATTTCACCCTTTTTCATGGATCAAATCGTTTCATCACTTCACAAACTCTTTTTTCGTTATTTGAGACCATTTAGCATATTATTAATAGTTTGATATCAAATCCTCATTTTTTTCACAACGTTTTAAACTAGTTCGAGTCGATTTATTTACAAGAGTTTTACCTTACCGCAGATTATGCGCATTGACTCAAAATTAATGTAACCCTATTGATTTTGAAAAAAAGTCGT
>CALBFA010000005.1 GCA_937888365.1 uncultured Fidelibacterota bacterium | reverse complement strand
GCCAAATTCTTAACTAAATATAAATATCTCCTCCTTTATTTCTCCGATTTTGGCGCTATCTATTTAGCGGGTGAATTGGCATGCTATTCAAATGGTTATCACCTTTTTTCTGCCCCCTACGAGAATTATGCATCGGGGATTACGTTTATCGGGCTGAGTCACTTAGTCTTATTAACAATGTCGGGATTTTATCGCGTTGCCTTTTCTGCCTTCTCTTTAGAGCTCGTTTTAAAAGGTGCACGCGGTCTGATTATGGGGAATTTTTTAAGCCTCATTCTTTTTCAGCTTTTTATTGACTCCGCCTCGCCCTTAAAGTTGCTCCTCCCTTTTTGGTCATTCGAAGTTATTCTCATTTTTTCATATCGAGTTCTGTATCGAATCTATCGTGAATATGGTTTTTTAACTTCCATTGATAGCTCAAAACCGACTGTTTTTGTCTATGGCGCCGGGAGTATCGGGGAGCAATTAACGCGTCTCCAGCGCAAAGATAAATTAAGCTATCGCATCCTTTGCCTATTTGATGACAATCCTCAAAAAAAAGATATGAGTATTAACGGCATTAAAGTTTGTGGCGGGATGGATATCTTTATCGAGCGTTTGGGGAGTGTTAAACCCAGTTTTATTGTTGTCGCTATCGCTAATTTTAATGACACCATTATTAACGATATTCTTGGTGCTGCTGAAGAGCATGATATTCCCGTTAAAATTGTACCTCGTCTTTTTGAGTTAGAGCAACATAATAAAAGTGTTATTGATATTCGTGATGTCGATGTAAGTGACCTTCTGGGACGTAAATCGATTACCATTGATAAAGAGCCCATTAATGAGCTCATCCGCGATAAGGTGGTTTTGGTAACAGGGGCAGGTGGCTCTATTGGCTCTGAGATTTCACGTCAAATAAAGGAGTATGGCGCGAACCGCTTAATTCTCTTAGATATTGATGAAACCGAGATTCATAATTTATCATTAGAGCTAAATAATTACGAAACGTCCTTCACTCATGCGGTTGAACCTGTTGTTTGTGATATCCGTTCAAAGTCGAAGTTTAGAAAAATTCTTGAGCATTTTCAACCTGACATTATTTTTCATGCAGCAGCTTATAAACATGTCCCTTTAATGGAATATTATCCGCAAGAAGCGGTTAATAATAATATTTATGGCACCTATAATGTGCTTTCCGCCGCTATTGAATATGAGATTTCTCGTGTTATTATTATCTCAACAGATAAGGCCGTTAATCCAACCAATATTATGGGTGCAACAAAGCGCATCTCTGAATTAGTTGGGACAAAATTATCGAATGATATCACGAGCATTGTTTCCGTCCGCTTCGGAAATGTTTTAGGCTCAAGAGGTTCTGTATTACCTCTCTTTTTGGATCAAATTCAAAAAGGCCTTCCTACTACGGTGACCCATAAGGACATGATTCGCTTTTTTATGACGATACCTGAAGCTGTTTCTCTCGTTTTTCTTGCAGGCGCAATTGGAAAAGGGGGCGAAGTTCTTGTTTTAGATATGGGTAAGCCCGTCAAAATTTATGAGTTCGCAGAAAAGCTGATTAAAAAATACGGCAATGGACGATCAAAAGTTAAAATCTCGGGCTTGCGTCCAGGTGAAAAACTTTACGAAGAAGTGTTAACTGCCGAAGAAGGAACCTCCAATACACATTATTCAGAAATATATAAAGCTAAAATATCGAATGTCCTTAACGGCACGCCTCTTGATGTCTTGGTGCAACAATTTCTTGATGCAAGTCCACCGGAATTGCACAAACTCTT
>CALBFA010000004.1 GCA_937888365.1 uncultured Fidelibacterota bacterium | reverse complement strand
TATTAACCATTTCAGTTATCTTTTTCTCCATTTTCTTAACATACGAGCCAAAAAGCCACAAAGAAAAGCGATGCATTGATTCCCCTCTTGTTGTAAATCCCGACCTACGTGTCGGGAGGAGGGGTAGGGGTGGGTTAGAATTACAAATTATTAATTACGAATGATTCCCACGAGCGTGTCTTCCTAAAATCTACGATCGTTCATCAATATTCTTAAATCCAATATAATTTCCTCTGTAGTCAAACTTTTTATGAGCTCACGCTAAGTACTTTTGCCTTCTTTTTATAAAACCAGAGCGCGTTTTAAATGAATGTATAAACTGCGTAATTGAGATATCACTTTGTGAAAAGATTGCATCAGCTTCTAAAAGGAGTACATTAAACTTCTGAAATGCTTAGAATAATCACAAAAGCCAGTTTAATAGGAAGAAGGAAAGAATATGAAGAATTTAAAATTTGGGGTCATTGGGACTTCAAGAAAAACCGACGAGCGACGCATTCCCATCCATCCGGAACATCTAGTCCGCCTTTCTGAAGAAATTCGTCGTCAGCTGATTTTTGAAGAGGGTTATGGAACTCCTTTCGGCATTAGCGATTCAGAATTGGCGAATCAATCAGGTGGGGTTGCAACGCGACATGAGCTTCTTGCTAATCTGGGGAACGTCATCCTTGCGAAACCAGTCCTTGCGGATTTTGAAGAATTACGTGAAGGTGGTATTCTATGGGGTTATCCACATTGTGTACAACAAAGACAACACACTCAGGCAGCAATCGATCGCAAGCAGACACTTATCGCCTTTGAGGATATGTTTGTTTGGGGACCTAGTGGACAGATTGGCCGCCATACTTTTTATAAAAACAATGAATTGGCGGGTTATTGCGCAGTCATACATGCCTTGCAACTCAAGGGAATCGACGGTCACTACGGTAATCAACGCAAAGTCATCATTTTTAGTTTTGGTGCCGTAAGCCGTGGCGCTATTTACGCCTTAAAAGCACGGGGATTTCGAGATATTACCATTTGTATTCAGCGTCCCGACCAATGGATACGTGAAGAAGTACTTGATTGCGAATATATTCGTATTCGGGAAGGGAATGAAAGTGAGGCCCGCATGCTGGTGGTAGAGCACGATGGCACGGAAAAACCATTAGCTGATTTGATAAAGCAATCAGATATCATCGTGAATGGGACTCTGCAGGAACCGGATCATCCTTTAGACTTTATTACAGAGGATGAAATATCCTCTCTCAAGCCAGGCTGTCTCATTATAGATGTCAGTTGTGACGAGGGTATGGGATTCTTTTTTGCTAAACCAACATCATTTAAAGATCCCATGTTCAAAGTTGGAACCGTAGATTATTACGCCGTGGATCATACACCAAGTTATCTATGGGAAAGCGCTTCGCGATCTATCTCTGCTGCCCTCGTAGTCCATTTGCCTGATGTGTTAGCGGGGTATGAGGGCTGGCAACAAAGTGAAACTATTCGACAAGCTATTAATATTGATGCCGGCGTGATTAAAAAAACCAATATTATCTCTTTTCAGAACCGTGAAGCTTTCTATCCCCACGCAAGCCTTAAGGTGTGAAATTAAACAGGCTCACGCCAGGCTCTTCGACTCTCATAGAAACAAATCGTAACGTAAGTATATTGCTATCGGAAAAATCTAACACCAAGTTCCACAAAGCAGCACTAAGTTTCACAAAGAAAAATAAAGACACGAAAAGAAATCTTGCCCACAGATTGACGCGGAAAAAAAATTCCATATAATTTTCTCTGCGTTCTCTGTGTAAATCTCTGCTTCCTCTGTGGTTAAAAAAAGTCTACCACCCTTCGACAAGCTCAGGGCAGGCGCCGCCGCACGAAGAAGCACTAAGTTTCACGAAGGAAAAGTATATGTTTATTCACCTTCTGTTGCATATCCCGAAACCAATTCCCCTTCTAGAAGGGGTTAGGGGTAGGTTAGAATTACAAATTATTAA
The DNA here is from genome assembly GCA_937888365.1 of uncultured Fidelibacterota bacterium. Lineage (GTDB taxonomy): Bacteria > Fidelibacterota > UBA8477 > UBA8477 > JABMPR01 > CALBFA01. The sequence goes on along the minus strand of CALBFA010000004.1, from coordinate 20,369 downwards.
TTACGAATGATTGCCACGAGCGTGTCTTCCTAAAATCAACCCTCGTTAATCGATATTCTTAAATCAAATACATTTTTCTTAGAGTTCTTGTAAATCTTTGAGACCTTCGTTGTTAATCTTTTCAGATTCACACAAGCCTGTTCAAGCGTGTTTTTCTTTTGAATAACACATAAATCGTTTATATCTTAAAGATGCTTTTGATCTTAAAAAAATCGTTGACGGAATATCGGCCAATAAATCAAAAAATGAGGTAGAAAATGAATTTTGATACAATCTCTGCACAAGTCACGATATGGGTCACGACCTATACGCTAAGACTTCTTGGCGCCATTGCCATCTGGATTATTGGAAGCTGGATTGCAAAAATAACGTTGAGAGGATTCTCAAAAGTTCTGGATAAAAGCAGCACGGAAGTCTCCTTAAAATTATTTTTGCTCAGCTTCGCGAATGTTTTTCTAAAAATCATGTTGGGGATTACGGCTCTCAGTGTGATGGGCATCGAAATGACCTCCTTTATTGCTATTTTAGGAGCTGCAGGCTTGGCTATCGGGATGGCATTTTCAGGAACCTTGCAAAATTTCGCAGGCGGCCTCATGATTTTCCTCTTCAAGCCCTTTAGAGCCGGCGATATGATCGAGGCCCAAGGATATTCAGGAATCGTTTCAGAAATTCAAATTTTTAACACACTTCTAAAAACATTCGATAATAAGACAATTATTATTCCCAATGGTGGCCTCGCTACATCCTCTATGATAAATTATTCCTCCGAAAAAAAGAGAAGGATTGATTGGTTTCTCCGAATCGAATATGGTGATAATCTAGAAAATATTAGGGCGGTTTTGAAAAAACTGTGCGACAAGGACAGCCGAATATTACACGACCCCGAAGTATTTGTAGGTGTACTGGAATTTGAGGAAAGCGCTGTTAAAATAATCATCAAAGCGTGGGTTTTAACCTCTGACTATTGGGATGTCTTATATGCAATCAATGAGGACATTTACAAAGAATTCGAAAACAAAGCCCTCAACATCGCATATCCAAAAATGAGTGTTCACATGCAAAAGAATACTTAACAGAATAATCATCAACTCATTTTTTTGCATGTGTAACGGTGTTCATAAACGCGTTTAAACTATTGAATATTTTTACAGATTAAAAACCGGGACAATATTTTGTAGCATGAATTCTTGTAAAAGGTTGGATGTCTTAAGAAAATTTATTTTGAAATCATCCCGTGCCGAATCGTTCGCCAAGTCGCTGATAATTCTCAGGCTGTTATAGCGAATGCCTGCATCTAAACACGCTTTAGCCACTGCATAACTTTCCATGTCAACAGCGATAGATTGTGTTTTGTCTTGAATGTGTTGCTTCTCCGAAGCGCTTTCAATAATGTGATGCGAACTCCAAAAGTGTCCCTTTTTAACCTCGACCTCACTTTCAGTCACATTGATATCGTCTAGACACAAAATTCCAGATTCCCCTATTGCATGGATGGTATGAGGAATCACATAATCGCCTATTTTTAAATCGGGATGAAGCGCGCCACTGACACCAATTTGCAAAACCAAGTCTGGTTTATATAATGCTAAAAATTTCGACATGCTTTTCTCAGCTCGTGTAAGTCCCATCCCAATTGTCAAACAAGCTATGTTTTCATTGCATTCGTACAGGCGCGTCGGTCCGCCTAACTTTGTCATTTTTCTGGCGTCAAAATGCGATAGTATTAATTTTATTTCGCCGTGGAGTGCTGTGATAATAAGTGTTTTCATGGTGCGCAATATAGACGGGATTCGTGGGCCTAAAGAGAAAAAAGTCATTGTGGATTATTGGGCAAATGAATAGTTTGGCGCAGATTTTTAGAGAAGGAGAAGCAATGCTTCTAGGCAAAGTTGCTGGGTCAATCTGGGCCACACAGAAAGATGAAAAGCTTGAAGGAGTCAAGTTCTTAATCGTAAACGAACAAACACCTGAAGGTAATGATACTGGTAAATATGTAGTCGCTATTGATACGGTTCAAGCCGGTATTGGCGATGTTGTTTTAGTCGCGGCAGGTAGTTCGGCGCGTCAAACTGAACTGACAAAAGACAAGCCTGTCGATGCCGTTATCATGGCAGTCGTTGACAAAGTTAGCCTGAAATAATCGACGGTGAAAAAAGCAAAAGTAATCGGAACTGTCTGGGCGACTCAAAAGCAGGAAACCCTTAAAAATTCAAAACTTTTGCTTTTACAAACACTCTCCTTCAATGACAACGCTCCCAAAGGAACACCTTTTGTGGCCGTCGATACGGTTCAAGCGGGAATTGGCGATTGCGTCTTCTATGTCACCAGCAAAGAAGCAACATTTCCCTTAAAATCTAGATTTGCCGCCGTTGATGCCAGCGTCGTAGGCATCATAGATCAAACGACGGTGCATGGAAAAACGGAACATTATCTTTAAAGCAAAGTATAGCGAAAGTCATGAAAATTTTATTAGCAACTCAAAACATACATAAAGTTGAAGAACTTCGTCTTTTCATGTCTCAATTTGGACACGAGGTATTAACATTGAATGATTTTCCTGAAATTGACGAAATTATAGAAGACGGCGAAACCCTAGAGGCGAATGCGCTTCTAAAAGCTCGAGCGGGCTTTGCAGCAACAGGTTTACCTACAATTGCAGATGATACAGGTCTTGAAGTTGATGCATTAAACGGCGCTCCAGGCGTCTATTCGGCACGATACGCTGGCGACAATGTGACCTATGACGACAATGTGAATAAACTGCTGCAGGAAATGCAAAGCATCAACGATAATGAAAGAAACGCTCGTTTTGTAACCGTCGTAGTTTTTCTTGATTCGGAGCATGAATTCCTTGCTCGCGGGGTGGTTTTAGGTGAGATTACGAAGCAGCGAATTGGTGATAGCGGTTTTGGTTATGACCCTGTTTTCAGAGTCCTTGAAAAGAATAAAACCTACGCTCAAATGAGTCTCGAAGAGAAAAACCAATTGAGTCATCGTGGGAGAGCAATGAGCCTATTAACAGACAAACTAATGAAGAATCATAAGTCTTTTTCAGCGGAGTAACGCTTAGAACAAAACGTTAATTTTTTAACTTTAATTTATAACATACAGAAAAACGGAATTATTTTTGAGCATTTTGCGTCAGCACATTAGAATATTTTTGTCCCTAATATTTATCAGTTTAAGTCTTGCAAATACAGGGCTTACAACGGGTAGAAGCAACTCCTATTCTTATTTTTATAGACCTCTCACACATACAATTTTTGAAGAACCCTATGGCGGGATGTATCTTCAAAATGATCGACTTCTTTTCAAAACACCACCTTATAAACTTAAAATTTCAACGATTAAACGTGATTTCAAAGCCCTTGACGATTCAAAAATTTTAGTTTTTTCCTTAACCATGGACGGTAAACCAATAGGCCTGGCAACGGTTGTCTCCATGGAAGATTTTGTGATTCTAAATAAACGGGAACTCATTGCGTCGTCGTTTAAAAAAATTGTGACAAAAAAACTTAGCTACGAAAGAGAAGAAATTAGATCGGAATCTCTCGAGCTCATTGGCGCAGACATCGCGGGTCAACGTGTGTCGTTACGGATTCGTGGGAATGTGGATATTATTGGTAAGTATTCCATGGAAGACCGCTCAGAGCAAATACTGATCGAAAATAAGTATCAATCCAATACTTTTCAAATTGACCAAAAACAATCCTTTAAAATCGAAGGAAAAATCGGCGACCGAATCAGTATTTTGGTTGACCAAGATAGTGAACGTGATTTTGAATTCGATAATAACATGGAAATTAAGTATCTAGGAAATGAAGACGATATTGTCCAAAGTGTTGATGCAGGAAATATTACTCTCAGCCTCCCGGGTACAAAATTGGCCATGTTTTCGGGTCAAAGCAATGGTTTGTTCGGAATCAAATCTTCTCTCAAAATCGGCGCTTTAGACATCATAACAATTGCCTCGTTGGAAAAAGGGAAGAAAGCGCGTTTCTCTCTAGCTGACGATGAAGCATTGGAACAACAAATACCAGCTTATACGTGGCGTCGCAACACCTACTTCTTTATAAACAAATACTATCGTCGGAAGTTTTATCCCCTTAACGAAAGCGGTCAACATATCGCTCTTGATAGAACTGTTTCAGAAATTCAAGTTTATAAATCCGTCAGCAACACCTTTTCCGGTAATAACGACGCCGATGTTTATACGGGTGACTATTATGATTATCCCCAGGATGGAACCGCTGTTCGCGTCGGGAGTCAACTGTTTACACAACTTATCAAAGAAAAAGACTATTTCGTTGATAATAATTTTGGTTTCATAAAACTCGCGACACCCGCTCAAGAATCTGAAGTTATCGCCATTGCCTATCGTGATTCTGCAATTCGAGATAATGGTTTATTGGTTTGGGAATACGGCGATTTACCGAGTTCTTTTTTCTCCGAAGGTGACACAAGAGCATTGGGAATACCGGTACCTGGCGATACACTTCGTCTAAAAGTCATCAAAGAAGAAAATTCTAAACCCACAAGCAAAAGTTGGGATTTGGAGTGGAAAAATGTCTATTATTTAGGCGCAACAGATATAGACCCAACTGATTTTTCACTAAAATTAAAATATACCGAGGGAACGATTGACTCAGAAGAAAGTACCGATGGTGTCAATTTTCTGACGATGTACGGCCTCGACCGAAAAAACGAAAGCGGGGAAAATACGCCTGATGGAATACTTGATGTCGATAATACGTCCTTGCTCGATTTAAAATCCGGCGAACTGTTCTTTCCTTATCTTCAGCCATTTAAACCCTATATCGTTGTAGCAGATTCAGGCGCAAATTTAGTCGAAGATGCCTTAAACGGATCGGTGGGGAATGGTGGAAACCCTGAACTCGTTGATCAAGAAGATTACCAATGCTTTTCTTTTTACGATAACACGTCCAATTTGAATAGTTTTAAAGATGACGATAAATTCAGTGTTTTTGTCTCCTATTCAAACAAAAGCTCTATTATTAATTTAGGTTTTAACCTTATCGAAAATTCAGAAGTCGTAACATTGAATTCTGTTCGCTTGACAAAAGGGCTCGATTACAAAATTGATTATTTTACAGGTCGATTAGAACTCTTAACAACAGCAGCTTTGGCTCCTGGCGCGAACCTTGATGTTACCTACGAGAAAAATGAGTTCTTTAATCTTGACAAAAAGGTCATCCTTGGTTCACGCGCTGAATATAAATTTGGCGAAGACAAAACGTCTTACATTGGCCTCACGGCTCTCTATTTCTCCCAATCCAGCATTGATGATAAAGTACGCATCGGGAAAGAACCTTTTAATAACTTTGTTTGGGATGCCAATGGAAAACTGGATTTTAAACTACCGTGGCTGACACGTACAATTGACTGGCTACCGCTTCTAAGGACAAACGCCGAATCATCCTTTAAAATTAATGGTGAAATTGCACAGGTTATACCTAATCCCAACACACGAAATAATGATGCCTTAGGTGAAAAGAGTGTTGCCTATCTCGACGATTTTGAAAGCAGTCGGCGTGAATCAAAACTAAGTATTCTGGCAAATGGTTGGTACACCGCATCCATTCCAGAAGTAGCTTTAGATAATTTAAATAATATAAATCGGAGTTTTGTCGAATGGCATAATCCCATCAATCGGCTTTTAACCACTCAAATTTGGCCCAATAAAGAAACATCCGCCCAAGCCCAAAATGACGTGACAGACATTTTAATGTTGAGCGTGTTACCCGATTCCAGCTTTGCTGTGAGGAACAATAATACCGCTCCTCAAGAATCATGGGGTGGTATTATGACGGCTTTGTCCTCTGGCTATTCCAACCAAATGGAAGCAAAATTTCTCGAACTTTGGATAAACGGTGGCGAAGGTCAACTTCACATCGATTTAGGACTCATTAGTGAAGATTTACAAGATGTAGGTGAAAAATGGATTGTCAATATCAATGATAAAACCATTAACAAGGGACATGGTTATCTCGACACAGAAGACTTGCCCGAATTAGCTTTTCCGACGGGTAGTGGATATGTTGACGATGGTGAAGATGTTGGACTGGATGGACTCCCTTACAATTCTCCCGAGCACCACAATCAACATCCAAGCTGGGAATATTATGATTTTGATCCAACCAAATCTCCCGTTGACTATCGACATATAAACGGTACCGAAGGCAATTTAAACAGCGAGGGAGGGCGTTACCCTGATACAGAAGACATTAACGGCGATGGGAGCCTTTCTGAGATAAACGCCTATTTCACTAAAACAATCTCTCTTCAAGATGCAGGTGCTTATTTAGCCGGTGAAACACAATTTGACGACGGAACACCAACTGGATGGAAGCTTATTCGAATTCCTCTCCGGGAGTTTGATGTCCAAGGGGACGAACGCTTAACCACCTGGGAAGAGATTAAATACGTTCGATTATGGATGGATGGACTCCCTTTAGGTGGTGACACATTAGCCATTGCCGCCATTGATATTGTAGGAAATGAATGGCAGGAAGACGGCATTATCGCTCTTGATGATCGGGAAGAAATACCGATTCCCGATTCCACTTACGCTGGATATTTTAATATCAGCATTATCAATACCGAAGACAACCCCGATCGCTATAATCCGGACCGAACCGACCCAAGTGGCTATCATGCCCCACCTGAAGGCGTTTTGGGAGCCCTTGACGCACTCACTCAACTCCGTTCAAAAGAGCAATCTCTTGTTCTTCAAGTCGATGATTTAGCATCTAATCACAAGGTGATGGCTCGGAAATATATTTTTGATCAAGCAGGACTTGATCTTATCCATTATAAATATATAAAAATGTTTGTCCATGGATGGGATAAAACCCACGGCGGTGTTTATGAATCAAATTTTACAGATTATATCGACCCCATGAGTGACGAAAGCGATTTAGAAGTCTTTTTACGTATGGGTCACTCAGATCTCGACTATTATGAAATCAGAATGCCTGTTTATGGTGGATGGGATGAGCGCAATGAAATTAATTTTGCCATTTCCGATTTAGCAAATTTTAAACTGTCTCTCGACGATTCATCCTTTCAAGATACACTTTATCCAGGCACTGACTCCGCATCTATTTCTACATTCTCATGGAACGACTTAGCTCCCATCGATAAATTTTCAATGCGAAAAGAAGACGGCCGGACACTTGTTGTAAGCGGCGGCCCTTCATTTAGCAAAATTAAACGGATCCGCGTCGGCCTTATCAATCATTCCAATCATGATATGACAGGCGAAGTTTGGCTGGATGAATTGCGACTCACCAATATCGAACAAAATACGGCGACGGCCTTTCAAACGAATATGACATTGACACTAGCTGATTTTGGCGCCGTCACCTTGGATATTCAAAAAGGAAGCGCTGACTTTCATAATGCCCAAAAACAATTTGGTTCAGGTGCTAATCTTCTATCAAAAACCGTCGCTTCTTCTTGGCATGCCGAAAAATTATTACCGCAATCTTGGGGAATGAATATTCCTGTAAATATTACCTATAAAGTAACGGACAAAGATCCCAAGTATATTACGGGGTCCGATATTGAAATTGGAAGTCTTGCCGAGGGGCTCCGAGATACAGTGAAAAGCCTGGTGGATCACTCCGAATCGTTTTCGTGGAATTTTAGTCTCGGGAAGAAAGAAGCTTCGAAACATTGGTTATCACGCTACACTATTGATAAAATAGCGTTAAAAGTCGGGCAAAGTCGTTCCAATTCTAACAATGCCACGACAGCTGAAAAACGAGGTCAAAAGACCGATGGCTCTATCAGTTATAGCATTGATTTTGGGAAAGACAATACGATCGCGCCCCTTGCATTTGCAAAAAAAATACCCTTTATCGGCGAGGCTCTCGAAGCGTTTGAGTTCTCTTATCTACCCACAAAAATATCGATGAACTCATCAGTCGTTGAAGATAGTAGCTATTCACGATCTCGTAATACCAATTCAGATGCAATTTCGAAGCACACTTTATCGATGAATCGAAATTTAAATATGGACTGGCCTATTACGCCAACAGTTACGGCAAGTTATAAGACTCAAATGGCCAATAATTTGGATCGAGTGAAAAACAACAAGCTTAAAATCCTCCAAGAAGGTGATTTTGGGCACAAAGGAAATTTAGCCGAATCAATGTCTTTAACATGGAATCCGAAAGTTACACTCCTTTCACCGCGACTTTCGTATTCATCAACATTTAATGCCACAGATAAAATTGCGGAAAGTGACGCAGGAATTGATCTAAAATCAAGCAATCGAATTGGTGCAAGTATTTCCATAGAACCTAAGAAACTTTTTGAACTTGTGTACACACCCGAAGAAGATAAATCCAACGGGAATAAGGCATCAGGAGGAAAAAAGACTCCGGAAACAAACACCAACCGAGGTGGGAAACGTGGAAAAATGCCACCACCGAAGGAAGAAGAAAATACCGTAGAGAAAAAAGACGTTGAGAATGAAAGACCGAAAAATTCTCTCTCCCTACTCAAGGGATTCCATGGCCTTCTCGATCATTTTTCGGCAATTTCTATCACCAGCAATCAAACAAATTCTCGCTCTGATGGTCGCCTCCTTTTGAGCATTGATACGGTTTATGATGCCGCCAGTGATTCCGCTTGGTTAGAGTTTAAAGAAATGGCATTCAATGATATCGATTATGCCTATCGCTTTGGTCTTGTTCAGAATCCCGATTTCCTATATTATCCTCTGGGGAATCTTGTCGCAACCAATACGTCAATTGATTTGAATATTACGGGTAATATTTCCATCACGAGTGATTTGACCGCAAACTATGCGTTTAATGTGGGAGATAAAAAATCACTCACCAGTCCGGAACAGGGCGAAGTCGTCAATCGGATTCAACATTATTTCCCATCGGGCAAACTCTTTGGGATTCCAGACAATAGCCTCGCCTCATACGGCAATGAAGGCTTTCCCTTTCCAAGTATTCATATCAGATACATGGGTCTCTCTAAAATCGAATGGGTCAAAAACTATTTGAATCAGGCCACAATTGAATCTGATTTCAAAAGTACCTATGCCGTGCGAACCGTAAAAGGCGAAATGGAAAGTGAAGATATTTCCATTATGCTTTCGCCTCTTCTTCGAATTTCGATTCAAACAAAACAAGGAATTGGAATTAGTTTTAATTGGAATTTAGAACACGGCATTAAAAACTCTCAGTCGGGATCTTCAAACCATAATGAGAAAAACTCCATTAATGCATCGGCTAATTACCAGCATTCCGGAGGGCTAAAAATCCCAATTCCGATGCGTGAACCCATTTATTTTGAAAATACGATTAACTTCAAATTTGATGCAACGTTTTCGAATAGTGTACAGTACAAAGGTAATATTGATGGCGGTTCTCTAAGTTTCGGCGAAGGAGAATTCAATAAGTCGTTCCAACTTAAACCAACAATTGATTATACATTTTCCAAAAAAGTGAATGGTTGGTTCTCCTATATGTATCGCGAAACAGAAACGCGCGGACAAGGCAAAAAGACCTATAATGACTTTGAATTCGGCGTTAGGATTGCAATCCGTGGTTAGTGCTTTCTGATGAATCGTCTTAAAAAATATGCGATAGTCGGATGTCTTTTAACGCTCCCACTTTACGCGCAACAATCGTTTAATGGCGAAACGGCTTTTAAATACCTGGAAGATCAAGTGGTATTGGGACCTCGTCATGTGAATAGCGACGGTGCACAATTAGCCATCGACTATTTCGAAAGTTTTTTTGAGATTTATGCTCATGACGTTGTCTTGCAGCGCTTTCGACTTCCAGATCCTTATGGAACGGATACCTTACATTTGACCAATATTATTGCCCGTATTAATCCGGACCAAAAAAAGCGCATTATGCTCGGTGCACATTGGGATTCTCGTCCCAGAGCCGATATGGATGTGTCGCGAAAAGACGAGCCTATTCTAGGAGCCAATGACGGCGCCTCTGGCGTAGCAGTATTGATGCATATTTCTGAGATATTGATGCAGACGCCACCCCGTGTTGGCGTTGATATTCTTCTGTTCGATGGCGAAGACTACGGAAAAAGTGGCGATCCTATATATTATCTTTTGGGAAGTCGTCATTATGCCAATAATCCAACTTTTCCTCTCGGCGAAACATTCCTTCTTCTCGATATGATTGGCGACGCCGACCTCAATATTAAAATAGAAGTCAACTCCTACCGTTCGGCACCAAAGGTTGTGCAATCAATTTGGGCTATTGCCAGCGAACTACATTATCCGCAATTTATCGGGCGCTATGGACAATCCATTCTCGACGATCATATTCCCTTCATCGAAAAAGGCATCCCTTCCGTAGATTTAATCGACTTTAGTTATGGACCCGATGGCGAGAATTATTGGCATACACACAATGACACACCAGACAAATGTTCGCCTGAAAGTTTGAAAATAGTAGGCGATGTGGTTTTAACATGGATTTATCGCCAATAATAATGAAAGAAATTAACACGAAATCCCTTATGAAAAAAAGCTGGCTTAGCCTAACACTCACGCTTCCAGAAGGAAACCAACGCGAAATAATCGCCGAATACGCTATGTCCCTTGGGAGTGATGCCTTGTACGAAACAAATGATGCCATTGTCGTTTCATATCTTCATGACGGCAACGAACGGAAAACATTAGAAGAGCTGAAAACGTTCATCACATCTCTCGGTATGACACCAGACATCAAACAAGAGATTGTTCACGATGAAAATTGGAATGCCAATTGGCAAAAATACTTTTTCCCCGTCGAGATTTCGAAAAGGATGATGGTAATTCCTGAATGGGAAAACGATGACAATCACGACATATTAATTCGTATCCGGCCTGCCATGGCATTTGGTACCGGAACTCATGAAACGACCCGCATGTGTTTGAAATGGATCGACGACTTCGCTGATACGGCCACATCAATGTTGGATATGGGAACGGGAAGCGGTATTTTATCTCTCGCAGCATTAAAATGCGGCGCCCAAAATATTGATGCTATTGACATCGATGAAGATATTCGCGAAAATATTCATGAAAATTTTGAGCTTAATAAGCTTTCGTCGGAGCTCCTTCATTTGCAAATATCGCAAACACCTACATTCCAAACGAGCTATGATATTATTGTAGCAAACATGATTCGAGCTAATTTATTTCCCGTTCTCCCAGCGCTTTTTCCTCGCCTAAATCCAAATGGTAAAGCCATCATCAGCGGTTTACTCATCGAAGAGAAGGATGAATTCGAAGCCTTCGCTCATTCAAATGATTGGAAAATTGTACAGACTCAAACCTTAAACGAATGGATTGCTTTTCTATGCGAGAATTCAAAATAATTATCATAAACACTTTTCACGATGAGCGTGAAACGAGATGAATCGGAACTTTTTTATGAAAAAATATAGTACAACAATTCTAAGCCTCTTTCTACTTTGGACTTGTGAACAAACTCCAAACTCATTGGAGGTCTCAACGAATACGACATCTAATAATGATACATCAGACTCACTCTATATTGCGGAATTAGAGTATTCTTTTTCATCAAATCAATTTTTCGTCTCTTCTTACAGTCCCTCAGATGATTCCGTTTCCCTCATTTGGTACAATTTGGAATCGCTGCAAAATGAACTTTGGACGCTTGAGATGAGCGCTTTTGTGCGAGACAATGGTAGTGGTTTTGACAGAATCCCTGGCGACCAATACTTCGATCATGAATTCTCACCCGCTCTTTTTAGTGCAGATTCTTTGTCTGAATGGCGCATCCGTTTGACAGCGGGTGAAAAGAATCTTACGAAGATGATATCATTGGAAACACCCTTACCGCCAATAATTGTTGCCGTTTTCGCGCCGGATACCTTGTGGCTTTCAACTTCGGGTTATCGCATCGATACATTACAAGTGGAAGTAAGCCATCCGAAGGGGCTTGATGAAATTCGCTCTGTAACCTTTAAATCAAAAAAGCCAGGCACCTCAACTTATACACAGCCATTTGATCTTTATGATGACGGTGGAAACACAACGCTTTTTAATATTGGCGACACGCTATTTTTAAACTCAAATGACAAAAAAGCGGGAGACGGGATTTGGAGTTTTCCTATCGCCCTCGATCCAAGTGGCAACACCGGCACGAACTATTGGCTTTTTCAAGCCCAAAGCTGGAACGGTCAAATTTCGACTTTCGAGGATTCCCTTGTCATCATGCTCCCTCTCACAATGACAATACCCAACGATGGAGTTGTCCTATGAGAAAATATTTCGTTTTATTTTTTGTATTGATGTCTTTTACGTTTGCTCAACTGATGAGGCCCACGCAACACGCCTTAATAAGCGATACCTTAATACAGGGACTCATCGGAAATGGCATCGGCGATATTGCGGGACAAGGCGATACCCTTTGGTTTACAACAGGATATGGCTTATCCGGAACCTACGATTATGGCGATTCGTTTTTTGGCATCTCGAGACAATTTAGCAACATTGGAAAAGGAAGTCTCTCAGCCTTGGCAACTTCGGGTGACACGCTGTGGTTTGCTACAGGATTTGATTCCGTTATTAATGCAGAAAGTTATCAAACAGGTGGTGGCATTTCATATTCCACAAATGCGGGACAAAGTTGGACGTCTTTTGAACAGCCCATGGATTCCCTTCGTTGGTACACCGATAATAACGGACAACAAAAATCGTATACCTATTCTGGTTTTGAAGTTTATGGCGATACGGTTCTTGCTGTTGATGTCGTAACGCCCATCACCAATATTACCTTTGATTTAGCGTATGACGGCAAACGCCTTTGGGCGACATCTTTTGCCGGAGGACTTAGGGTCTCTCATAATCACGGACAAACATGGCGACGCGTTCTCTTACCATGGGATGATGTGGATATTCTCAATGAGACCGTTTTTAATTCCATGCTCAGTGATATTAAGGCATCTCCCGAATATTATTCAATTGACCCTGTTTTACACATGAATCATCGGGCTTTCTCGGTGGTGGCACGCAATGACACCATCGTCGTCGGTACAGCAGGTGGCATAAATCTTTCTCTCGATGGCGGTATTTCATGGCAACGATGGACATCCCTAAATTCGAATATTACGGGCAATTGGGTTGTGGCGCTTCATCTCCAAACCACACCAGATGACATCATCATTTGGGCGAGTACCGTCAATACAAACAGTCGTGAGACCCAAGGCATAAGCGCCCTTTCACTTAATAATCGATATTGGGAAACAGCTCTCGAAGGTTTTAGAATCAATAATTTCGGAAGCAACGAACAATTTGTTTATGCCGCAACCGACGACGGTCTCTATGTATCTCGTGATGGCTTGCATTTTTTAAATTTCCCGACAATCGTATCATCTGATGGTCGAGATCGTATTTATTCCGAAAGTGTCTTTAGCGTATTTGTGGATGATTATAATCGCATTTGGGTCGGAACGGGTGACGGATTAGCCTGGAGCGATGATAAAGGAGAAACCTGGCAAATTGAAAAATCAGGGCAGGCTGTTGAAGATGATACATTCTTCGCCTACCCGAACCCCTTTTCACCCCGACACCAAAAAGTTTTTCAAGGTGAAGGAAATCTTATCATTCGTTTTACGGCACAATCGAATACGTCCATCACATTGGATGTATATGATTTTTCAATGAGACGCGTTAGAAATATCCTTGATGGAGTTCCTTCTGTCTTTGACGGCAAACAGGAAACTACCTGGAATGGTAAAAATGAAAAAGGTGAATATATCGCCAACGGAACCTATTTTTTAAGACTCCAAAAAGCAGACAAAAGCTTTTGGTCAAAAGTTATGATTGTGAATTAGGAGTTGAAAATGAAACAGATAAAACATCTACTACTTTTAATAATTATTTCCTTTAACGGCCTTAATGCCTCCGGTCTTGGTGGTTTTGCGGGTCCAGCATGGCGACTTCCCATTGACGCAAAAAGCGCAGGCCTCGGCGGTATTAATCAGTTTTCGCAAACGTCGGATATGGCATTATTTCATAATCCGGCATCCATGGTTTTTGTGCCATCAAGAGAATTTTCTGGAGGCGGAACAGAGCTTTCCCTGGATCGATATATTTATTTTCTAAGCGGCTCCGTGAAGCTACCTCCCAAAGCGAAGGTTGGCTTTGCCACCATATTTTCCGGGACACGAGACATCACCGCTTATGATAGCAGAGGTTTTGAATCCGGTACTCTTATGGACTCAGAACAGGCATATCTCGCCTCATTCGCATTAGAAGTGACGCCACAATTAGGTGTCGGTTTAAGTTTGAGAGGCAATGTCCATCATCTTGCCGCCAAAGATGGCTGGCTCGATCTTTCTGCCTCTGGTACAGGATTCAATTTTGGTCTAATCTACCATGACGAACATTTAGGCGAAATCGCATTGAGTTTTCAGAATCTTGGATCAGCCTATGATTGGAACACGACGGGCTATTTTGAAAGGCCGAGTATTTACCGAGAAGAATTCCCAATTTTGATAAGTTTCGCTTATCACAAAACCGTTTTTAAGGCATTAGATATCTTTGCCCAACAAGATTACTACGCCATCGGTATTCACGAAACGCATGTAGGAATTCTTTTAAATTGGCAGGAGAAGGCTTCTCTTGGTACAGGATTTCATTATACTGAAGAGGCTCTAATGCCGAGCTTATTCTTATCATACGTTTTTCCATTTGGCGAAAATATTAAGATGGCTGTAAACGTGGGCGTGATGGCAGGGATTGAAAATGAAGGACTACGGAATTACCTAAACTGGCGATTCATCTTTTAAAGAAATGATCAATAATATCAGGACAAAATAATGAAATCGACCCAAACAATTTTTATTCTCATGGCTTTGGTGCTATCGCAGGTTTTTCCGGGCGATATTTCAAAATTCACCTCAAATACACAGGGCTATGGACTTTCTGCAGAGCTTTCGGCTTATGCAAACCCACATCTTTATTATGCCTTTGTAAATGAATATAATGGTGAAGCTACGGCACTTAAATTCCCTATTGGTGACAAGGGCGTCAGTATCCAAGTTCGAATGGATAAATTATCCTATGGTCTTGCAATGATTGCCATCTACGATATTGAAGCGCGGTCAAATATCCCCTCGGATATTCCTCAAAATTATCAAACATATACACTTGCAATGCCCTATGTGGCTTACAAAACACCCTTTTTAAATGGATTACTTTATGGAAGTCTCAGTACTGAATTGGAACAAACCGTCAATTACAATACAACACTTATCGGTTTTAGTGCCGCTTATGGAAAATCATTCAACGCTCTCGAAATCTCAGCAGGAATCCGTGATTTGAGTGTCAGAGTTAAAACAAGCGACGATTATATTTCAAATCCCGTTATGGTATATTCGTCAGGGTTTTGGCGTACTGGAAAAATTTCGATCCTTGGGGAAATCAATTCCGGAGAGTTTCTCGTTCGAGCTGGAATCAACTATAAACTCGCGTCACTTTTTCAAGTACAATCGGGCATAAAATATGATGCCGACGCAAAAAGCATCTATGGCTCATTTGGCTTTGATACAAACATCGAGAATTTTAAGTTTGGCTTTTCCGTTTCCAATTTATTGCATGACCTTGGTCCCACGAGTCACTATAGCATTTCTTGGATGTTTCGTTAAACGCAAAATCATGAATAAGGCGAAATTTTTACCCGTACATTTACAGCGCCATTTTCCAGCTATCCTCGACATGCTGAATGAAATTGATATTTTAACACCAAAAGAACTCAAGCAAATTTGGACATCTTCATCCGTAACTCAAAAAGAGAGTCCGTTTTTAAAAGCGATGTATGGGATATGTACGGCGAAAATACATTTATTGGAAGGGAATCTTGTTAAAGCAAATAATTTAGCAACGATATATTTCCCTCGCTTTACAAACCCAGATAGATACGAATTAATAGAGCATCCTAAAGCCATGGGACTTATGGCGTGCGAGCTCTCCATTATTTTTTTTCATACGAATGAAATGAAGCTTTCATCCATGGCTATGGACATGGCTCTAAAATTGACAAAGGATAAAAAACTGTCCCTGGTCATTGATGCGCAAAACGCATTGATAAAAGTAATGAGTCATGTTGAAAGCGATACGAAAGAATTGTTGTCTGTGCTTAATCAACTACTACGAGTTGGTTTGAAATATCACTATGTTATGTTTCAATTGAATTATGTACGTTATCTCATGTCTATACACGACACGAAGGCCGTTAAAAACATCCTTGAAACGATTCAACTCATCAATAAAAACATTCACTATTTCTATTTTTCTGAGGTAATTAAACTGTTAAATGTGAGATTGCGTTTACAGCAATCTAACAGGGTTTCAAGTGTTCAATATCTAAAAAATCTTAGTCAAAGCATTGATTGCCCTTTTCATAAAGTGATGTCTTATTCGTTATTGGCCGAAATCTACTGTATGGATAAACACTCTATAGATGCTATAAAAATTCTAATAGCTGCGGAGACGGAGAGTAAAAAATATGATTTATCTGAGTTGCTACCAGGTATATATTTTCAAATTGCTAAAATCATGGAAAATAATTTTAGCGCGCATGAATGGACTGCACGTTATTTAGAAAAGGTCAATGAACTTATTATTGAACAATATAAAGAAGGGCTTCGAATTTCTGGCGAACAATTTAAGATGATAGAATTTTATCAAAATCATTTAAAAGATCAAACGTCGTATCATCAAAATTTTCAATATCTATCACACTATTTTGCCTTTGCTGATGGGCGCAATTGGAAAGAGCTCAAACTACTTTTCCAATATAATGCTTTAATGAATCTCTCTGTATCAAATCCAAAATTATCAAGTTATTTTGAGGATATTCAATTAAATCCGAGCACATTTCATACGATAAAATACAAATTGAGAGACGCAGGTTATAAAATACCAAAGCCTGTGACGCCAGAATCCCTTAACGAAAATCCAAACATTATACGGGGTTTACAGACATATATAACGTTCAATCGCCCTTTTACCTGGGATACTTTTACGCAACAATTTGAAAATGACATGATTTACTATTTGTTTATAAAAAATGACTCCGAAAAAATTAAATTGAGCAAAGCGATTGGCTTGTCTTACCCGATGATAATAGCGAAAACTAAATTTCTAGAAAAAAACTCAGATACGTTTTCAACTGACCAGCAAAAAGAGTTTGACGAAATAATTAAAATATTGACTCTTTAGATCAAGTCGCAACTCGCTAATTAAAAGAGAGCTCTGAATAACAGAGCAACAAAAAACCCAGCTGAAGCTGGGTTTTTATTTTTATCTCTGAAACGTCTTTAGTCTCTAAGTGCAGCCTGAGCGGCCGCCAATCGAGCGATGGGTACGCGATAAGGTGAGCATGAAACATAGTCTAGACCCGTTCGATGACAAAATTCAACAGAACTTGGTTCGCCACCATGTTCGCCACAAATACCAAGCTTTATATCAGGACGTGTTTCTCTACCTTTTTTACATGCCATCTCAATCAATTGACCCACACCTTCTTGATCTAATATTTCGAAAGGATCGTTTTTCAATATTCCTTTCTCAAGATATACGGGCAAGAATTTGCCAGCATCATCGCGGGAATATCCAAATGTCATTTGCGTTAAATCATTGGTTCCGAAAGAGAAAAACTCAGCACTTTGAGCAATTTTGTCAGCCGTCAAAGCCGCGCGAGGAATCTCAATCATCGTTCCAACCATATGGTCTATTGAATCACCTGTTTCTGCAAAAAGCGTTTTGATTGTATCGCGAACAATTTGTTCTTGCAATTGCATCTCTGTCAAGGTTCCTGTTAAAGGGATCATAATCTCAGGCTTCGCTGTGATACCTTTTTTCTTGAGCACAAGAGCTGCACCGATAATGGCGCGTGTTTGCATCACCGTAATCTCAGGATAGGTATTGCCCAAACGGCACCCTCTATGACCTAACATAGGATTGAATTCAGACAAATCCTCAACCTTTTGTTTGATGACTTCAACCGAAACACCCATGACATCGGCCATTTCCTGTTGGCCTTTTTCGTCATGAGGAACAAACTCATGAAGCGGTGGATCCAATAGACGAACCGTTACAGGTAAGTCATGCATGGCTTCGAAAATACCTTCGAAGTCTTTTTGTTGAATTGGAAGTAATCTCTCTAACGCCGCTTCACGTCCTTCGACGCCATCTGCCAAAATCATTTCTCTCATGGCGACGATTTTTTCGCCTTCAAAGAACATGTGTTCTGTACGACAAAGTCCGATACCTTTTGCACCAAATTCGCGAGCAACCGTACTTTCGCGAGGTGTATCCGCATTAGTGCGTACATACATTCTGGCGTATTTATCTGAAATATCCATGAGTTTGCCAAAATTGCCACTCAGTTCAGCATCGATGGTTGCAATTTCCCCTGGGAAAACTTCGCCTGTTGAGCCGTTTAAAGAAACCCAGTCTCCTTCATTAAAGACTTCGCCTTTAATCGTTAATGTACGCTTTTTATAATTAATCTTAAGTTCGCCTGCTCCAGAAACACAACATTTACCCATACCGCGAGCAACGACAGCCGCATGGGACGTCATGCCGCCACGTGCCGTCAAAATACCGTTCGCGATATTCATCCCTTCAAGATCTTCCGGTGATGTCTCGATACGCGCTAAAATGGTTTCGGGATATTTATCTGCTTCGTCAGCAAAAAAGACCAATTGACCTTTTGCAGCTCCAGGAGAAGCGGGTAAGCCTTTGGTCAAAACTTTAGCGGCGACCATTGCCGATTTGTCAAAGACCGGATGCAGCAATTCGTCCAATTTGTTGGGCTCGACACGCATGAGTGCATCTTTTTCATCGATTTCGCCTGCTTCCAGCATTTCTATAGCGATGCGAATCATGGCGGCGCCGGTGCGTTTCCCGCTACGGGTTTGAAGCATCCACAATTTACCGTCTTGAATCGTAAATTCGACGTCTTGCATATCTTTGTAATGATCTTCTAACTTGGTTTGGATGGCATCCAATTTGGCATAGATATTTGGCATGAGTTCTTCTAAAGATGGATAATTCTTCGCTCTATCTTCTTCAGTGACGTCTGCCAAAACAGCCCAGCGTTCGGATCCGATTTTAGTAATTTGTTGAGGTGTTCTAACGCCCGAAACGACGTCTTCGCCTTGTGCATCAATGAGGTACTCGCCATTAAACATATTTTCACCGGTGCCTGCATCACGTGTAAAAGCGACACCTGTCCCTGAATTGTTGCCCATATTTCCAAAAACCATGGCTTGGACATTAACGGCCGTTCCCCAATCGCCTGGAATTTTGTTCATTTTGCGATAATAGACGGCGCGAGGGGTTTCCCATGAATCAAATACGGCCATGACGGCACCCCAAAGTTGATCCCAAGGATTGTCCGGAAACTCTTTTCCAGTTTGTTTCGTGACGGCAGTTTTAAATTCTTTGACCAATGTTTTTAAGTCATCAACGGTGAATTCCGTATCTAATTCATATCCGCGAGATTCTTTAAGCTCTTCCATGATGGCTTCAAACGGGTCGATATCTTCTTTCGATTCTGGTTTCATGCCGAGAACGACATCGCCATACATTTGGACAAATCGACGATAGGAATCCCACGCAAAACGATCATTCCCTGATTTTTTTGCGATGGCTTCAACGGCGCTGTCATTTAGACCTAAATTCAGTACTGTATCCATCATGCCTGGCATGGAAACGCGAGCACCCGAACGAACGGAAACCAACAATGGATTTTCTTTGTCGCCAAATTTTGCACCCATTGTTGCTTCGACCTTTTTAATGGCATCTTCAACTTCAGATTTTATCAGGCTAACAGTCTCATTTTGGCCAATTTTATTGTAGGCGGTACACACTTCTGTTGTAATGGTAAAGCCCGCTGGCACAGGAACGCCAATGAGGCTCATCTCAGCGAGGTTTGCACCTTTTCCACCGAGTAAATTTTTGTCACTTGCTTTTCCTTCGGCTTTTCCGCCTCCAAAAAAATAAACATGTTTGGCCATTTATGGTCCTTTCATAAACTAATTGAATTTTGAATTGAGTTGTATAGTAATGAGTGACGTTATACGAGAACTTTGCTCATAGCGCAATAATAATAGGCGCTTAAGTGAATCTTGATTAACGATATTCATTGGTGACGCATTATAATGTGGAATTAATGGAATGGTAGATATTTTTGGTTTTACGGCATTTTTAATGCCCCTCTCGTTGCAAATCCTGACCAAGGCGTCGGGAAGAGGGGTCAGGGGTAGGTAAGAATTACAAACGAATACAACAGATGTGTCTTCCTAAAATCAACAATCGTTAATCGAAATTC
>CALBFA010000003.1 GCA_937888365.1 uncultured Fidelibacterota bacterium | reverse complement strand
TAACGTCACAAGGGCCAGGGGGTCGTGGAGCCTAGCGGGATCGAACCGCTGACCTCTTGACTGCCAGTCAAGCGCTCTCCCAGCTGAGCTAAGGCCCCATAATCATGCAAAAAGCGGAAGCATTATAACCGCAATAGATCCAATATCAATACTATTTTTTTTAGGCAAATTTCGATAATATTCAATTTTCCAATATTATATTAACACGTTTTTCTTTAGATATTCACTAGTATTCTCATTAATGAGAATTAAGTTGTGGCCGTGTTTAACTTCCTAAAAAGATCTTACTACAACATTCGTAACCTCAATTTCGGACTCCTTCTCATTGCGACACTCACCATCATTCTTGCTGTTTTTGGAATTTATGAAATTATTGAATTTCATAATTATTTCGACTTTTCACCCCATAATATCCATTACTTATTTGTCACTCGTGGTTTAATGATCGCCGCTCTTTTGTTTGTTTGGGCGATTTGGGTCGTGTATCAATTTAAAATGCAATTTACCAGTGAACTGGCTATAACGGAAAATCGATATCGTGACATTGTTGAAAATTCCGCAGATGCCATCATAACAATTGGCCTCGATAATCATATTCAAAGTTGGAATAATGGTGCGGAAAAAATATTTGGCTGGACGCTAGACGAAATGATCAATACACCGATTGGCAAAATGATACCTGAAAACCTGATAAAAGCAGGTGAACTTCTTTGTCTCGCCTATGGTATTGACCATCATGGTTATGTTAAAAATTATCAAACGGAGCGGAAAAAATCAACCGGTCAAGTTATTCCGGTAAATATTACGGAAACGGTATTAAAAAGAGGCAATACAATTCTGGGTAGATCACAAATTATCCGAGATATCTCTGAAATAAATAGGATTCAACACAATATGAGAATGGATGATCGACTCATTACTGCAGGAAACCTTGCAGCAGGTGTCGCGCATGAAATTGGGAATCCACTGACGGCCATATCCTCACTTGTACAGCTTATGATGCGCAAAACTGATAACGACTTACAAAAACAGCAACTCCTTCGAATTAGAGCTAATATTGAGCGTATATCGACGATTGTACACGAGTTAGTCGATTTCACACGACCTCAAATTTCAAATGTCAGCTACATGCATATTAATGAAGTCATTCAAAATGCTGTCGGTTTATTACGATACGATAATAGAAGTCGCTCAGTCGAACTAGAACTTAATCTCGCACATGATTTGCCTAAAATCCTTGCCTCCCCCGATAAACTTCATCAAGTATTTGTGAATTTATTGGTCAACGCCTACGATGCCATGGTTCATAAGGGGAACTTGATTAAGATTACGACCTTCAAGCAATCAAACCGCATCATAATATTAGTAGAAGACAATGGTGAAGGTATGGAGAATCATGTCATGGATAATATCTTTGAACCTTTCTTTACGACAAAAGAGATAGGAAAAGGCACAGGACTTGGTTTATCCGTTAGTCACGGAATTATTAATAATTTGGGTGGAAACATCAGTGTTACAAGTTCCAAAGAAAATGGTACTACATTTAAAATCCAATTACCTATGGAGAATCAATAGATGGCGATTTCAATTCTAATTGTTGATGATGAACAAGAAATTCGAGACTCTTTATCAGAAGTCTTATCGGATGAAGGTTACCTTACAGAGACGGCTGAAGACGGTGCGAAAGCGCTTGAGCGAATAGAAGAAGGTACTTTTGATATTGTTATCTCAGATATTAGGATGCCAAATTTAGACGGAATTTCCCTATTAAAGAAAATTGTAACGATCGCCCCCGATACCTTCGTAATCGTCATCACAGCCATGGGAACGACCGAAACCGCTATCGATGCAATGCGTCACGGTGCTATGGATTATATCCTAAAACCACTCGATTTTGATGAACTGATTCTGAAATTAAAAAATCTTTCTCATCAACGGGTTTTGATGCGTGAAATCAAATACTTACGCAATGAAGTATCGTCTAAATATAATTACGAACATATTATTGGCGAAAGTCGCGCCATGAAGGATATGTACAAATTAATTGACAAAGTTGCGCCTTCCACAACAACGGTTCTAATTTCAGGGCGGTCAGGTACAGGCAAAGAATTAGTCGCTAGAGCTATTCACGCTCGATCTGATAGAACCAATCGTCCCTTTGTCGCTATTAACTGCGGAGCCATCCCAGAGACATTATTTGAATCTGAACTTTTTGGATATAGAAAAGGCGCATTTACGGGTGCCGTCAAAGATAAAGATGGCGTTTTTAAGTCGGCTTCAGGTGGGACATTATTCCTCGATGAAATCGGTGAGATCCCTTTACAAATTCAGGTAAAACTCCTTCGGGCCATTGAAACTCGGGAAATTAAGCCCCTGGGTAGCAGCCAATTTATTCCCATTAATGTACGATTGCTTTCAGCAACGAATCGAGAATTATTCAAAGAAGTCTCAGAAGGTCGATTTAGAGAAGATTTGTATTACCGACTAAACATTGTTGACTTACATCTCCCCTCCCTTTCAGAACGGAAAGAAGACATCCCATTACTCGTCAAATTTTTTATTAATAAATATAATGATGAACTTAAACGACGTGTTCTCACGATTGATAATGACGCTTTGAAAATTTTATGCAATTATGATTGGAAAGGTGAAGTCCGCGAGTTAGAAAATATTATTGAGCGTGGTGTATTGTTGAGCAATGGTAACTCCATCACCATTGAAGATTTACCTCAACGGGCATTTTCTTACAAGAACAGTGACTTCCCAAACAATCTAAAGGAAGCGTCTCGCTCCTTTGAGAAACGACATATTGTGTCAATTTTAACTCATACCGATGGCGACAAAGCCAAAACTGCGGAAATTTTGGGCATAGGCTTGTCCAGCCTTTATCGCAAGATTGATGAGTTAGGCATCCAAATAGATTAACTTTGTAACAAAGCGTCTCTATTTGAATCAAAAGTCTGCTTTTAAAAATATTTATAAAACCAGTTCTACTGGATGAATAGGAGAAATGATGTCCGAACACGCAAAAGTACTTATTATAGGTTCAGGCCCTGCTGGTCTTACCGCCGCTATATATGCAGCCCGTGCTGATTTAAAACCAATCGTATTAGAAGGTAGCCAGCCCGGCGGCCAATTGACGATTACAACTGAAGTTGAGAATTATCCAGGCTTCGTCGATGGCATTCAAGGTCCTGAATTGATGGAAATATTTCGCGCCCAGGCCAATCGTTTTGGTGCCGTTACTAAATTTGAACATGTTGCCAATGTCGATTTTAGCCAACGTCCATACAAGGTGACCGTTGATGCAAATACAAAATACACAGCTGATGCTATTATCATCGCAACAGGAGCAACTGCTCGACTTTTAGGAATTGAATCCGAAACAAAACTTATGGGTTTTGGCGTTTCGGCTTGTGCGACGTGTGATGGCTTTTTCTATCGCGACAAAGAAGTTATCGTCGTTGGTGGCGGAGACTCAGCTCTCGAAGAAGCAACATTTTTAACTAAATTCGCTTCAAAAGTATATCTCGTTCACAGACGCGATGAGTTTAGAGGTTCTAAGATTATGATTCAACGAACACTCGATAATCCAAAAGTTGAAGTTATATATAACGCTACAATTGACGAGATTCTAGGTGAACCTATGGCAGGTGGCGTTAAAGGAGTTCGTCTTAAAGACACTGTAAATGGTGAGCTCCGTGAAATGAATATTGATGGTGTATTTATGGCGATTGGCCATAAACCCAATACGGAGATATTTGCTGACACTTTGAAAACAAACAAAGCTGGTTACCTCATTACAAAACCTGATTCTACTGCAACGGATTTACCAGGCGTTTTTGCCTGCGGAGATGTTCGCGATCCGCTTTATAGACAAGCTATCACGGCAGCGGGAAACGGATGTATGGCTGCCTTAGAAGCTGAAAGATTTCTAAGCGAATAATTCTAAACAACATGAAATAAAAAAGGGGCTCAATGCCCCTTTTTTATACGATTATTTTTAGTTTTTTGGGAGTGTCAAAATAACTGGGTCTCTGTTTAAGACTTCCAAAGGTATTTA
>CALBFA010000002.1 GCA_937888365.1 uncultured Fidelibacterota bacterium | reverse complement strand
GTTGACCAGGAAGCAGTTGACCAAGAGATTGCTTTAGTTGAAAACGCCCTGCTCCAAAGATGCCTCCCTTCTGAAGTGACAGAGACAGTTACGGAAAAGCGAAAAGTCGGTAATGGTGAAGCTGAAGTAATCCACATGAAGGTGACCAAGAAAACAATCCAACCCTCAGTAACGGCTCAAATATATTATCTTGTAAATAGGTCTAAAGGGAAATGGGTCTCTATAAACTATGCCAATAATGAAGAAAGCAAAGGAACAGGAATCACCAGGGAAGAAACCCTTGAGTGGATGAACCAAGCCACAGCGGGGAAAGAGCTTGTCAACTAATCCCTATTCGCGCTGGACGCCATTAAGGCCTCATCCAGTACAGAACGCTCTTTGGTACTCCACAAAGAGATTCATAGTAGATGCGTCAGGGCGTAGGTCAGGAAAAACAGAACTTGCAAAGCGAAAAATCGTAACCGTTGCCCTTACTACTGAAACGAAGTTTGAGACAAATTATTATTTTTGTGCCGCCCCGACACGGGCTCAAGCCAAAAAGATTTACTGGAATGATATAAAAGCACTGACCCGCCCTTGGTGGTCAAAGCAGCCCTCTGAAACAGAACTAACCGTTTACACTTCTCTTGGTGATATTCAGTCAGAAATTACAGTCATTGGCTTAGATAAGCCTGAAAGGATTGAGGGTTCACCTTGGAATGGCGGAATCTTAGACGAATACGGGAATATGAAAAAGGGAGCATTTGACGAGAACGTCTACCCTGCATTGGCTGACCGCGAGGGGTGGGCTTGGCTCATTGGGGTACCTGAAGGGCGCAATCATTATTATGACAAGGCTTTATATGCGGCTGGTGGCGTATTGCCTAAAATACTCCCAAATACAGGCGGGATGGTAGAGATAGAGAACAGCGAGTGGGGATACTTCCATTGGTTCAGCTCAGACATCTTGCCAGCTAAAATGATTGAATCGGCTAGAGACACACTTGACGAGCGGACGTACAAGCAAGAATACGAGGGAGAATTTGTTTCCTATGGTGGGACTCTTTATTATGCTTATTCTAATGATGTAATAGACGACCTTATAGCTAGGCGTAACATTAATAACGATATTATATTATCATGTGACTTTAATAAAAGTCCTATGGCATGGGTAGTTGGGCAAACTGATGAGATTCACACGGCACGAGGCACGAGGACACGATTAAAAATAGTAGATGACGTGACAGTTGCCAATAATGCAAAAACCCAAAGCTCGGCATTATTATTTATTGATAAGTTCAAAGACCAAATTAATAAAACGGTTCTGATAACTGGAGATGCCTCAAATAACTTTGAGTCACATAGAGATTTTACGACTGATTATATGATATTAAAACAGACGCTTGAAGCTCACGGATGGAGAGTAAAAGTGAACGTCCCTACACATAACGCTAACATAAACAATAGAGTGAATGTCGCTAATTCACTATTCGAGCATAAAAGATGTATTATTAATAGTAAATGCACTCAGCTTAAATTAGATTTAGAGCGAAATGAAAGCGACAACAAAGGAGGCAAAGATAAAAGCGACCCGAACCAAACACACGCTTCTGATGCCTTTGACTATTTAGTATGGTTACTATTCGCACGTGAATTTAAAGAATTAGGAGTGGCACAATGACCTCAGCATTAGAAATACTTAACGGTGGAAACGGTATCAACTATATTGGAAGCAAGTCTTATAATATTAGACAGATAACAAATGAAGATAGAGAGAAGTTAGCCAATCTCAGAGAAGTTTACTTCACACGTGACATACTGAATGCCTCAGGAATACTCAAGAACGACTTACAACAGTATGTAGATAATGCCGACATTAGACGCATGAAGCTAATCGTATTAGACGAGCTAATCCCGTCATTCCTTAGGAAGATATGCAATGTCTATGATACTCCACCTCTCTATAAGTTTCCAAAAGATGCAGACACGACACGATTCGACATGATGCTAGACGAGGTTCAACTTAATCGCTGGTTACCTGAAACATTAGAACGCTCTCGCTTTCATAACACAATCATAGCTTTTGTCCGCTATAATAAGGAACTCGATAAACTCTATATAGAAAACTCCTGGCACGCTGGTAACTGTGAAATTGAAACGTATGACTCCTATGATAAAGGCATGAGAAAGTTCAGCTATCTAACAGGCTCAGGCGATGCTACATACCGAATATTCTGGGAACTATTGTCAAAAGATGATAGCGGAAAAGCAAAGACACTCCATTATAAAATGAAGATAGGTAAGGCTGGAAAACCTATTGATGAGAAATTACCCGTTGGCGAGAATACTGATTTATTCGGCCCCGACTATTGGCCATTTGTTACATACAGATACTCAGAACGTGGTGAGGGCTTTTGGGGAAACGCAATGGATTCACTTGTCGAGTTAGTCAGAGCTATTAATATACTGCTAACCGTTATTCAGGATGACACTATTCAGGAAACGATTAGGATTCTGTTACTAAACTTTGATGCTATTGGAACTGAGGGAGATAAGGGACAACTCAAAACAGGGCTTAGACACCCTATAATGCCTGAAAACCAACTTGGCCGCGATAACATGGATGCAAAAATCATAGAAGCAAAACTCTATAATGATGAAGCCATGAAACTAATCGAGGGCTTATGGTCAGTCGTGGCGAATACTCACAATGTAGGCAACGTCCTAAAACCTGACTTCAAACAGGCTGTATCATCATTGGCGTTACGAGTCCAAAATGAGCCTCTCCTAAGGGACTGGGCACATGATATTAATGTCGTTACACCAACAGATATAGAGCTAGTTAAAGCCCTTGCTACTGTAAACAATTATCATAGGCCAACAGATTTAGTCGATATGGCATTGATTGACGAATTGGTCATTGAGTACCAAGAGCCGAACATGATTACAGACGCGGCTGATGAATACCGACTTGAGCAAGATATGTGGAAAGACGGCACTAGCTCACCTTTGTTGTACGTTATGAGACGTAACCCTGAAATGGATGAAGACCAAGCCAAAGAATATATAAAAACAAACCTCGCTATTACTCAGGAGCTGACAGGATTGACTTTTGATAACACTCCTGAAGAAGTACAAAATCACATTGACAATATGCCAATAGATGAGATGCCAATAGTATAGTGGACATTAATAAACTCATAAAGAACGAGTCAGAAGCGACCCTAAAATTCACTAAAGAGTATAAGTCGATAGTGAGTATGGCTATCAAAAAGCATGGCCTTAATCGTGATTTAGTGATGGAAGAGATACGCTTAGGACTTGGGAAACTGTCCTCAGATTATACGAGGCTATTTATGAAGATGGGATTAGAATGGCTAAAGTAAAAGCTGATTTTTCGGCATTCTTTGCAAGAGAAGCCAAGAAGAATATTATCCCGTCCTATAAACGACTAATCTCTAAAGGACAGGGAGTCGATATAGATTATGCACCTCGCCATAAAAACCCAAGTAACAACAAACCCTGGCTCATAGATACTGGCGAAACAAATCGTAAAGGGTATAATTACCGAGCTGGTCGAGATAAACTTATTATATTTGCCTCAGGAGCTAAGCACACTCCGAGAGTTTACAAAAACGGCACAATGTCCAAGAAACAAGTTACCTATCGCCAACTCTTTAAGTGGCACAATACCGCTGGTGGACGTTACTCAGGAATATTCGGGATTCTCCCTAAAAATAGTGCATTCCCCACAAGATTTAGAGCAGAAGCCACAAGACAATTGATGCCTCAAATGATTAGACTGATTATAGGGAAATAACATGGCGTTTATAATCACAGGGGCACAGGTAACGACTAGCACTGAAGTCGTAGTTGCCGAACTTGAACTAGAAGCTCAAGCAATGGTAGATCGAGCTATACTCGAATCAAAGAAGCTCCAGGCTGACGGAATGAGCAAATCATTGGCAGATAAAACAATCCTAAAATCATATTTTGATGGTGAAAATTTTGTAAAAGTTTGGAATAATCATATTAATAAAATTATAAACGAAATGACAAAACAGCTAGTCGCGAAGCCTGTCAGATTATACGCTAAAGCTAATCCTGAGCAAAAATATGAATGGGTTCTCGGCTCGGTTAAGACTAAACATTGTACCGATTGCGAGAGCCATTCATTGATGGAACCTCAGACAATCTCAGAGTGGGAATCACACGGGAAAGGCTTACCTCGTGACGGTGATACTGTTTGCAATGTCGGTTGCAAGTGTTTGCTTAAACCAATTGACATCAAATAAAAGTGAATGTATATTAAACCCATGAAATTTAATAACTTCATAAGGAATACGGCGAGTCAGCCAAAAGTAACGCCCAATTTGGGCACAGTCACTCAGACAGTAGTCAGAGAGGGATAACAATGGATTTTACAAAAGATAGTGTTGCAAAGTTAATCGAAACAATCAAAGCGAATGCCACTCCTACAGATGGAGGGCTAGAAGTATTCAACTCAGCATTGGCTACTTTAATGAATGATGCGCAAGATACTTTACAATCTCTATCCGTTGCCACAGGTGAAGCAATAGAACGTAAAAAAAAGATTCGTAAAATTAACTCCGATTATGAAGACCTAAAAATCGAGAATGACGAGTTAAAACAACAGGACGGTTTAGAGTCGATGCAAGCTGAAATCGCAAAGCTCCAGGAATACAAAGCCTCGGTAGTTAAGCAGAGAACGGTTTCATTTGGCGAACATATTAATACCGTAAAAAGTCACGAGAAGTTTGAAAAGGCAAAAGATTTATTTAAACTGCCTACTCCAAGCGATGACGGTTCTTTTGATGTTTCAAAAATGAGTGAAGAAGACCTCGCTCATAACCTTACCAAAATGGAAGAGCTTAAGAAGCTAGACTATTTCGGTCAAGTGGCAACAAAACCAAAAGATGTAGATTTGAGCAAAGGGAAGCCAAGTGGTACACTTGCCGAACGCCTTGCGAATGCTAAAACTCATCAAGAACTTGAATTAATCCAAGCAGAGATGTAAGGATATAAAGGAGCAACAAAAATGGCAGATGTAATTTCGACCGCTAGTGCTTTTGATGACAGTCAAATAGCGTTGATGGACAAGGCTTTTCTTTTAGCCGCAACTGATAATATCATCATTGACTCAGTCATTGATTACAAACGGGAAATTGGCGCAAAGTCGATTGACCTCACAAAATTTACAAAACTCGCAAAAGCAACAACCGCACTTACTGATGGAACTGATGTAGACCGCGTAGTTATGGCTGACACAAAAGTTACTTTTACTCCTAAAGAGTATGGTAATGTAGTCGGCACAACTAAACTCGCATCACTCCAAACAGGTGGAAAAGCTGACCTCGGTACAGCTCAATCCGTTGCTCAAAATATGGTAGAGTCATTGAACGCTATCGGAATCATTGCTGGTGAAGCTGGTACAAACATCTTGATTGCCAACTCGGCCGCCTCAGAAGCTGCTCTTGTAGCAACTGATACTATCCAAGCATCTGATTTGAAGTATGTCCACAACAGACTTTCACGCGCCAACATTATGCCTTTTGATGGCGATATGTATATTGCTATCTGCCACCCTGACATTGCAGCGGATATTACTGATTTAGCTGGTTTTATCGCAGCTAACACGTATGTAAACACAACCGAACTCATCAAAAATGAAGTTGGTTCATACGGTGGTTTCCGTTGGGTAAAATCAACTGGTGTTAGTGTTCATACTGATGCAGGGGCATCCGCAGTCGATAGTTACGATACACAGTTTATTGGACGCAACGCAATGGGACGCGCTGTTTCCAAAGACCCAACCCTTACAATCACGGGTCCTTTCGACATGCTTGGCCGCGTATTGAATGTTGGTTGGTACGGTGTAATTGAATACAAAATTGTAGACCAAGCCGCTCATTGGATGATCACAAGCGCCTCAAGTTATGGGACAAACGTCTAAAAGAATTACTCTCTAGTCTGTTCTGGGAGGGTAGTAATATCCTCCCTTCCCCTATAACATAAAATAAAGAGGTGCTACCATGGCAAAAGCCAAACCTGAATTAAAATCTGAGTTAGTCGAAGAGACATTAGTGACGCTACTTTGCGTAGCCGTTGCCCATGAATGCGAAATCAACAAAAAGGGTTACTCATTAAAGTATGGTGAATTATTCCAAGCCGAGCCGTGGATTGCTGAAATCTTCGTCCAGTCTGGGGTAGCAGTAGTCAAGTAATGGCCGTCTTAACCGAAATAGCCGTAACGATAGCCGATTTAAAAGTTGTCCGACCTGATATACTAAACTTCCAGTATGATACTGAGAGCGATAGTTTTGCAGAGGAGATAAACCGAGCAAAATCAATCCTTTACAGACAGGTAAAAGATAATGAACGTCTTAATCAACCCTCACTAACTGAGGCTGAATTGACGGCATTACTGTTGCTTGTAAAGGATATATCTGACGTTGAATATCTCAAGGAGCGGTTGGTATTATTAACCATTGCTGAAATATTTAAGGCTAACGATATGTTTGAAACATCCTCTATTTATGAGCGAGATTCTAATAATGTCGAGCTGATTTATTATGTAGATGCCAATGACGATGGCATCATTGAAATAAGTGAAGAGCGCAAGATTCAGCGCGTTTCGTTTGGGCGTTAAGTGGTTACCAATTTTAAAACACTCCATACAGCCATTAAGACTGTATTCACGACTCTTGGCTTTAGGTATGTGCCTCTAGCGAAGTGGTTTTCTTTAGAGCTTGGTATCTTTCCAAGCGCATTAAAAAACGATAGTTTTACAATAAAATTTCCTGAATTGGGTGACTCTAGTTTTGAGTCAATCGATTGGGGCGCATTGAGTGTGATTATAGAATTTGTCCTAGATGCGAACAATGATTTATATTTACAAAAATTAGATGACTGCTTGACTGGCATTGCTGGCCTGAGGTCATTATCGACACTTGAAACGGTGACGGTAACTGAAACAAAACAAAACTTCTCTACTCAAGAACTTGGTGACAAGATAGTGATTACGTTTAGAGATATAACTTTAGATATTAGGAGCACCTAATGGCACTTGAACCATCAAAACTTATAGTATTCGGACCCTTTAGTCTGAGCTTCAAATTGGTAGCAGCCCAAACTGTTGCCTATGCTGGACTTAAACCCGATTCTCTAACCTTGTCAGTAGAAACAAAAAAAGGGAATGCCGTCTTTGAAGATGGTACGGAAGAGGACTGGGACGAGGGCAGAAAATTAACTGCCGAACTGGTTATTTCAGAATTGAGCACAACTGATTTGGCGGCAATCGAAACCTCAGACAATTTTGTCCTTACAATGGACAACGGCTCAATCTTAACTGTTGCTTCTCCTTGTCGCTTCTTTACGGACGTGGACAATGGAAAAACAAAGGTAACTATCTTTAAAACTGTAGCTACTGGCGTTGCAATGTCCAGTATGTTCGCTATCTCATAAGGAGTTCCTAATGGCATTAACACAAGGAAACTTAACTGTATTCGGCCCATTTAGTATAGCCTTTAAAGCTGGCAGTACGGCAAAGGGTACATACTCAGGATTAAAGCCTGACTCACTTACCCTTAATGTAGAAACCAAAAAGGGTAACGTAGTCTTTGAAGATGGCACGGAAGAAGATTGGGAAGAGGGACGTAAACTTACGGCCGAGCTTATTATCTCCGAATTGGTAACTTCTGAAATGGCTGATATTGAAGCTGCTGATAACTTCGTATTAACGATGTCAAACGGAAAAGTATTGACCGTGGCAGCAACTTGTCGCTGCTTTACTGATGTTGACAACGGCAAAACAAAGGTAACTATCTTTAAAACTGTAGCTCTCGGAAACGACATTGCGGACGTTTTCTCGATAGCGTAAGGTGGTAGCTATGCTTATGGAAAAGAACGGCATTAAACATGATTTCCCAGCGCGGAACCTAGTACAATTACTAGCAAAGGGTTGGGTAGAAGTCAAGAAGAAAGCGGAGAAAGATAATGGAAACAGAAGTAATACGACTAAGAGTTAGGGCGAACGAAGAGGTAACAGTCACAACGGCTGGAACTCCCGTCAATCCGACTACTGACACGAGAAGTGAAGCAATCCGCGTAACAAATAATAATACTGCTAGGCTGGTAACGGTTGGCTCAACTGCTGCTGGTAGTGATGCCACGACCTCGCCTAAAAAAGGAACAGTCCTGAGATACCTAGAATCTCATCTCATGTTCTTGCAAAAGGGTGGTGGTAGAGATGCTGCAAATGAAATATTTATAGATGCTGACACAAACGGAACGATTGTAACAGTAGAACACATGGGAGTCTAACATGGGCGGGTTCGTAAATTTCACAACAAGAATAGCTCCAGAAAGTATTGTAGCTGGCTCGGTAGTTGATTA
>CALBFA010000001.1 GCA_937888365.1 uncultured Fidelibacterota bacterium | reverse complement strand
GTTAGGCCCATGGAAGAATTTGGGGGATCCAATTCCTGCTCTAAAAAAATTAACATAAAATGATTCTTGAATTGAATGCTCATAGAATTAAGTTCAATCTATCTTAAAGAAGTAAAAAGGGGACAAAATGACAAAAATTATCACAATCATTCTTTTTCTAGGTGTATGCTTTGTATATACATGCGCACCAATGCCTGAGGTTCAACCAAAGCAGAAAAGTAATCTCACTGTTGGGATGGTTAAGACGAAAATTGTTAAAGGTGAAACGAACCAGGCTGAGGTAATGGCTTTGTTTGGTGCGCCTAATTTGGTTACGATAAATAAAAACGATAATGAAGTATGGAATTACAGCAAAATGTCATTCGAGTCTGGGGCTGCAGCAGCAAGCGATATTTGGCTTGGATCAAGGGCTTTAGCAACCTCAACCACCAGCTCATTTGATTTAATCTTAATTTTTGACGACAATGATGTTGTGCTTGACTATAGCATCATTTCATCATCGTATTAATCGAAAGCAAAAAAAGGGGCTATTATGAGAGGAAATGTTTCTAGAGTATTTACTCTAATTGTTGTGTTAGTAATTGTCTTGGGATGTGCTGTACAACCACAGCTGTCACCCGCCCAGAAGCGACAGATTACATCAAAAGTTTATGAAGCAGAGTATGAAACGACTTTTAGGGCTGTTCTAACAGTTATTCAAGATCAAGGTTATATAATCAAAAACACAGACATGAACACGGGGCTTATAAACGCAACCATTGATCGGGAAGAAGAAATGGGTTCACAGGTTGCCCAAGCGCTAATCTTAGGATATGTGGCTGACAAAGGTAGTAATATGGAAGCTAGTTTCATGGTCAACAAGATCAACGAAACAAAGACTGAGATAAGACTAAATCTGCAAGAAGCGAAATATGGACAGGGGAATAAATGGCAAAGTGCTAGCCAGCAGAGTGTCAAGCAAATACTCGATCCTGGTATTTATACTGCACTTTTCAATGAAATTGAGGTTGAAATTAACCGAGTGAAAGCCATGAATGGCTAAAGAGTGAAATGTTCTGAGTATCTATGGATACGTGCAAGATTTAAGTGTCTAGATGCCTATCTGAACGAACTGTGTTTGGATGGGCATTCTGCTTTTTGGTGATACTGTGTTAGCTTCAACCTATTTTAAGATGAATAGCCTGACTCCTATCAGTCAGGGCCTAACAAGCTGCTTAGAGCTGACTCACACGCAATGGAGTGCAATGCGAAAATGATGTGGATGGATACAGTTATCGAACAAAGCGATGCTTCCCCGGGAAGCAGCTCAAGCGCTTGGCGTTAGGTAGCTACACAATTGAATAAGCTATATTTCGTTTTATTTGCCCTAATATTTCTACTTTCAGTAGCCTATTGTGCCGATTTGAATTCTCCGATTATTCGAACAAAAATATTAATGTTTGGGAGTGCTGATGAAAATATTCAAGTCGCAAAATGGTTAATTGAACATAGAGATTATAAAGAAGCTCTAAAATTCTTAAATAAGTCGATAAAAAGGAAAAAGTCGATTGAAAACTATCAATTATTAGCTGATACCTATTTGAATCTATATATGTTTGATGAAGCCGAAAATGCTATTAATAGTGCCCTTCTAATCGATACAAACTCAAAAGAATTATTAGAGAAAATGGAAGCTATAAAAAAGTTAACGAGAAATAGGGGTGCTTCCATCTCCGACGATTTGAATAAAATTGAACAAGAGCATATTCAGTTAGTCAATGATTTGAAAAGGCAAAAAGCCAATTTGGAAAGGAAGTACTTTTTACAAAAGGAGAGTCTTAATAATGAAATTTTAGAAGAAAAGAAAAGATTAGAAGACGAGCATTTAACTAAAAAGAATAATTTAGAAACGGAATACAACCAAAAATTAAATTCTATTGAAGAGAAAAAAATATCATCTCAAAAAATTATATTTATTGTCTTTGTAACTTTTGTAGCAAGTGGACTATTTATGATATTAAAATATACATATATTGAGAAAAAGTCTAAAATTCTTCATAATGAACTTACGGTTTTCGAGGGAAAAAAATCAGATCACCAGGTTCAACTGGACTTTGAAAAATCTAAAGTCAATGCATTAAAGAAAAATATTTTGCTAAAACAAAATGAATTAAAAAATATGGAAAAATTGTTATTTGAAAAAGAAAAACAGTTTTCTAGTTTAGAAAAAGAATTACAACAGGCTCAAAATGAGATTAAAAAAGAATGGGAACGGATAAATTCGTATGCTTCAAAAAGTAATTCAAGAAAACGAGAAATAGACCCTTACAAAGTTTTAAATCTCCCAAGGGGAACAAACGATATCGAGCTACTAAAGAAACAACGACGAAAGTTAGGGATGATGTGTCATCCTGATAAGGTCTCATCAATGCATCCAGAAATACGAGAACTTGCTGAGTTACTCATGAAAGAGGTAAATCAAGCATATGATCTTTTGAAAAATAAATAAGTATAGCTACCTAACCCCCGCTGCTAGGGACGTGAAACGCTGGCTGCATTGAAATGAGGATTTTGAGATAAATATCTTTAAATTAGTACAAATGAATTTTACCAATAACATTCACGCCCCAGAGCTTATCCGTTAGGGTTTATAGTTATTAAACTAAAATCAATTGGAGAGAAAAGATTATGGCATATTGTAGGAATTGCGGTACGGAGAATGATGAGAGCTCTAAGTTTTGTATTAATTGTGGCAATTCACTTAGACAAAGGAGTGAAGCTACTACTAATACTGAAGGTCTTGAATCAAATGATAAAACTTTAATCTTCTTAGGGAATGTCTGTATCTCTCCACTACTTGGTATTATTTTATATTTTGTCTGGAAGGATAATAAACCCCAAAAATCT
The DNA here is from genome assembly GCA_937888365.1 of uncultured Fidelibacterota bacterium. Taxonomy (GTDB): domain Bacteria; phylum Fidelibacterota; class UBA8477; order UBA8477; family JABMPR01; genus CALBFA01. The sequence continues at coordinate 3,402 of CALBFA010000001.1, read as the reverse complement.
AAAGAAGTATGTTCTTTGACATGGTGGGCTTTGGGTTTATGGTTATTATTAATAATTCTGTTTGTAATCATTATGGTCATTGCTGAAGCATGAAAAAGTTAATTATACCCAAAATTATGTTCGTCGCATGCCATAGAATTCCAGAACGTTCATTTTTTTATAAAGGCAAACAATTTCCTGTTTGCGCAAGATGTACTGGAATGCTTTTGGGTTATCTTACTTTTCCATTATATGTGTTGCATATTTTTGCGGTGAATATATTTATATCGATAGCATTAAATATTCCAGCTTATATAGATGGAATAACTCAAGCAGCAAGTTTAAGGGAGAGTAATAATGCATTACGAGTAATTACTGGTATATTAAGTGGAATTGGTCAAATGGGAATAGTATCCTGTATAGGTCAATATTTGGGTCTATTAATCTTAAAATTAATTAAAGGAGAAATCTAATGTTCTGTCCAAAGTGTGGTAAAGAGAATGTAGATACCGCTGAATTTTGTTCAAGTTGTGGAGAGAATCTAAAAGGCAAACCTACGGGAGTCTCACAAGAAACAGCTGTCGGTCCCATTGGAATTTTATTTTTTTGTATTCCATTAGTAGGGGCAATAATGTATTTTGTATGGAAGGAAGACAAACCTGAGAAAGCAAAAAGAGCATGTCATCTTGCTTTATGGGGTGTAGGAGTAGGTATTGTAATTCAAATTTTATCAACAATAATTCAACACATGTAAGTAATTTTACCCTAACAATCGTTTCCAGTGGATTGAAACCGCCGATGCACTTAAGTAGTTTTGCGGTAAATTTAAAGTTTTGTTCTTTTTTCAGGTTCATCTTATGCGGTTTCAACCACTGAAACGTGCGTTAGCGCCGCCTTGGGGCGCCGCTAACGCACCGCGTGATGAACTCCACTCCCACCCAGTTACCCGCGCGGCGGGCTAACAAGGTGTTGGAGCGGCAATCGCTTCGCGACGCCGCCCCTTGGTTGCTGCCTTTTGAAAACAAGTTTTCAAAAAACGCAAGTCGGGGTTCCGCTCAACACGCGGTACGTTATACAAAAAAAGTCAGCTAATAGGGATGAAAATGGAAACAAATATTAAACAATTATTATTCCTCTTGCTCTTTGCTCTATCCTTCTCTATTTACTCAGAAGAATCTTCAAGATATAAACTGATTTCGGTGTCAGAATTTCCACCTGAGACTAAGCCAGTTACCTGGTATGAAAAATCGCAAACTGAACCTGGAACTATAGCATTGATGGCGAACAGGTTTCAGGTGGAACAAGGTGGCGGATACGAGTACTTTTTTGATCTCAAATCAGGCAACATATTTTCTCCACCAAAGTTCACAGATGATGGCACACAATTATATCTTAGAGCAAACCTTGATCGAAACTTTCCTTTTCAAGAAGGATTGGGTAAAACTACAGTTTTCTTCAATATTTATAGTAATGACGGTAATGCCTTAGCAAACTACTCCCTGCCTCGATCGTCGAACCAAGGAGGATCTCTATATTTACCAGATGGCAGACTAATAACCTTGAATATGCTGAATAAATCTTTTGAAGTCAGACTACCTGATAAGTCAACTCTGGTTCTAACAGAGGGAGTTGATAACCTTGTTCCGGCTGGTGAGGGTCATATCGGTATAGGTTGTGAATATAATAGCCAGAATGGTGATGTAGCCGTCCGTGTACCAGCTATTGTTAAAGATAAAATTGTTTATGTGACATTTGTAGTCGATATTAACAATAAGGTTCTATTTAAAAGGATTATTGAGGATAAGTATTAGTCTAGTGAAGGTATCAGGCTTTCACGAAATGGGAGATTGTTCGCCATCTTTAGTTTAACAGGTGCTAAGATGAACCGTAATCTCGAATTGATAAATCGAAGTGGAGAATCCATCATAAGCATATCAAATATTGAGTCCCGATTACGACCCATAGAGATATTATGGTCAAATGAGAAAATTGTGTTAACGAAGGAGGTGCAGAACACAATAAAATGCTACAGCCTGATAGATGGAACGCTCATAAGAAAAATACGAGGGGGTCACTCAGAATTTGATGTCGATTTTGCCACTGAAACTCAAACATTATATATACTTAACGAGAATATACGGACAGATAGTACAAGTTTGGAGTTGATGGAATATGATTTTATGGAAACAAATGGTGATGAGATATCCCGACAGGTAATCGCAAAAGTACTAGGCATGCATAAATATGGAAGATTAAGTGTCTCAAATAATGGTTTAAAACTCTCTGCCATAATAGCCGACAAAGAATATTTACTGGAAAAGCGGTAATAGAAATGAGCGTTCCATCCATAATAATCTGTATAACAATGGTTCAGAGCTGACTCATTCCGACACTACGTTTTCACTGCACTACAGTCGGAATCAAAGACATGCAGGGAGCGTAAAACGAAAATAATGAACAATACAATTAACTTACAAAGCGATGCTTTCTCAGGAAGCAGCTCAAGCCAAGTGCGTTAGGAGCACAAGAATAGGAGGTCTTCGAATATGAAAGAATTGGACCAGGACAGAATTGTAGAGTGCGCGTTGGCAATACTTGGATTGTCTTTGCATGAAGATGATAGAGTCTGGAAAAATATCGATTGGGGACTTCTGGATGAGATGCATACTCGTGGTTGGATTACCGATCCAGTCAACAAGAACAAATCAGTTTATTTGACAGAAGCAGGTTTGAGAAACCTTGAATCATTTCAGCAGAAATATTTTGTACCATCTTTGAAAGAATCAAGATCAAAAGTTTCAGCAAAATCAAAAATAGAGGATCAAAATCTTGAACTTATTGATCTTTCTAAATCTCAAACAGTTCGATGCACTAACAAATTATTAAAGGAACTTCGGATTAATCCCGTTGAGTTTGAAACTACGGGTGAAAAGTCAGTTCGTGACTGGCATGCGAACGTAATTACAATCAATCGAAAGAAATGCATTTTAGTAACGCACACGTTAAGTCTGTATTCATTTTTTATTTATGGTGTGACCCGAAAAGACTTTGACAGTTTCAAAACTCACTTTAACAATCATCTCCGAGCACAATTAAATTCTGAAGGATTGAGCAAACCTGCATTGTTCGACACGAAAGGTGAAGATGTGGACCTCATTATTACCAAAACCAATAATAAGAGCGTTCTTGGATCCATGAATGAACTCAGTTACCGTCTCGAGTCTGCTCTTTGGGATAGGGAGGGTATTGAAAAACCAGATGAAGTAAAAATGGCAGATTACATAAATGATACTCCCATGACGGCTATAAAGGAAACATGGCCACCGCGTGAGCTAAAAAGTCTACTTTCAAAAGATGATGAAAATGGCACCTAACGAGGCTGTCGAAAAAGGTCACTAAACGACAATAAGATCTTGTTTTGGA